>DATBLN010000141.1:0-13477 GCA_036555345.1 Steroidobacteraceae bacterium
GGAAACTATCGGTAGTGGGCAGCCAGCATGACAGCGTAACGCTTTGAATTAGCGAAATCTCGCAGCGCGTCTCAATGTCATGTTGAACGGAGTGAAACATCTCAACGATATGACGATGCTAGTCCACGCTACCATAGTGAGATGCTTCCCTTCGGTCAGCATGACAATATCCCTTCGCTGTAAGCCGATGCGACCACACTGAAACACCGTTGGTAAACATAACACTGTCGCTTCAAGGACTTTCGATGAGCACCGATGAGCAACAGCCTTACACCCCCTCCGAGATGATGATCGTAGCCGCGGCGCGGGCGCTGGCGGGGGCGCGCACGGTGTTCGTCGGCGTGGGGCTGCCGAACATCGCCTGCAACCTGGCCCGGCGCACCGTCGCCGCGGACCTGGAGCTGATCTACGAGGCCGGGGTCTACGGCGCCCGCCCCGCCCGCCTCCCGCTCTCGATCGGCGACCCGACGCTGGTCAGCGGGGCGACCTCGGCTGTCTCGCAGGCCGACCTGTTCGGTCTATATCTCCAGGGCGGGCGAGTCGAGGTCGCGCTGCTCGGCGGCGCGCAGATCGACCGCCACGGCAACCTGAACAGCACCGTGATCGGCCCCTACGACAGGCCGCGCACACGCCTGCCGGGCGCCGGCGGCGCCACGGAGATCGCGGCGCACGCCGGACAGGTCTTCATCGTCATGAAGGCGACGCCGCGCTCGTTCGTGCCGAAGCTCGACTTCCAGACGAGCGGCGGGCATTTCCCGGGCCGCGCGCGGAGCGGTGCGAAGGGCGGCGGCCCGTCCATGGTCGTGACGGACGTCGGGATCCTGGGGCCGCGGGGAGCGGACGGCGAACTCGCGCTCGCAGCCACGTACCCTGGAGTCACGGTCGAGGAGGCGCGCACCGCCGTCGGCTGGCCGCTCGCCGTCGCGCCGGAACTGGACGCCATCGCACCGCCGACATCCACGGAACTCGAAGCGTTGCGCGCGCTACAATTGCGCACCGAAACCGCGCATCGCGAGCCCGTGAGGCTGCCGACATGAGTGCCATACCCGCCATCGCCAGGAACCCGCACATCCGCACGGAGCTGCCGGGCCCGAAGGCGCGCGCCATGATCGAGCGCGACACGAAGGTCGCCTCGCCCTCCTACCCGCGCGACTACCCGTTCGTGATCTCGCATGGCCGCGGCACCGAGGCCTGGGACGTGGACGGCAACCGCTTCCTCGACTTCGCCGCGGGCATCGCGGTCTGCGCGACCGGCCACGCGCACCCGAAGGTGGTCGCCGCGGTGCAGGAGGCGGCCGCGAAGTTCCTGCACATCTCGAGCGACTACTGGCACGAGGGCATGACCGCGCTCGCGGAGCGGCTCTCGGCGCTCGTGCCGCTCGGCGAGCCCGGCATGTCGTTCTTCTGCCAATCCGGCACGGAATCGGTGGAGGGCGCGCTCAAGCTCGCGCGCTACGTCACCGGCCGCGGCCGCATCATCGCCTTCCTCGGCAGCTTCCACGGCCGCACGATGGGCTCGCTCGCGCTGACCTCCAGCAAGTACACGCAGCAGGCGGGCTTCTTCCCGACGATGCCCGGCGTCACGCACGTGCCCTACCCGAACAGCTATCGCCCGCTGTTCGCCGGCAGCGACCAGGGCCGCGCGGTGCTCGACTACATCCGCATGCTGTTCGAGCGCAACGTGCCCGCGCAGGAAGTCGCGGCGATCGTCGTCGAGCCGCTGCAGGGGGAAGGCGGCTATCTCGTCCCGCCCGATGGATTCCTGGCGGGTCTGCGTCAGATCTGCGACGAGCACGGGATCCTGCTCATCTTCGACGAGGTGCAGTCCGGCGTCGGCCGCACGGGAAAGATGTTCTGCGCCGAACATTCCGGAGTGAAGCCAGACATCATGACGGTCGCCAAGGGGCTCGGCTCCGGCATGCCGATCGGCGCCGTGGTCGCGAAGCAGAGCATCATGCGGAAGTGGAAGAAGGGCGCGCACGGCAACACCTTCGGCGGCAACCCGGTCTGCTGCGCCGCGGCGAACGCGACCATCGAGCTGGTGCGCGAGCAGTACGCGGCGAACGCCGCGAGGGTCGGCGCGCACTTCATGAAGCGCCTCGCCGCGCTCAAGGGCGACTATCCCTGCATCGGCGACCTGCGCGGGCGCGGGCTCATGATCGGCCTCGAGCTGATCGAGAAGGACGGCTCGCCCGCCCGCGCGCTGGTGGACCGGCTGCTGCACACCGCGTACCAGAACGGGTTGCTCCTGCTCTCCTGCGGCGTCTCGACGCTGCGCTTCATGCCGCCGCTCTGCGTGACCGAGGCGGAGGTGGACGAGGCAATGGGCTACCTGCGCACGGCGCTCGACCAGGCGCTGGAAGCGAAGTCATGAGCCGCGCCGCCGGCCTGCTCGCGGGCTTCCTGCTTCCCTGCGCCGCCGTCGCGGCGGGGGCGCCCTTCACCGTGGACGACCTCGTGCGGCTCGCCGTGGTCGGCGAGCCGGATTTCTCGCCGGACGGCGATTTCCTCGTCTATAGCGTCGAGGCCGCCAACCTCGAGACCGACGAGCCCGTCTCCGAGATCTGGCGCGTGCGCTGGGATGGCGGCGACCGGCGCGCGCTCACGCATACGGCGGACGCCAGCGAGTGGAGCCCGGCGTACAGCCCGGATGGACGCACCATCGCCTTCCTGTCGGACCGCGGCGGCGAGGACGCAGAGACGCAGGTCTGGCTGATGCCGGCCGCGGGCGGCGAGGCCGAGCAGGCAACGGAGTTCCCCGGCGGCGTCCTGGAGTTCGCGTGGTCGCCGGACTCCGGGAGGCTCGCCGTCATCGCGAGCGACCCCGAGCGGGCTGAAAACGAAAAGGAGCCGCCAAAGCCGGAACCGGTCGTCATCGAGCGCTACTACTTCAAGGAAGACTATGCGGGCCTGCTGACGGACCGGAGGCAGCATCTCTATGCCTTTGACGTGAAGACGCGCGAGGCAGTACAGCTGACCGGGGGCCCGAATGACGAGTACCTGCCGTCCTGGTCGCCCGACGGCCGGCTGATCGCCTATGCGACGAAGCGCGGGGACGACCCGGACCGCCATCTCAACTGGGACATCTACCTGGTCGAGCCGCGCGCCGGCGCCATCGAGCGCCGGCTGACGACCGCGGAAGGCGCGGACGTGGATCCGTCCTGGGAATCGCGGCCGGAGTGGAGCCCCGACAGCCGGCGCATCGCCTACCTCCGGAGCGGCGACGACCGGCACATCTACTACAAGCCGTGGCAGCTGCACGTCATCGACGTCCAGACCGGCGGCGTCACCATTCCCGCCGACATCGACCGATGCTTCACGCGGCCGCGATTCTCGCAGGACGGCAGGTCGGTGCTCGCGCTCGTCGAACAGTCGCGCGTCACGCATCTCTCGCGCATCGAGCTCGCGAGCGGGCGCATCACGCCGCTCACCACGGGGCCGCGCTTCGACGTGGCGTTCGATGTCGCCGGCGGGCGCCTCGCCGTGCTCGGCGGCGATGATGCCCATCCGTACCGGCTGGAGGCCGTGGAGCGCGGGAGGCTGCGCACGATCGCCGACCACAATGAGTGGGTCGGGCAGCGGCAACTCGGGTCTGTCGAGGCGATCTCGTTTCCGAGCGCGGATGGCACGATCATCGAGGGGCTGCTGGCACGGCCGGCGGACTACGTCGCCGGCCGCCGTTATCCGACGATTCTCCGGATCCACGGCGGGCCGGTGTACCAGTTCAGCCATGAATTCATGGAGGACTGGCAGGTGTACACGGGCGCCGGCTACGCGGTCGTCGCCGCCAACCCGCGCGGAAGTTCCGGGCGCGGCTTCGATTTCTCGCGCGCGATCTGGGCGGACTGGGGCAACAAGGATGCGGAAGACGTGCTTGCCGCCGTGGATCACGCCATCGGGCTCGGCGTCGCCGATGCGGGCCGGCTCGCGGTCGGCGGCCACAGCTACGGCGGGATCCTCACCAACGCCGTGATCGCGCGGGATCCGCGATTCAAGGCGGCGGCAAGCGGCGCGGGCGCCTCGAATTTTCTCGGCACCTACGGCGTCGACATGTACATCCGCGAGTACGACTTCGAGCTCGGCCGGCCGTGGGACAACCGGGAAGCCTGGGACCGCGTGAGCTTCCCGTTCTTCCAGGCGAACCGGATCAGGACGCCGACGCTATTCTATTGCGGCGAACTCGACCTCAACGTGCCGTGCGTCGGCAGCGAGCAGATGTACCAGGCGCTGAAGGCGCTGCGCGTGCCCGCGCAGCTCGTGATCTACCCCGGCGAGTGGCACGACATCACGGTGCCGTCCTACCTGCGCGATCGCATGCAGAGGCACCTCGACTGGTACGGACGCTACCTGGGCGGCGAGTAGCGGTTGTACCGCTTCAGGAGCTCGACCAGCCTGTCGTGCGGCAGCGCGATGGCGTAATGTCCGCCCTGTCCCTGCATGTCCTTCGCGGCGACCAGCGCGTTCACGATCGCTTCCTCGGTTGCCTGCACGGTCGCGGCGAAGAGCGGATCGAGCGCACCGTTGTCGAGGAATTCCGCCGCGGCATAGTCGTCGTCCGCGATCGCCTCCGCGTTGGCGGTCGAAAAGGCCACGAAGATGTCGCCGGAGCCGTTGCCGGCGATCGAGCCCATCCGCGCGAGGCCCATGCCCGCGCGGCGCGTGATGCGCCCGAGCTGGTGCGGCAGCAGCGGCGCATCCGTCGCCACCACAATGATGATCGAACCGCTCTCCGGGACCTGGTCCTGGTAGGCGCGGTGCGCGCGGATGTGCTCGCCGACCGGCACGCCCGCGATGCGAAGCGTCTCGCGCAGGCCGTAGTTCGCCTGCACCAGCACGCCGATCGTCAGCTCGCGTCCTGCCACCGATATTCGGCGTGAAGACGTGCCGATGCCGCACTTGAACTCGTGGCAGATCATGCCGGTGCCGCCGCCGACGTTTCCTTCCGCGACCGGCCCGCCTGCCGCGGAATCGAGCGCGGCCCAGGCGTGTTCCGGCTTCACATGAAAGCCATTCACGTCGTTCAGGTGTCCGTCCCAGGTCTCGGCGACGACCGGCAGCGACCACCAGTAGCCGTCGGCGCCGGCACCGCCCTGGCGCACGCGCCAGGCGATCACGGCATCGCGCACGATACCCACGCTGTGCGTGTTCGTGATCATCACCGGGCCGTCGAGCTCGCCGGATTCCTCGAGCCAGGTGGTGCCCGTCATCTCGCCGTTGCCATTCAGCGGGTGCCAGCCGCCAAAAGCGGGAATCCGGAAGCTGTCCCGCCCGCGCGGCAGGATCGCCGTGACACCCGTCCTGACCTTGCGGCCGTCCGGCAGGTCCTCGATGAGCGTGGTGTGGCCGACCGTGACGCCCGCGACGTCGGTGATCGCATTGAGCGGGCCGGGAGTCCCCTCGAAAGGCACGCCGAGATCGCGCGCACGCGGTCCCGCCAGGCAGGCGGCTGTCGCAAAGGCCATCAATAATGTCAGGATGCTCTTCATGACGGGAAACCCGGTGATGGAGGAAGCGCCGGCGCTGGCGTTGCCGCCGGCATTCTATCTGGGCGCCGACCGGCTGGCGACCGATACACGCGCGGTGCTCGCCCGCGGCTGGCAGCTCGTGGCGCATGCTTCCGACGTCGCAGGCCCGGGCGATCACGTCGTCGCGCGCGTGGCCGATGCGCCCGTGATCGTCGTGCGCGGCGACGACGGCGTGCTGCGTGCGTTCCCCAACGTCTGCCGCCATCGCGCCGGGCCGCTCGCGCTCGAGAACGGTCGCGGAGCGCGCCAGCTGCATTGCCGCTATCACGGCTGGATCTACGGCCTCGACGGGCGCCTCAAGCGCGCGCCCGGGATGCAGGGCGCCGCCGGCTTCGACCCGGGCGGCGTCCGGCTGCCGATGCTCGGGCTCGCGGAGTGGCTGGGGCTCGTGTTCGTGAACCTGGCGCCCGATCCGGTCCCGTTCGGAGAGGTCGTCGCCGGTATTGCGGAGCGCATCACACCCGCGGACTTCGCGCCCATGCGGCACGTGCACAGCCGCGCTTATGATGTCGCCTGCAACTGGAAGGTGTACGTGGACAATTACGTCGAGGGGTATCACCTCCCGTACGTGCACCAGGGGCTCACGCAGGCGCTCGATTACCGCAGCTATCACACCGAGACCGCGCGCTGGCACTCGCTGCAGCATTCGCCCGTCGCGCCCGTGGGGACGGCCTACGGCGAGGGCCACGCCTGGTACTACTACATCTATCCCAACACCATGCTGAACGTGATGCCCGGCCGGCTGCAGGCCAACCGCGTGCTGCCGCTCGCGCCGGAGCGCTGCCGCGTGGAATTCCACTACTATTACCTGCCCGACCCGGGGGCGGAGTCCCGGATCGCCGCGGACCTCGTCTTCACCGACCGGGTGCAGCAGGAGGACGGCGGGATCTGCGAGCAGGTACAGCAGGGGCTCGCGTCCGGTTTCTACGAGCCGGGCAGGCTGTGCCCGCGCCACGAGGGCGCGGTGGCCCACTTCCACCGCCTGCTGCTCGCCGATTACGCACGTGACAAGGAGCTGACTGCATGAAGTTTCGCCGCTCGATCGCCGCCCTGTGCCTCGCGCTCGTCGCGACGGCCGTGGCCGCCCAGCCGGCCGTGGTGCGCGCGGGCCGCGTGCTCGACGTCGAACAGGGCCGCTACCTGCTCGACCAGGCGATCCGCATCGACGACGGCCGCATCGTCTCCGTGACGCCGTGGGGCGCGGGATCGCGCGGCGGCGCGGACGTCATCGACTGGTCGGCCTACACGGTGCTGCCGGGTCTCATCGACCTGCACACGCACCTGGTCGGCGACATCAGCTCCGCCGACGTGGCGGCGCCGCTCTCGAGCTCGGCCGCGCGCGATTCCCTGATCGGCGCCGCGCATGCGCGCGCCACGCTCGCGGCCGGCTTCACGACCGTGCGCGACGTCGGCACCTACCGCGCGCTGGTGGACGTGGCGCTCAGGAACGCCATCAACGCGGGGCTGGTCGAGGGCCCGCGCATGTTCGTCGCCGGCGCCTATATCACCATCACGAATGGCGGTGGCGAGGTCACCGGCCTGCCGGAAGGGACCGTCGTGCCGGAGGAGATGCGCCGCGGCGTCGCCAACGACGCCGATGAGGTGCGCTTCCGCGTGCGCGAGCTGCTCGCCGGCGGCGCGGATTTCATCAAGGTCATCGCCACCGGCGCGGTGTTCACCTCGGGCACCGTGCCGAGCACGCCCGAATACACGGAGGCGGAAATCCACGCGGCCGTCGAGGAGGCCGCGGCGGCCGGCACCTACGTCATCGCGCATGCGCACGGCGCGCAAGGCATCAAGAACGCGGTGCGTGCCGGCGTCCGGTCGGTCGAACACGGCTCCTACCTGGACGACGAGGGCATCGAGCTCATGAAGGAGCACGGCACCTGGCTCGTCGCCGACATCTACAACGGCGACTACACCGAGGAAGTCGGCCATCGCGACGGCTGGTCCGAGGAGATCCTGCGCAAGAACCGCGAGACCACCGACATCCAGCGCGAGGGTTTCCGCAAGGCCGTCGCCGCCGGCGTGCACGTCGCTTATGGCACCGATGCCGGCATCTATCCGCACGGCAACAATGCCAGGCAGTTCGCTTACATGGTGCGCTACGGCATGACGCCCATCGAGGCGATCCGCTCGGCGACCATCGACGCCGCGGCCGCGCTCGGGCGCGGCCAGGAGCTGGGCGCCGTCGCGTCCGGGCGCTACGCCGACCTCATCGCGGTCACCGGCGACCCGCTCGCGGACATCACGCGCCTGGAGCACGTCTCCGGCGTCATCAAGGAAGGTCACCTCATCGATCCCGGGGACTGAACCATGGAAACGCGGCAGCTCGGCTTCTGGATGTGCACAGCCCTCGTGATCGGCAACACGATCGGCATGGGCATTTTCATGCAGCCGGCGGCGCTCGCGCCCTTCGGCCTGAATGCCCTCACCGGCTGGCTGGCGGTCATCATCGGCTGCGCGTGCCTCGCGCTCGTGTTCGCGGCGCTGTCGCGCCGCTTGCCGCAGGCCGACGGGCCGTTCGACTACCTGCGCGGCACGCTCGGCGAGCCGGTCGCTTTCGCCGCGATCTGGGCCTACTGGATCTCGGCCGTGGTCACGCTGCCGACGCTCGCGGTCTCGGTGGTCGGCTACTTCCTGTCGGCTTTCCCCGGCTCGCAGGTGCTGCCGGCCCCGGCAATGGCTGTGGCATTCATGTGGCTGTTCGTCGGCATCAACCTGCTCGGAGTCCGGAGCGGCGGGCGCGTCCAGGTGATCACCTCGCTGCTGAAGCTCGTGCCGCTGGCGCTCGTCATGGTGGTCGGCGCCGCGGCCATCCTCGCGGAGCCTGCGGCCTACGCCGCGAACCTGCCGGCGACGCCGGCGGTCGGGCTGCCCGCGTCCATGGCCGCCGCGTCCATCGCGCTCTACGCGATGCTCGGCTTCGAGACCGCAACGGTCGCCGCGGGCCGCGCCCGGGATCCGGAACGCACGATCCCGCGCGCGACCCTGATCGGCACGGTGATCGTGGCTTTCGTGTACGTGGCGGCCGTGGCGATCGGCATGCTGGTCGTGCCGCAGGCGACGCTCGCGGCCTCGGACGCTCCTTTCGTCACGATCCTCGACGCGCTGGTCGGCCCCGGCTATGGCCGCTGGCTCGCCCTCTTCGTCGTCATCAGCGGTCTCGGCTGCCTGAACGGCTGGACGCTGGTGGTCGCAGAGCTCGGCCGCACGCTCGCCATCAAGGAATTCGTTCCGGAAGCAATGGGCCGCCTCAATCGCTTCGGCGCGCCGTGGGTCGGCCTGATCATCATCGGGGCGCTCGGGACCTTCATCGGCCTGATGAACTACAGCGAATCGACGGTCGCCGGCTTCACCAAGCTCGCGGTGATCGTGACGGCTGCCAACCTGCCGCTGTATGCCTGCTGCGCGATCGCGACATTCCTGCTGTGGAAGCGCGCCCCGGGCCTGGCGCCGCCCGCGCTGTGGTTCGCGGCCGTGGGCGGGCTTGCGTTCACGGCGTTCGCATTCTTCGGCGTCGGACTCGAGCCCTTCGTGTGGGCGTTCGTGCTCTCGCTGGCCGGCCTGCCGATCTACTTCTGGATGCGCCGGCGCCATCCGGACCGCGCGGCGTTCGCCACGCCCAAGATGTGAGCGCGCAGGCGCCCCAGGAGCCCGTCGGCACCCTCGCGACCGCGCTCGCCCACGCCGAGCGCCTGCTCGCGGCCTCGCCCGCGCTCGCCGCGGAACAGGCCGCGGAGATCCTGAAGGCGGTCCCACAGCATCCGTCGGCGCTCCTGATCCTCGCAGCGGCCAGGCGCCGGCTTGGCGACGGGAAAGGTGCGCTCGAACTGCTGGAGCCAATCGCGGCCTCGCACGGCAATCATGCGATCGTCCATTACGAGCTTGGCCTCGCCTATGGCGCGCTGCGCCGCGGCGAGGAGGCGGTCGCGTCGCTCAAGCGCGCGGTCGAGCTCAAGCCGGACCTCGGCGATGCCTGGCGGGCGCTCGCAGACCATCTCGCGGCCATCGGCGATGCGGCAGGCGCAGATGAGGCTTACGCGAAGCACCTCAGGTTCTCGATCCGGGATCCGCGGTTGCTGGAAGCGGGCGCGGCGCTCGTGGAAAACCGCATCCCGGTCGCCGAGAACCTGCTGCGCGCGCATCTCAAGCAGTACCCCACGGATATCGCGGCAATCCGGATGCTCGCGGAGGTCGCGGCGCGGCTCGGGCGTCATGCCGACGCCGAGGCGCTCCTGACGCGTTGCCTCGAGCTGGCGCCATCTTTCACCGCGGCGCGATACAACCTTGCCTCCGTCCTGCACCGGCAGGGCAAGGCGGCGCAGGCGCTCGTGCAGGCAGAACAGGTTCTGGCTCAGGATCCCGCGAATCCCGGCTACCGGAGCATGAAGGCGGCGATTCTCGGCCAGCTCGGTGAGTACGAACAGGCGATCGGGATCTACCGGGAGGTGCTGGCGGAGTATCCGGCACAGCCCAAGGCCTGGATGAGCTACGGCCATGCGCTCAAGTCGGCCGGTCAGCAGGCTGAGTCCGTCGCCGCATATCGCCGCTCGATCGGCCTGCTGCCTGCGTTTGGGGAGGCATGGTGGAGCCTCGCGAATCTCAAGATCTTCCGCTTCGAGCCCGCCGACCTCGCGACGATGCTGGCCCAGCTCGAGCGCAGGGAGCTGACCGACGCGGACCGCTTCCACTTCCACTTTGCAATCGGCAAGGCGCTCGAGGATGCGGGCGATTGGGAGGCCTCCTTTCGTCACTACCTGGAAGGCAACCGCATCCGCAAGAGCCTGATCCGCTACGACGCGGACGAGAACACCGCGGCCCTGCGGCGCTCCAAGAGACTGTTTACCAAGCAGTTCTTCGTGGAGCGCGCGGGCTTCGGCGACCCGCGGCCCGATCCGGTCTTCATCGTCGGCCTGCCGCGCTCGGGGTCCACGCTGCTCGAGCAGATCCTCTCTTCGCACAGCCAGGTCGAGGGCACGATGGAGCTGCCGGATGTCATCGGCATTGCCCGCGAACTGAGCGGACGCCGCAGCCGGTCGCAGGAGTCGCAGTACCCGCAGATTCTCGCGACCATGGGCGCCGCGGACCTGGCCGCGCTGGGCGCGCGCTATCTGGAGCAGACGCGGGTGCAGCGCAAGACGATGGCGCCCTTCTTCATCGACAAGATGCCGAACAATTTTGCCCACGTCGGCCTGATCCACCTGATGCTGCCCAATGCGAAGATCGTGGATGCGCGCCGCCACCCGCTCGCCTGCTGTTTCTCGGCCTTCAAGCAGCATTTCGCGCGCGGCCAGCATTTCACCTTCGATCTCGCCGACATCGGCCGCTATTACCGCGACTACGTCGAGCTGATGGCCCATTTCGACGAAGTGCTGCCCGGCCGCGTCCATCGCGTGCTGTACGAGCGCATGGTGGACGACACGGAAGGCGAGATCCGGCGCCTGCTGGACTACTGTGGCCTGCCGTTCGAGGAGGGCTGCCTGCGCTTCTACGAGAACGAGCGTGCGGTGCGGACAGCGAGCTCGGAGCAGGTGCGCCGACCCATCTACCGCGAGGGCGTGGACCATTGGCGGCACTTCGAGCCCTGGCTCGGGCCGCTCAAGGAAGCCCTCGGGCCCGTCCTGGACGCCTGGCCGGCGGTGCCGGAGTTTTGACGGCGAACGCCCAAGGCGTAAACTTAACCAACCTCTGCGCGGAGACTCTCACATGCAACGCTCGAAGAAACGCAAACAGAAGCTTTCGCAGTCGGTTGTTGTGCGGGCGCCACTCGCCTCAGCCATCCTGCTGGCACTCTCCCCGGCCCACGCCCAGGAGCCTTCGGTGCTCGGCGAAGTGGTCGTCACCGCACAGAAGCGCGGTGAGGAGAGCATCCAGGACGTGCCGATGAGCATCCAGGCGATCGGCGCCGAGAAGCTGGAAGAGCTCAACATCACGAAGTTCGACGACTACGTGAAATTCCTGCCTTCGGTCTCCTACCAGACCTTCGGCCCGGGATTCGCGCTCGTCTACATGCGCGGCGTGTCCTCCGGCGGCGACGGCAACCATTCGGGCCCGCTGCCCTCGGTCGGCGTCTACCTCGACGAGCAGCCGATCACGACCATTACGGGCGCGCTCGACCTGCATCTCTACGACATCGCGCGCGTCGAGGCGCTCGCGGGCCCGCAGGGCACGCTGTACGGCGCGTCCTCGCAGGCCGGCACGATCCGCATCATCACCAACAAGCCGGACCCCTCCGGCTTCTCCGCGAGCTACGGGGTCGAGGGCAACACCGTGTCGAAGGGCGACATGGGTTACCTCGCGGAAGGCCACGTCAATATCCCGATCAGCGACAACTCGGCGATCCGCCTGGTCGGCTGGGCGCGGCATGACGCCGGCTACATCGACAACGTCGCTGTCCAGCGCACCTGGCCGGCCTGCGCCGCTTTCGGCGGCGTCCCGGTCTCGGAGTGCACGACGGACAGCACGCCGCTCGCCGAGAAGGATTTCAACGAAGTTGACACCTATGGCGCGCGCGCGGCGCTGCGCGTCGACCTCAACGACAACTGGACGGTGATGCCCACGATCATGGCGCAGCGCATGTATGCCGACGGCGTCTTCGGCTACGACGTGAACCAGGGTGATTTGCAGACCGCCCACGTCTATCCCGACTGGTCCAAGGACAAGTGGTATCAGGCGGCGCTGACCGTCGAAGGCAAGATCGGCAACCTGGACGTCGTGTACGCGGGCGCGTATCTGGATCGGCAGATCGACAGCCAGCTCGATTACTCGGACTATTCGTACTTCTACGACGTTTTCGACCCCGCGGACCCGTGCACCGAATACGGCTGTTACTCGCTCTTCCTGACGGACGATGACGGCAACCCCACGATCGGCCAGTACATCTGGGGAGACGACGGCTTCACCAAGATGAGCCATGAGCTTCGCATCTCCACTCCGGCCGACCGGCGCGTGCGCGGCGTGCTGGGTCTTTTCTACCAGAAGCAGAACCATGACATCACGCAGCGCTACTGGATCGACGACCTGACGGCGTACTATGAAGTCACCGGCTGGGACGACACGATCTGGCTCACGCAGCAGGAGCGCGTGGACGAGGATCAGGCGATCTTCGGCGAGCTGTCCGTCGACCTCACCGACCAGCTGACGGCCACCGGCGGCCTGCGGTACTACCGCTACGACAATACGCTGGAGGGCTTCTTTGGTTACAACGCCAACTTCTCCAGCTCCACCGGCGAGGTCCATTGCACTGACCCCGGGGTGCCGCCCGGTACCTACCGCGGCGCGCCCTGCAAGTACCTCGACAAGCGCGCCAAGGACGACGACTACATCGGCAAGGTCAACCTGACCTACAAGTTCAACGACGATGCGCTCGTGTATGCGACCTGGTCCGAGGGATTCCGGCCCGGCGGCATCCAGCGCCGCGGCACGCTGCCGCCCTATCTGGCAGACTTCCTGACGAACTACGAGATCGGCTGGAAGACGAGCTGGGCGGGCGGTCGCGCGCGCTTCAATGGCGCGGTCTTCCAGGAGCAGTGGGACGACTTCCAGTTCGCGCTGCTGGGTCTGAACGGTCTCACCGACATCAAGAATGCGGCGGAAGCCGAGATTCGCGGCGTGGAGATGGATCTCACCTGGGCAGTCACCGACAACTTCCAGCTCTCCGGCGGCGTCGCCTACATCGACTCCGAGATCACCGCGCCGTTCTGCGGGTTCGCCGATCCGGTCACCGACGAGCCGGTTGCCGTCGATCCATGTCCGGATGTCGGCGACATCGACGACGATGGCAACACCACGGAGACATTTCCGCCGGAAGCGCCCAAGGGCACCTCATTGCCGGTCACGCCCGAATGGAAGGCGAACCTCACGCTGCGGCAGTCATTCCAGCTCGGCGACTGGGATTCGTTCTGGCGCGCGTCGCTGGTGTACAAGGGCAAGAGCCGCGCCGACCTGCG
>DATBLN010000144.1:0-7792 GCA_036555345.1 Steroidobacteraceae bacterium
GTCGCAAGCGGCGAGAGCGCGCCCGCCATCGTCAGGTCGCGCGTCCGCGCCCGATCGCGTCGAAGAAGTGCCGGCGGCACAGCGGCAGGTAGCGCTCGTTGCCGCCGATCTCGACCTGCTCGCCGGCGCGCTCGACGCTGCCGTCGGCGCCCACCCGCACGACCATGGTCGCCTTGCGCCCGCAATGGCAGATGGTCTTGAGCTCCGAGAGCTCGTCGGCGATCGCGAGCAGTCGCGCGCTGCCCTCGAACAGCTCGCCGCGGAAGTCGGTGCGCAGGCCGTAGCAGAGCACCGGGATCGACAGGCGGTCCACGACCGCCGCCAGCTGCTCGACCTGCCCCGGCGTCAGGAACTGCGCCTCGTCGAGCAGCACGCAGCTGACCGCCTGGCGCGCGTGCTCGCCGGCGATCTCCTCGTAGAGGTCCGAGCCCCCCGCGAAGTGCCTGGCCTCGCTCGAGAGCCCGATGCGGGAGTGCACGCGCCCTCCCCCGCGCTGGTCGAACTGGGCCGTGTAGACGAGCGTGCGCATGCCGCGCTCGCGGTAGTTGTGGCTGGACTGCAGCAGGGACGTGGACTTCCCTGCGTTCATCGTCGAGTAGTAGAAGTAGAGCTTCGCCACGCGCAGGTCACCGGCCACGGCATCGGCGCGCATTATGGCCCATGATGTCGCGGTGGGCGATCAGGGCTGGTTCGTCGTCGTGAATCCCGCGTCCGGCGGCGGCGCTTCCCGCCGGCGCTGGCCGATGCTCGCGCGCGAGCTCGAGCGCCGCGGCCTGCGCTTCCGCGCCGCCGAGACGGAGTACCCCGGGCACGCGGTCTCGCTGGTGCGCGACGCGGTCGAGTCGGGCGCGCGCCGGCTGCTCGCCATCGGCGGCGACGGCACGTTCCACGAGCTCGTGAATGGTCTGCACGCGCAGGATCGCGTGCCGCCCGCAGACGTCGTCGCGGCGGTCGCGCCGCAGGGCAGCGGCAACGACTGGGCGCGCACGCACGGCATGCCGCGCGACCCGGCCTGTCTCGCCGGCGCGATGGCGTCCGCCCCGGCGCGGCTCGTGGACCTCGGCCGCGCGACCTGCGCCGGTCGCACGGGGGCGCGCACCGTGATTTTTCACAACGCCGCGGGTGCCGGCCTCGACGCCGCCGTCGTGCGCGCGACCTCCCCGCGCGGCCCCCGGGCGGTCGCGTATGCGATCGCACTGCTGCGCGCACTGCGGCGCTTTCGCGCGCCGCGCATGCGGATCACGACGGATGGCGGCGACGCCGGGGGCGCCTGCCTGACCGCGATCGCCGCGATCGGCCCCGACTGCGGCGGCGGCATGCGCCTCGCCCCCGGCGCGCGGCCGGACGACGGCGCCTTCGACCTGGTGACGGTCGCGGACCTGCCGCTGCTGCGCGCGCTCGCGCTGGCGCCCGGCCTCTGGAGCGGCCGCGCCGCGGCGCACCCGGCATTTGGCCGCATTGCCTGCACGAAGGCGCGCATCGAATCGCTGCCGGACTGCGACGTGGAGGCGGACGGACAGCTGGTCGGCCGCACGCCCGTCGACGCGCGCGTCCTGCCGGGCGCGCTCAGGACGCTCGACTGCCGCGTGCCGGCCCCCGCCTAGCGGAATCCCTGCAGGATCTTCTGGAGCCTGGCCGCGCCCGGGCACAGGCGCTCGTACGCGAGCGCGTTCAGCGCCTCGTCCGCCGTGGCCTGGCGCTGGTGGAAGTCGCCGCGCGTCTCGTCCACGTAGATGAGGCCGGTGACGTATTCGTTGCGCATCGCGCGCTCCTGCACCCAGGCCGCCGCGCGCGTGCGGTCGGTCGGGTCGTAGCCGGGGTCGAGCTTGCGCAGCACCACGCTGCTGCCGTCGTGCATCGGCACCGAGACGGTCTCCCCCGCGGCGTACTGCACGCGGATCTCCTGCTTCGGCGCGACGTAGTCGGCCGCGACCGGCGTCTCCGAGTGCTCGCGCACGTAGGCGTAGCTCTTGGTGGAGCCCTCGTGGTCGTTGAAGGTCACACAGGGCGACAGCACGTCGATGATCGCGAAGCCGCGATGGGCGAGGCCCGCCTGGATCAGCGGCACCAGCTGCTCCTTGTCGCCCGAGAAGCTGCGCGCGACGAAGGAAGCGCCGAGCGCGAGCGCGAGCAGCACCGGGTCGATCGGCTGGTCCTCGTTGGCCACGCCCTTCTTGGACTTCGAGCCGACATCGGCCGACGCCGAGAACTGGCCCTTGGTCAGGCCGTAGACGCCGTTATTCTCGAGGATGTAGAGCATGTCGACATTGCGGCGGATCGCGTGCGTCAGCTGGCCGACGCCGATGGACAGCGAGTCGCCGTCGCCGGACACGCCGACATAGCGCAGGTGGCGGTTCGCGGCATTCGCGCCGGTCGCGACCGAGGGCATGCGGCCGTGCACCGAGTTGAACCCGTGGCCGCCGGCGACGAAGTAGGCCGTGGTCTTCGACGAGCAGCCGATGCCCGACAGCTTGACCACGGTCTGCGGCGGCAGCGCGAGCTCGAAGCAGGCCTGCACGATGGCCGCGGTGACCGAGTCGTGGCCGCAGCCGGCGCACAGCGTCGACATGCTGCCCTCGTAGTCGCGCCGGTTGAGGCCGAGCGCGTTCCTCGGCAGCGCCGGGTTCGCGACTTTCGGCTTGGCGATGAAGCTCATGCGGCGACCCCCCGGTCGAGCGCGCGGTTGACGCCCTCGACGATGCAGTCCGCGGACATCGGCAGGCCGTCGTAGTGCAGGATCGAGCGCAGCTTCTGCTTGTCGACCGCCGTCTCGAGCGTCAGGAGCGCCCGCAGCTGCGCGTCGCGGTTCTGCTCGATGACGAACACGGTCTGGTGCGCCGCCAGGAACTCCTCGACCTCGGCGCCGAACGGGAAGCCGCGCACGCGCAGGTAGTCGATCGCGAGGCCGCCCTTGCGCAGCGCCGCGAGCGCCTCCCGCACCGGCCCGTCGCAGGAGCCGAGGCTCACGATCGCCGCGGGGGCGCCGCGTCCGTCCACGGCCGCGGGCGGCACCAGCTTCTTCGCGGTCTCGAACTTGCGCGACAGCCGGTCGAGCACCTCGCGGTACTCGGCGGAATCCTCGGTGTAGGCGCCGTGCTTGCTGTGGCCCGAGCCGCGCGTGAAGTAGGACGCCTTCGGGCTGATGCCGGGCAGCGTGCGGTACGGGATGCCGTCGCCATCCGGGTCCATGTAGCGCTGGAACTTCGCGAGGCCCTCGATCTGCTCCTGCGTCAGCAGCTTGCCGCGGTCCCAGCGGTAGCCGTCGTCCCAGTGGAACTCGGGTGCCATCCAGTCATTCATGCCGATGTCGAGGTCGAGCAGGACGAACACCGGCGTCTGCAGCCGCTCGGCGAGGTCGAAGGCCTGCACCGCCATCGTGAAGCATTCCTCCGGCGAGTCCGGGAACAGCAGCACGTGGCGCGTGTCGCCGTGGCTCGCGTAGGCGCAGGCGATGAGGTCGCATTGCTGCGTGCGCGTCGGCATGCCGGTCGAGGGGCCGACGCGCTGTACGTCGAAGATGACCGCGGGCACCTCCGCGTAGTACGCGAGCCCGATGAACTCCTCCATCAGCGAGATGCCGGGGCCGGAGGTCGGCGTGAAGGCGCGCGCGCCGTTCCACATCGCGCCGACCACCACCCCGATCGCGGCCAGCTCGTCCTCGGCCTGCACCACCACGTAGTCGCGCCTTCCGGTCTTCGGGTCGGTGCGGTGGCGGGCGCAGAACGAGCGGTACGCGTCCATCAGCGAGGTCGACGGCGTGATCGGGTACCACGCGCCGACCGTCGCGCCGGCATAGACGCAGCCGAGCGCGGCCGCGGTGTTGCCGTCGATCATGACGTGGCCCCTGGTCGCGTCCATGCGCTCGACGCGCGTCGGCAGCGGGCAGTCGAAATGCTCCTTCGCCCAGCGGTAGCCGATCTCGATCGCCTTCATGTTCGAGTCCACGAGCGCGGGCTTCTTCGCGAAAGTCTCGGCCAGCAGCCCGCGGATCGCCTCCAGGTCGAGGTCGATGAGCGCGGCCAGCGTGCCCGCATACATGATGTTCTTCATCAGCGTGCGGGCGCGGGCGCCCTCGAAATGCTCGTTGCAGAGCTGCGCGAACGGCACGCCGACGGTGCGGATGTCCTCGCGCGCGAGCAGCCCCGGGCGCGGCCAGGTCGAGTCGTACACGAGGCAGCCGCCGGGGACGACCTCGCGCACGTCGCGCGCATAGGTCTCGGCGTTCATCGCGACCATGACGTCGACGCGGGCGGCGCGCGAGCGCCAGCCCTCGCGCGTGACGCGGATCTCGTACCAGGTCGGCAGCCCCTGGATGTTCGACGGGAAGAAGTTCTTGCCGACCACCGGCACGCCCATGCGGAAGATCGCCTTCATGACGAGCGCATTCGCGCTCGACGACCCGGAGCCGTTGACGTTCGCGAACTTGACCGTGAAGTCGTTTATGCGCGGCGCAGCGGTCTTGTGGCGCTCGGGCATGGGGCCTCGTCCTCGGCGTGGGGGATCCGGATCCAGGACTTCTGCATGTCCCAGGCGTCCGTCGGGCAGCGCTCCGCGCACAGGCCGCAGTGCACGCACAGGTCCTCGTCCTTGACCATCACGCGCGCCGTCTGTTTCAGCGGCTCCGACACGAACAGCGGCTGGGCGGGATTGCGCCGCGGCGCCTTGAGGCGCGCGACGACGTCCGCCTCCTCGCCATTCGGCGTGATCGTCAGGCAGTCGGTCGGGCAGATGTCGATGCAGGCATCGCACTCGATGCACAGGTCCGCGTGGAACACGGTCTGGATGTCGCAGTTCAGGCAGCGGCCGACCTCCTCCGCCGCGCGTTCCGCGTCGAAGCCGAGCTCGACCTCGATGTTGAGCTTGCGGAACCGCTCCTTGAGGCTCACGTGCGGCATCAGGCGGCGCACCGCGGGGTCGTAGTCGTTCTTGTACGACCACTCGTGCATGCCGACCTTGCGGCTCTGCAGGTTGACGCCGCGCGGCATGCGCGCCGTGAGCGCCTCGCCGTGGCAGTGCTTGTGGATCGAGATCGCGGCCTGGTGGCCGTGCTCGACCGCCCAGATGATGTTCCTCGGGCCGAACGCCGCGTCGCCGCCGAAGAACACGCCGGCGCGCGTGGACTCGAACGTGACCGGGTCCACTTTCGGCACGTCCCACCTGTCGAACTCGATGCCGAGGTCGCGCTCGATCCAGGGGAAGGCGTTCTCCTGGCCGATGGCGAGGATCACGTCGTCGCAGGGGATGAAAACCTCCTCGACCACGCGCTGGCCGCGGATCTCGCCGTCCCGCATATCGTACTCGAGGCGCTCGAACGTCATGCCCTGGAGCCTGCCGCCCTCTGTCACGAAGGCCCTGGGCGCGTGGTTGACGACGATCTCGACGTTCTCCTCCTCCGCGTCCTCGAGCTCCCATTCCGAGGCCTTGAAGAAGCCCCGCGGCTTGCGCGCCATCACCTTGACGCTCTTCGCGCCGAGGCGCAGCGACGTGCGGCAGCAGTCCATGGCGGTGTTGCCGACGCCGATGATCAGCACGCGCTCGCCGATCGAGGACACGTGCTCGAAGGCCACCGACTCGAGCCAGGCGATGCCGATGTGGATGCGGTCGGAGTCCTGGCGGCCGGGCAGCGAGAGCTCCTTGCCGCGCGGCGCGCCGGTGCCGACGAACACCGCGTCGAAGCCGCCGCCCTCCAGCAGCCTGCGCATGCTGCCGGCCGGCGTGTCGAGCCGGAGGTCCGCGCCCATGCCGGTGATGTAGCCGATCTCCTCGTCCAGCACCTGCGCCGGCAGGCGGAACGCGGGGATGTTCGTGCGCATGAGCCCGCCCGGCACGGCGTACTGCTCGAAGATGACCACCTCGTAGCCGAGCGGCAGCAGGTCGTTCGCAACGGTGAGCGAGGCCGGCCCCGCGCCGATGCAGGCCACGCGCTTGCCGTTCCTCTGCGGCGGCGCCTTCGGCAGCCGCGGCGTGATGTCGTCGCGCAGGTCCGCCGCCACGCGCTTCAGCCGGCAGATGGCGACCGGCTTCTCCTCGACGCGGCCGCGGCGGCAGGCGGGCTCGCAGGGGCGGTCGCAGACCCGCCCGAGGATCCCGGGGAACACGTTCGATTCCCGGTTCAGCATGTAGGCGTCGGAGTACCGGCCCTGGGCGATCAGGCGGATGTACTCGGGAACGTCGGTATGGGCCGGGCAGGCCCACTGGCAGTCAACGACCTTGTGGTAGTAGTCGGGATCGTTCGTGTCGGTCGGTTGCATGCCCGGTGCGGTTCCGTGGAGAGCGGCCGGTCATTATACCGGCCGGCCGACCAGCTCCGCGATCCGGGTCGCGGTCTCGAGCGCCCGCAAGCCGTCCTCGCCGGACACGACCGGGCGGCCGCCGCTCCGGATCGCCGCCAGGAACGCCTCGATCTCCGCGAGCAGCGCGTCGCCCGGCTCGAAGCTCCGTTCCTCGACGGCGACCGAGGGCACCGCGCCCGCCTCGATGACGGCCGGGCGGCGCACCAGCGTCAGCAGCTTCTGCTGCAGGTCGATCGAGAGATAGCTGTCCGCCTGGAACACGCGCAGCTTGCGCTCCGATTTCATGCTGATGCGGCTCGCCGTCACGTCCGCCACGCAGCCGCTCTCGAAGCGGATGCGCGCATTGGCAATGTCGATCTCGTCCGTGAACACGGGCGCCCCGATCGCGTCGATCGAGGCGATCGGCGACTGCACGATGTGCTCGATCAGGTCGATATCGTGGATCATCAGGTCGAGCACCACGCTGACGTCGGTGCCGCGCGCCTTGAACGGCGCCAGCCGGTTCGACTCGATGAAGCGCGGCTGCGAGAGCTCACCCGCGACCGCGACGATCACCGGGTTGAAGCGCTCCAGGTGCCCGACCTGCAGCACGCGACCGCGCGCGGCAGCGATGCGGATGAGGTCGCGGGCCTCGGCCGCGGTCGCGCTGATCGGCTTCTCCACCAGCGCGTGCGCACCCGCCTCGAGGAAGTCCCGCGCGATCGCGTGGTGCAGCGTCGTGGGCGTCGCGACGCTCACGGCATCGACGCCCCCGAGCAGCTCGCGGTGGTCGGCGAACACCGGCACGCCGAGCTCCGCCGCGATGCGTGCGCGCGCCTCGGCCGAGGGATCGGCGACGCCCGCGAGCGTGCAGCCCGCGATTGCCGCGTATTTCTGGGCATGGAAGCGGCCGAGGTAACCGGCGCCGATGACGGCGCAACGCAAGGGCATCATTGCAACGCAGTATAGCGGTGGCTTGCCGCGTTGCGGCCCACCGGTCAGACTGCCGTGATGGCGCTCGGCAACCCCCTCGCCCGCTGGCTCGGCCGACTGCCGCCGTTCTGGCGCCGCGAGCTTGGCTTCCTCGGACTGCTGTTCGGATTCGGGCTGCTCGTGATGCCGTTCCTGATCTATCTCGCGGGCGTGCTGACGCTCGGTCCCTACGAGGGCGGGCTGCTGTCGTTCCTGGGCTCGCTGCTCGCGGCGTTCTTCACCGCGGCGCCGTCCGCGTGGTTCCTGGTCTTCGGACCCTACCTGCTGTTCACGGCGGTGCGCCTGCTCACCCGGCCGCTGCGCCGCCGCGGCTGACCCGCCTCAGTCGCCGGCCCGGCTCGCGGCGCTCGCATCGCGCGCCGCCTTGAACTCGTTGCCCTCGTACCACTCGGGCCAGGTCCGGCCATTGGCGACGCGCGTGCCGACCTCGAACAGCAGGCGCAGGTCCTCGATCGACCCGCTCACGTCCCAGGATTCCTGGTACTCGTCGTTCGGCTTGTGGTAACGCTCGGCCACGTACGCCGTCT
>DATBLN010000154.1:0-12482 GCA_036555345.1 Steroidobacteraceae bacterium
TCACCTCGCCTTCATGAGCACGCTTCGCAGTGCAAGGACCGTGGCGGCCGAACCGGACCCTGCGCCCAGGGCAGGGAAGAACCTCGCCGGCAGCTCGGCGAGCGCCAGGTGCCGGCCCTGCGCCGCCTCGGCATCGAATATGCGCCGGGCTTCCGCCGACGCCCGTGCCAGGTCCGGATCCCTCACCGCCCAGACGACGATGTCCAGCTCCGGCTCCGGCCCCACCGCGTAGCGCGCATCCGCCGCCAGCCGCTGGTGCAGCTCGAGCGCCTGCGCGCGGCACGACTCCAGCATCCCGGCAAACTTTTCACCACGCTCGAGCGGGAGGAGCCGCTGCGTGGCCCACAGCGCGACGGCGGAGGCGCCCGGTCGCGAGCACTCGAGGCTGATCTCGCCGAGGTGCAGGTCGCCGGAGCTGAAGTAGGTATAGGGCGATTCGTGCTTGTAGAACTTCCCGACTGCGGGATCGTGGAACAGCACGCAGCCGCAGCCGTAGGGCTGCAATCCGTGCTTGTGCGGGTCGATCACGATCGAATCCACCGCGTCGAGGCGGTCGAAAGCCGCGCGCGCCCCGGGCGCCAGGTTCCCCGCGAGCGTGTAATAGCCGCCGTAGGCGCAGTCGGCATGCAGGCGGAATCCATGGCGCTCGCGCAGCCGCAGAATCGCGGGCAGCGGATCCACCGACCCGGTCGCGGTCGTGCCGAGCGTGGCCACGACCGTCCCCACGCCGCCGCGCTTCAGCCGGTCCTCCAGCGCATTGATGTCCATGCGGGCGCGGTCGTCGCAATGGATCGCCTCGAACGGCAGCTTGAGCACCGCGCTGATGCGCGAGTGCGTGTAGTGCGCCTGCTCGGAGGCGACAATGGTCTTGCCGGGCGCGAGCTCGCCCGCGACCCAGAGCGCCTCGAGGTTCGCCATCGTGCCGCCGCCCGTCAGGTGGCCGAGGTGCTGGTCCCAGCCGAACATGCGCGCGATCCCGGCCACCGCCTCCTTTTCCATGGGGGAGCTCGCGCGGCTGCCGTCGAGCGCGTGGTTGTTCGGGTTGACGTACATGGCGAGCGAATAGGCGAGCCGCGCGATCGCGTGCGGAGGCTTCAGCATCTGCCCGGCGTAGCTCGGGTGGAAGTAGGGATAGTTGTCCTGCATGCGCGTGGCGACCTCGAGCATCACCTGGCGCATGGCCTCGCGGTCCTCGTGCGGCGGCGTGTAGGGCGGCAGGTCCCGGAAGCCCGCCTCCATGCGGGCGAGCGCTTCGCGCAGCAGCTCGAGGTCGCCCGGGTCGAACCGGAACCCGCTCACGCCCGTGGCCTGGTCCCGGCAACGGCCTCGTCGTAGGCCTTGAGCACCGCCGCCGCCGCCCGCTCGATGTCCGCCGCCGTCGTCGCGCGATCCACGACGGAGAAGCGCATGACCGTGCGGTTGCGCCAGCTCGAGGTCTGCACCCAGCATTCGCCGCTCTCGCGGGTGCGCGTCGCGACTTCCGCGGTGAGCGCATCCGCCGCGGCCTCGTCGCTCGCGCGACCGGGCACGGAGAACCGGAAGATCGCCTGGTTGAACACGACGTCGTTCAGGCAGGCGACGCCGGTGCGCGCGGTCAGCAGATCCCGCATGCGGCGGGCATGGCCGCAGCAGGTTTCGATCATCTCGCGCACGCCCGCCCGGCCGAGCGCGCGGATCGTGGCGTAGATGGGTGTCGCGCGTGCGCGGCGCGAGAGCTCCGGCACGTAGCGCGACGGGTCGCGGGCACCGGCCGCCTGCGCGAGGTAGCTCGCGGAGATGTCCATCGCGCCGAGGTGCGCGGTGGAGTCGCGCACGATGCCGAAGCCGGCGTCGTAAGGAGTGTTCAGCATCTTGTGCGCGTCGGTCGCCCAGGAATCGGCGAGTTCGACGCCGGCGATGGCGCGGTTGAGCGCGGGGCTCACGCGGGCCCACAGCCCGAAGGCGCCGTCGACGTGCAGCCAGGCGCCGCGCTCCCGGCAGAGCGGCGCGATCCCGGCAAAGGGATCCATGGCGCCGGTCATGATGTTGCCGGCCTGCGTGCAGACGAGGATGGGCCCGGAGGCGGCGGCGAGGGCGGCGGCCACGCGGTCGGTCCGCATCGCGCCCTGCGCATCCGTCCCGATCGCCACCACGCGCTGGGCACCCAGGCCCGCGAACCGCAGGGCCTTCAGGACCGTCGGGTGCGCCTCCTCGCTGATGAGGACGGTGATCGGAGGCGCGCCGAAGAGGCCCTGCGCTTCGACGTCCCAGCCCGCGCGCTTCAGGAGCGCATGGCGCGCGGCGGCGATGCCGAGGAAGTTGCCCATGCTGGCGCCGGTGACGATGCCGACGCTCGATTCGCGCGGCAAGTCGAGCAGGTCCAGCACCCATTCGCCGACCAGGCCGTCCACGGCGCAGCCGAAGGGCGTGACGAGCGGCGTGCCGGGCTTGTCGTCCCAGCCGGCGTTCAGGAATTCCGCGGCGACGCCCGCCGGGTGCGTGCCGCCGATGACGTAGGCGAAGAAGCGCCCGCCGGCGGTTGGGGCGAGCGCGCCGTCGGCGGCGCGGATCAGCGCCTCGATCACGGCCTCGGCCGGCTCGCCTCTCTCGGGAAGGGCCGTCCCGAGCCTCGCGCGCACCTCGGACTGCGTGACCGCCACGTGGTTCGACGCCTCGTGGACGTCCCGCAGGTACTTCCGCGCGGCGTCGAAGGCACGCGCGAGCGCCGCCTCGGCGGCCTTCGAACCGTGATCGTCGCTCACGCGTCGGCCCTCACGGCGCGGCGCAGCGCCGCCCGCGCCAGCAGGCGCGTCGAGTCGAGGGTCGGCAGCGCGGAATTGGAGTCGTCGATGATGAGCGGGATCTCCGTGCAGCCGAGAATGACCGCCTCGGCGCCCGCGGCTTTCAGCCGCTCGATCACCTGCTGAAAGTGCCGCACGCCCGCCGGCCTGAACTGTCCGTATACGAGCTCTTCCATGATGATGCGCGAGCACTCCTCGCGGTCCGCCGCATTCGGGCGGATGCACTCGAGCCCGCGCGCGGCGAGCCTCGAGGGATACACGTCGCTCGCGACCAGCCACTTCGTGCCGGTGAGGCCGATGCGCCGGAAACCGCGCCGCGCGGCCTCGTCCGCGACGACATCCGCGATGTGCAGCCACGGCAGCGGCGAGCGCGGCTCGACCCAGGGCATGGCCTGGTGGATCGTGTTGTCCGGGCAGATCAGGAATTCCGCGCCCATGCCGGCAAGCTTGCGCGCGGACGCCAGCATCAGCTCGCCGACGGCGTCCAGGTTGCCGGACTCCAGGCGCCGCATGTGCTCGGCGAGCGGGAAGGTATGCATGGAAACCTCGGGATGCCCGAGCGGGCCGAGGTACCCTGCTCCCTCGATGCAGATGGTGCGGTAGCAGAGCGCCGCGCCCTCGGCGGAACAGGCGACGATGCCGATGTGCTGCGCGGCCGCGCTCACGGGAGGATCCCGAGTTCGTCCAGCGAGCGGTGCAGCTCCGCCGCATCGCGATACACCCGGAATGCGCCGGCGGCGAGCAGCTCGTCTCCGCCATAGCCGCCGCTCAGGAGGCCCACGGAGAGCATGCCGGCGCGCCGGGCGGCGAGCATGTCCCACACGGCGTCGCCGACCACGTAGCATTCGCCGGCCGGCACGCCGAGCCTGCCCTGGCAGGCGAGAAAGAGGTCGGGCTCGGGCTTGGCGCGCAGCACGTCGCGCCGCTCGATCACGACCGTTTCCGGGCCGATGCCGAGTGCTTCCAGCGACGCATCGATCTCCGGGCGCCGGCCGGAGGTGGCGACGCCGAATGCGACGCCATTCGCGCGTAGCGAGCCCAGCAGCTCGAGGGCGCCCAGCAGGGGCCGCCGCTCCGGCAGGAATTGCCGGAACAGCTCGCCGTGACGCCGCTGCAGCGCTTCCTCCTGCGCGGCGTCGATCTCGCGGCCGAGCTCGCGCGCGGCCGCGCGCGCGAAGAGGCCGCCGCTCATGCCGATACGGCGATGGATGCGCCAGCCGTCGATCGCAAGGCCGCTCTCCGCGAACGCCCGCTGCCAGGCGAACACGTGCGCATACACCGTGTCGATCAGCGTGCCGTCGAGGTCGAAGATGAGCGCGCGCATCTGGGATAGTATGCCTGCTCGCCGGCCAAACGGATCCAGCCATGCCGACAGTCTTCGTCACCGGCGCCAACCGCGGTCTCGGCCTCGAGTTCGCGCGGCAGTATGCCGCGGACGGGTGCAAGGTGATCGCCGCCTGCCGGGACCCGGTGACGGCGGCGGACCTGCGGAAGCTCGCGGACGGAAGCGCCGGCAAGGTCCGCGTGCTCGCGATGAATGTCGCGGACGGCGCGAGCGTCAGGGCCGCGGCATCGGCGCTCGGGGACGAGCCGATCGACATCCTGCTCAACAACGCGGGCGTCGGCAACCCGAATGGCAAGGCGCTCGGCTCGCTCGACTACGGCGGGTGGCTCAGGGTGCTGGACGTCAATGTCCTGGGCCCCGCGCGCGTCGTCGAGGCCCTGCTCCCGAACGTCGCGAGGGGCGGGCGCAGGCTCATCGTCACGATCACGAGCCGCATGGGCTCGATCGCCGACAATGCCTCGGGCGGCTCCTATCCCTACCGCAGCTCCAAGGCTGCCGTGAACATGGTGGTGAAGAGCCTGTCCCTCGACCTCGCGCCGCGCGGGATCACCTGCGTCCTGCTGCACCCCGGCTGGGTGCGCACCGACATGGGCGGGTCCGGCGGCAAGCTCGCGCCCGCGGAGAGCATCGCGGCGATGCGCAAGCTGATCGCGAGGCTCGGGCCGGAGGACTCGGGGAAGTTCTACAACTACGACGGCGCCGGCATTCCCTGGTAGCCGGGCGCTCACGCCCAGACCGGCTCGCAGCGGACCTCCGTCTTCACCGAGTTCGCGATGAAGCATTCCGCATGCGATTCGTGGTGGATCGCGAGGATCTCGTGCCGGTCCGGCCGGCGCTCTCCGCCGAAGGCGGCGGAGGGACGGAGCGTCACGCGCGACATCCAGTACTTTCCGGAGGCGCTCTTCTCCATCAGGCCCGTCGCCTCGTCGCGATAGCTCTCGACGCGGTAGCCGCGCCTCGCGGCGATCGAGAGGAAGAACAGCATGTGGCAGCTCGCGAGGCTCGCGACGAAAGCCTCCTCCGGATCCACCGCTGCCTCGACGGACATCGGCAGCGGCACGATGTGGGGCGAGGCGGAGGCCGGCACTTCGACGCCGCCGTCGAACTGCCAGCGATGGCCGCGGCTGTAGCGGTTGTCGGTGAAGGCCGCCGCGCCGCGGTCCCAGCTCACGATCGCCCTGTATTCCGCCATGCCCAGGCCCCGGTTCGGCAGGTGCTTGCCGTCAGTGGTCCGACCAGACGGCGATTTCGTTGCCCGAGGGATCCGCGCAGTGGAACCGCCGGCCGCCGGGGAACGAGAAGACCTCCTCGGTGATGCGACCGCCGGCCGCTTTCACCGCCGCGAGCGTGGCCTCGAGGTCTTTCGAATACAGCACCACGAGCGGGCCGCCCTTCGGCACCGAATCGGCGCGGCGGAACCCGCCCTGCTCGCGGTCACGCCCGTGAATTCCCGCGTACTCCGGGCCGTAGTCCGTGAAGGTCCAGCCAAAGGCCGCGGCGTAGAACCGCTTGGCCGCCGCGACGTCGACGACGCTGAACTCGATGTAATCGATCTCATGGTGCGTGTGCATGCCGGACCACCCGTTGGCGCGCAGGAACGACTCGATCTCCGCCCGCACCTCGTCCGTGTGCCCGACCAGCATGTGACCGCCGGAGGGGAAGCCGACGAAACGCGCGTTCGGCAGGTGCTCCGCAGTGTACCTGGCGCCGTCCCAGGTGCCATAGCCGTCGTCCTCCGCGCTGATGAGCAGTGCCGGCGCGGCGATCCTTTCGAGCTCGTAGCGCGTGAGCGTCGAGACGACGGCCGCGTCGTTGACGAGGCCGGGCCTGCGCGGCCTGACGGGCAGGATGTGTTCGCGCAGCCTTTCGAACCGCGCCTGCTCGTCCGGGCTGGCGCGCGCCACGACTTCCGGTGGCGTCGCCAGGATCGAACGGGCCGTCGTATCCGGCATGAACCGGATCAGCTTCCAGAACAGGAAGTCCGATCGCAGCGCGGTGTCGAACAGGAACTGCGTCCAGTGCGGTGTCCTGACGGACGCCTCGCCGCCCGTGCGCGGAACGTAGGCCGCGGGCACCATCAGGATCATCGCCGTGACGCGATCCGGGTGGCGCAGCGCGAATTGCATCGTCGAGGGCCCGCCGGCCGAGACGCCGAGGATCGCCGCGCGCGGGACTGCGAGCGCGTCGAGGAGGCAGGCGTGCGCGTCGGCCTGCGCCTCGGCGGAAGCATCCTGCGGCAATGGAGTGCGGAGATAGCCGAAACGGGACGGCGCGATCACGCGATAGCCGCGGCCAGCGAGGTCGCCGGCGACGTCCATGACCTGGTCGAATCCGCCACCCGCGCCATGCACGACCAGCAGCGGCGGGCCGGAGCCGGCCACGGCGTACTCGATCGGGCCACAGGGGGTTTGCGCGATCTCGCTGCCGGTGGCGATGCGCGCGCGCGCCGCGCCGATCTCTGCGCGATAGCGCGCGAGGACCCAGGTGATGAGGCCCGTCGCGAGGATGGCCAGGAGCACGCCGGCCGTGCGGAGGATCCTGGACCTGTCACGGGTCATGCGCGACGGGCTGGAGCCGGCCGTCTGCTAGGCGACCATGCCTCCGCCCGGGGACATGCCGCCCGCCGCCTGCCCGGCGAGGATGGCCTTCCAGGTGAGCTCGAGCCCGTTGCGCTTGCCTTTCGGCACGATCTTCAGCCCTTCGGGCGAGATCGTGATCATGTACGGCGCGTCGCCGATCGCCAGTTCGCGCTTCAGGGGCTTCTCGAGTTTGGTCGCCATGGGGCCTCCGTTGTTCTTGCGGCCGGGGGGCCGGCCGGTCGTCCACCAGGGCAAGGATAGCGATTCCGGGCGGAAAGTGCCGCATTCCCCTGATGCACTAGAATGCATGCGGCAGGGGGGCGCATGGCCACGATCCCATTCACCAGCAACTACGCGGATCTCTCGACCAACCGCGGCTACCAGTTCAAGTTCCATTGCATGAAGTGCGGCAATGGGTACATGTCCACCTTCGAGGCGAGCGCGATGGGAACCGCCGCCTCCGCCGCGCAGGCGATCTCGGGGCTCTTCGGCGGCATGTTCGGCGGCGCGGCGCAGTCGGCGGAGTCGCTGCGGCAGGCGATCGCAGGCCCGGCGCGCGATGCGGCGCTCACGAAGGCGGTCGAGGAAATACGCCCGATCTTCAAGCAGTGCAGCCGCTGCGGGCAGTGGGTCTGCGAGCCCGTGTGCTGGAACGCGAAGGCGGGGCTGTGCGAGGGTTGCGCACCCGACCTCGACGAGGAGATCTCCTCCGCGCAGGCGCAGGCGGCGAAGTCCCAGGCGATGGAGAAGGCGCGGTCGGTGGACTATCTCGCGGGCCGCGATCTGGCGCGACAGGCGGCGCTCAACTGCCCGAAGTGCGGCGCCAGGACACAGGGCGGCAAGTTCTGCCCGGAGTGCGGCACGGCCGTCTCCGCGAAGCGCAAGTGCGCGCATTGCGGAGCCGAGGCGGACGGCGCGCCGAAGTTCTGCCCGGAATGCGGAAAGCCATACGGCTAGAGGGGTATCGGCCATGACCAGGTGGATGATCCTGATTCTGACTCTTGCATTGCCCGCGCTGGCGATGGCGCAGGACCAGGACACGCAGGAGGTCAACCGCTACGTGCTGACGGCGGCGGCGCTCACCAAGTACGCGAATGCGGTCGAGAGGCTCAGGCCGCTGTCGTCGCAGATCGCGAACTGCGACGACGAGGGCGATGGTGGCGGCTCGATCAGCGAGATGGCCGCGCGCATCGACCGCGTGCCGGCCGCGAAGGCGGCGATCCAGTCCGCGGGCCTGACGACGCGCGAGTACGTGGTGTTCGGCTTCGCCGCGTTCCAGACCGGCATGGCGGTGTGGGCGCTCGAGCAGCCCGGCGGCAGGCTGCCGCCCGGCACCTCGCAGGCGAACGTGGACTTCTACAGGTCGAATCGCGCGAAGATCGAGGGCATCGCGCCGCTCGACGACGATTGCGACGGAGATGCGGAGGACGAGCCGGAGGACGGCTAGCACCGGGAAGTCCGCCGATCACGGTGCCGCGGTTTGCTTGACGCCGCCCTGCGCCGCGGCGCAGGATCGTTTGCGAACGCGGGCGACAGGTCCTCGGGCCGCACCAGGGAGGGGCGGGGGTGAAGGGGATCATTTTCAACCTGCTCGAGGAAGTGGTCACGACCCATGTCGGCGAGCCCGCGTGGGACAAGGTGCTCGCTCATGCCGGCGTCGACGGCGCCTACACCTCCCTCGGCAACTACGCGGACGAGGAATTCGCGCGGCTGATCGCCGTGCTCGCGAAGGCGAGCGGCAGGACCGATCGCCAGGTGCTGGCCTGGTTCGGGCGCCACTCGATGCCATTCCTGTCGGAGCGCTATCCGGAGTTCTTCACCGGCCAGCGCGGGCTGCGCGCCTTCCTGTTGTCGCTCAACGACGTGATCCACGCCGAGGTGCGAAAGCTCTACCCCGGGGCCGACGTGCCCGTGTTCGAGTTCGAGACGCCGCCGGGCGAGGCTGGGCACCACACGCTCGTCATCCACTATCGCTCCAAGCGCAGGCTGTGCCCGCTGGCGGAAGGCTTCATCGCCGGCGCGTCGGACTATTTTCGCGAGCAGGTCGCCGTCCGCCAGTCGGCGTGCATGCTGGACGGCGCGGGCGAGTGCGTCATCGAGTGCCGCTTCGCGAGGCACGGCCCGCCGTGAATGATGCGGCGCGGGACGAAGTCGAACGCTGGAAGCGCAAGTACGAGCGCGAGCGCAAGGCGCGCCTCGAGGCGGAGGCCATCGCGGAGCGCTTCACGCGCGACGCGCTGCACGACCCGCTGACCGGTCTCGCGAATCGCGCGCTGTTCCTCGACCGGCTCCAGCACGCGCTCGCCGCCACCGGGCGTCACCGCGCCCCGGTCGCGACCGTGCTGCTGGACCTCGACGGCTTCAAGGAGATCAACGACAGCTATGGCCACGCGGTGGGGGACGAACTGCTGGTCGCGGTCGCCAACCGCCTGACGGAGACCGTGCGCTCCGTGGACACGGTCGCCCGCCTCGGCGGCGACGAGTTCGCGCTCGTCATCGAGGACGTGGACGAGCAGACCAAGGACCAGGTCATCGAGCGCGTCAAGCGGGCGCTCGAGACGCCGTTCCTGATCCAGGGCCAGCCGCGGCAGGTCGGCGGCAGCGTCGGCCTCGCATTGAGCCGCGGCAACCTGGACAGCCCGAACGACATGCTGCGCCGCGCCGACATGGCGATGTACGCGGCGAAGCGCGAGGGCAGGACCGGCCATGCGGTGTTCGAGACCGGCATGCACACCGCGATGCTGTTCCGGCTCGAGATGAAGTCGGACCTGCAGCGGGCGCTGTCCGAGCGCGAGTTCGTCGTGCACTACCAGCCCGTGGTCGAATTGCCGGGTGGCGCGCCCTCGGCGATGGAGGCGCTGGTGCGCTGGCGCCGGCCCGGTGGCGGGGTCATCCCGCCGGGCGAGTTCATCCCGCTCGCCGAGGAGACGGGCATGATCGTGCCGCTCGGCTGGTGGGTGCTGGAGGAGAGCTGCCGCCAGTTCCGCGAATGGCAGCGGCGTGGCGCGCGCTTCGGGGAGCTGACCCTGCACGTCAACCTCTCGACGAAGCAGCTGCACGACCCGCAGGCCCCCGCGAGGGTGCTGGATGCGCTCTCGGCCTCCGGCCTGACCGCGGACAGGGTGGTCCTGGAGCTGACCGAGAGCAGCATCATGCAGGACGTCGAGGCGGCGCTCTCCGCGATGCAGAAGCTGACCGCGCTCGGCGTGCGCATGGGCATCGACGACTTCGGCACCGGGTATTCGTCCCTGAGCTACCTGCAGAAGCTGCCGGTGTCGGTGCTGAAGATCGACAAGTCGTTCGTGGACCACATCGCCGACAGCAAGCAGGGCGCGGCGCTCGTGCGCGCCATCATCGGCATCGGCAGTGCGCTGGAGCTCAAGCTGGTGGCGGAAGGGGTGGAACGCATGGAGCAGGTGGGGCGCCTGCTCGCGCTCAATTGCCGTTATGCACAGGGCTATTACTTCAGCCGGCCGCTCAGCGCGGAGGAGATGGAAGGCTATCTCGACAAGGCCGTGGTGATGCACGGCGCCTGACGCTCACGGCGGCGCGAGGAGCTTCTGCGCCGCGAGCGCTCCGACCTGCCGCCCCATCGCCGCGCCGGCCTCGGTCGAATGGCGGTAGTGCACGCCGTCGTAGATGCGCGCCAGCGACACTTCGCGCACCAGGTCCTCGGGCGTCGCCCAGCTTCTCACCGCGCCCTTCACGACGTCGCTCGCGGTCGTGAGCATCGGCATCGGCTCGCCGCCGACGTCCGCCGCGATCACGGTCGCGACCGTGGCCGCGACGATGCAGTGCGCGCAGGGGTACTCGGGATGCATGGGCGTCTCGATCAGCGGCAACCACGTCAGGTCGGGGAGCGTCGCGTCGTTTCCGTCCTGGTCGCCGTTCCTGATCGCGGTGATCGGCCGCCAGAAATTGTAGTGGTACTTGGCCTCGAACACCGCAATCAGGGCGTCGTCCATCGCCTGCGTGACGGCCATGAAGAGCCGCGCATTGCGCGTGATCTCGCGGCCGTGCTGGCCCGTCACGGAGCGCACGACGCCGTGGTACACGGTCGGCAGCGTGCCCTCCCAGAACTTCGCGATCGCGGTCTGTTCGGGCGTGCGCGTGGAGCCGTCGCGCGCGCCGAGCGCCTTCACTTCGCCGTAGTCCCGCGTCCAGGTCGCGCTCTTGAGGTCCGGCGGCGGGCCGGGGCGGAATTGTGACGCGCTCTCCAGGAGCCAGGGCTTGCGCCGCGACCAGTGCGGGATCACCGGCAGCGTCGTCGGCACGTAGACGCCGGGCGCCGCCGCCGGGCGGTAGGGGACAGGGCGCATCGCATGGTCGTCCGCGCGCGCCGCCAGCACGGCCTCGGCCGCCTTGTCGCCGAGGGCGATGCCCGCGGCCTTCGCATCGCCGTCCGGGACGGCGGCCAGGGACTCGCCGCAATGCCGGTCGATCGCGGCGGACGTCGCCGGCAGCAGTCTCCTGAGCGCCGCGCAGTTGGCCGAGGCGACCGCGGCCTCGACCGAGGCGCCGGGCGCGGTCTCCAGCGGGAACTCGCTCACCGGGTAGCGCTGCGTGATGCGGTTGACGGCCTCGTACACCGCCGTCTGGACCATTGCCATGACACGATTCGCGGACGGCGTGCCGGCGCCGGCAGCGAGGATGATCTCACCCGCGCGGGCATTCCAGTCGGTGACCGGATCGGCCTGCGCGACGGCCGCTGCGCAAAGGGCGGCGAGGCCCGCGACGAGCTTCCTCATGGTGACTCCTGGCGGGGGCGGCTATTTCGGGATCGGGACGATCATCCGCACGCGCTCGCGGTACTCCACGTACGCCTGCCCGTGGAAGCGCACCAGGTCGCGCTCCTCCAGCAGCATGGCGACGAAGATGTACGCGGTCGTCGCGATCGAGAACAGCAGGTGGCCGGCGGTCATCGTCGGCGTCGCCCAGAAGGCGATGATGAAGCCGAGGTTGATCGGGTGGCGGACGAGGTTGTAGAAGAACCGCGTCACGAACGGCAGGTGCGTGTACTGCTGCCCGCGCCAGTACAGGTATACCTGCCGCAGCCCGAACAGGTCGAAGTGGTTGATGAGGAACGTGCTGACGAGGACGATGAGCCAGCCGAGCGCGAACAGCGCCCAGAGCACCATGGCGCCGGTCTCGTTCCCGACGTTCCAGACGATGTCGGTCATCGGCCGCCACTGCCAGTACATCAGGATGAGCGCGGCGGAGGCGAACAGCACGTAGGTGCTGCGCTCGACGGGCCGCGGCACGATCCGGGTCCAGCCGTCCTTGAATCCCGGCCGCGCCATCACGCTGTGCTGCACCGCGAAGATCGCGAGCAGCACGGCGTTGACCAGCAGCGCCTGGCCGACCGGGCCCGGCACACCGCTGTCGATGGACTTCGGCACGACGAGGTTGCCGACGAAGCCTATGGCGTAGAGGAACGTTCCGAGGAATATGACGTAGCAGACCGCGCCGTAGGCGACGGCAAGGAAGCGACCCATGGCCAATCCCCCCGTGTCAAACCGCTCCGGTGCGGAGCCTAGACCCTTCGGCGACGCATGACAAATCGCGGTCGATTGATCAAGCTTCCCGCTGCGATGCCCTGGCACCGGCGCCCGGTTGCGGAAGTCCTTTCCATGCTCGAGGCCACTCGGGACGGCCTGAGCACGGCCGAGGCCCGCCGGCGCCTCGAGTCGCATGGACCGAACGCCATTGCAGAGGCGAAGCCGCGCTCCTGGACGGCGCTCCTGGCCGCGCAATTCCTGGACGTGCCGATCCTCGTCT
>DATBLN010000025.1:0-2393 GCA_036555345.1 Steroidobacteraceae bacterium
AAATTCCCCCGCGCCGACAGGGAGTAGTGCGGCGCGGGGGGATGCCCGAAGATCAGGGGATGCTTGATACGCAGGGCAACGGAAACAGGCTAGCGCCGCCGGCGGGCGTTGCCACGAGGCCGCTGTCTCCGGCCGGCGACAGCGGATTCAGACGAATTGCTGCACGAAACGGAAGAGCTCGCGTCGTGCGTTGCCGGACTGGTCGGCGGAGCGCTCCGAGATCGCGGCGGCCACCAGCGCCTGCAGGCGCCCGGGGTCGACGGCCGCGAATTCGGCCTGGAATTCCGCGACGGCCGCCGGACCGCGGGCGACCAGGTCGTCGCGCCACCGCTCCGCGCGCTTGAAGCGGGCCGCGGCGATGCGTGCCCCCGCGGAGGCGGATTCAAGGGCTGCGCGGATCGGCTCCGGGTCCACGCCGCGCAACAGCTTGCCGACGAACAGCCGCTGGCGGAGCTTCGCGCCGTGGCTCGTGATGCGCCGGGCGAGGGCCACCGCATCAGCGAGCTTCTCCGGCAGTTCGATGCCCGCGAGCGCTTCTTCCGGGGCTGCGATCAGGCGGTCGGCGAGGTCCTGCAGGGCATGGGCCTGGCGCTTGAGCTCGGTCTTGGTCGGGGGCGGGGGTTCCCCCGGAAGCTGGCGGCGGCGCATCGCGACGATGCTAGCATGCAGGGTTTCATATGACGGACGCTCCCCGACAGGACCAGGCCGAGCTCGAGAAGGTCGTCGAACGGGCGATCTCGCTGGCGCGGCGCAAGGGCGCCACCGCGGCCGAGGCGGCCGTCGGCGTGTCGGCGGGGCTGTCGGTGACGGTGCGGCTCGGCGAGGTCGAGACGCTCGAGTACCAGCGCGACCGCAGCCTGGGCGTGACCGTCTACTGCGGCCAGCGCAAGGGTTCCGCGAGCACGGCCAACCTGTCGCCGGCCGCCGTCGGGGAGACGGTGGCCAAGGCGCTCTCGATCGCGAGCTTCACGGCCGACGACGCCTTCGCGGGATTGCCGGAGGCCTCGCTGATGGCGCGCGAGCTGCCCGATCTCGACCTCAGCCATCCCTGGGACCTCGACGCGCCGGCCGCCATCGAGCTCGCCAGGCGCTGCGAACAGGCGGCGCTCTCGTTCGACCAGCGCATCCGCAATTCCGAGGGCGCCTCCGTCGGCACGCACCGGCGGCTCGCCGTGTTCGGCAACAGCCACGGTTTCGTCGGCGGCTACCCCTCGACCTCGCACAGCATCAGCTGCGTCGTGCTCGGCCAGCAGGACGGCGACATGCAGCGCGACTACTGGTACACCGCGGCGCGCGACTGGCGCGGGCTCGAGGAGGTCGAGGAAGTCGGCCGCAAGGCGGCCCGCAAGGCGGTCGAGCGCCTCGGCGCCGGCAGGCTGCCGACCCGCAAGGCGCCGGTGCTGTTCGTGCCGGAGCTCGCGCGCGGGCTCATCGGCCACTTCGTCGGCGCGATCAGCGGCGCCGCGCAGTATCGCCGCGCGAGCTTCCTGCTGGGCGCCGCCGGCCAGCGGGTCTTTCCCGAGGCGATCTCGCTCGTCGAGCGCCCGCACCTGCGCGGCGCCTTCGGTTCGGTGCCCTTCGACAGCGAGGGCGTCGCGACGCGCGACCGCGACCTGGTCGTGGCCGGCGTGCTGGACGGCTACCTGCTGGATGCCTATTCCGCGCGCAAGCTCGGGCTCGCGACCACCGGCAACGCCGGCGGCGTGCACAACCTGATCGTGCAGGGGCACATGCTGGACCCGAAGACCCTGCTCGCGAAGCTCGGCAGCGGTCTGCTGGTGACCGAGATGATGGGCCAGGGCGTGAACCCCGTGACCGGCGACTATTCGCGGGGCGCGGCCGGCTTCTGGGTTGAGAACGGCGAGGTCGCGCGCCCGGTGCACGAGATCACGGTGGCCGGCAACCTGCGCGCGATGTACCAGGGCATCGTGGCCCTCGGCGACGACGTCGACCGGCGCGGAGCGATCCACTGTGGGTCGCTGCTGATCGACGAGATGACCATCGCCGGCGACTGAGCGGGCGCCGGCCGGCCCGCCTAGGCCTTGCCGTCGGCGGGCGCGCCCGCGAGCTCGCGCAGGGTCATCCCCCCGACGCGTTCCCGGATGGCCGCATCCACGGCATCGGCGACGGCGTCCGCCGCGGGCTCGGTGCGCGCGCGCCACAGCAGCCAGGTCTCGTACTGGCGCTCGTCACGCACCGCGTTCAGCACGTCCTGCAGCCCGATGCCCTCGAGGTCGCGCGCGGGCAGCACCTCCTCGTCCTCGGTGAGCGTCACGAGCCCCGCCTTTTCGAGCGAGTCGATCACCGTCGCGAGCGCCGAGCCCGGGATCTCGAGGTGCTCGGCGAGCGCGCGCTGCCGCCAGGGCGCGTGGCCGCTCACGAAGCGCCGCGCG
>DATBLN010000177.1:0-6393 GCA_036555345.1 Steroidobacteraceae bacterium
ACCATGTCGGCCCTGAAATGAACCCCTGGGACCTCATCGTCATCGGCGGCGGGCACGCGGGCACCGAGGCGGCGCTCGCGGCCGCGCGCATGGGCGCGAACACGCTCCTCGTGACGCAGAAGCTCGACACCATCGGCCAGATGAGCTGCAACCCGGCCATCGGCGGCATCGGCAAGGGCCACCTGGTGCGCGAGATCGACGCCATGGGCGGGGCGATGGCGATCGCCGCCGATCGCGCCGGCATCCAGTTCCGCACGCTGAATGCGAGCAAGGGGCCGGCGGTGCGCGCGACCCGCGCGCAGGCGGACCGCACCTTATATAAGCGCGCGATCCGGGCGTTGCTCGATGCCGAGCCCCGGCTCGCGCTGCACGAAGCCGAGGTCGCGGACCTCGTCGTCGAGGGCGGGCGCGTCGCGGGTGTCGTCACGAATGGGGGCGAGGCGATTCGTGCGCGCGCCGTCGTGCTGACCGTCGGCACCTTCCTCGGCGGGCGCATCCACGTCGGCCTCGAGAGTGCCGAGGGAGGGCGTATCGGTGACCGGCCCTCAAACGCGCTGGCCGCACGCCTGCGCGAACTGCCGTTCGCAGTCGGCCGGCTGAAGACCGGCACGCCACCGCGCCTCGACGGGCGCACGCTCGACTATTCCGTCATGCGGCCTCAGCCGGGCGACGAGCCTCGGCCCGTGTTCTCCTTCCTGGGCCGCCGCGAGGACCACCCGCGGCAGCTCCACTGCCACATCACCCATACCAACGAGCGCACGCACGAGATCATCCGCGGCGCCACCGACCGCTCGCCGATGTTCACGGGGCGAATCGAGGGCGTCGGCCCGCGCTACTGCCCTTCGGTCGAGGACAAGGTCGTGCGGTTCGCGACCAGGGCGTCGCACCAGGTTTTCGTCGAACCGGAAGGGCTCGATACGCACGTCGTCTACCCGAACGGCATCTCGACCAGTCTTCCCGCCGACGTGCAGGAGGCTTTCGTGCGCACGATCCGCGGCTTCGAGCGCGCGGAGATGACGCGCCCGGGCTACGCGATCGAGTACGACTACTTCGATCCTCGCGGCCTGATGCCCAGCCTCGAGACGAGGCCGCTCGCGGGGCTCTACTTCGCCGGGCAGATCAATGGCACGACCGGTTACGAGGAAGCGGCTGCGCAAGGCCTGCTGGCCGGCATCAATGCCGCGCTTGCCGCCGCGGGCCGCGAGCCCTGGTGGCCGCGCCGGAACGAGGCCTATATGGGCGTGCTCGTGGACGATCTCATCACGCAGGGCGCGATCGAGCCCTACCGCATGTTCACGAGCCGCGCGGAGCACCGGCTGCTGCTGCGCGAGGACAACGCGGATGCGCGCCTCACGCCCGTCGCGCGCGGGCTCGGCCTCGTGGACGATGCACGCTGGGACTTCTTCCGCCGCAAGCAGGACGCGATCGCCGCGGGCGGCGCGACGGACGATCCGCGTCTCGCCGAGCAGGCCGCGCTCGCGGTCGAGGCCGACGCCAAGTATGCGGGCTACATCGAGCGCCAGCGCGCCGAGATCGAGCGCCAGCGCCGGCACGAGGAGACGCGCCTGCCTTCCTCGCTCGACTACGCCACCGTGCCCGGCCTCTCGAACGAGGCGCGGCAGCGCCTGCTGCAGTGGCGCCCGCAGACGCTCGGGCAGGCCGCGCGCATGCCGGGCATCACCGCCGCGACCATCTCCCTCCTGCTCGTGCACCTGAAGAAGCGCACACGCGCCGCATGACGGGCCGGATCGTCCGCGCCGCCTCGGTCGCCGCGGCGCTCGCGCTGATCGCGGCGTGTGGCGGCGGCGGGGACGCCGCCGCGGCGAACGAGCTTCGCCGCGGCAACGGCAGCGAGCCGGATTCCATCGACCCGCAGCTCGCGCGCATGGAGGCAGCCATGACCATCCTGCGCGACTGCTACGAAGGGCTCGTGTCGATGGCCGCCGACGGCAGCGCGGTCCCGGGGGCCGCGGAGTCCTGGACGGTCTCGGAGGACGGCCGCGGCTACACGTTCGTGCTGCGCGCCTCCGCGCGCTGGTCGAATGGCGATCCGCTGGTCGCGGAGGATTTCGCGCATGCATTCCGCCGGCTGGTGGACCCCGCGACCGCCTCGCAGTACGCGCTGATGCTGGAGCCGGTCGCCAATGCCGTGGACATCGTCGCGGGCCGCAAGCCGCCGGCGGCGCTCGGCGTCTCGGCGCCGGATGACCGCACGCTCGTCGTGCAGCTGGCGGAACCCTCGGCCTATTTCATCGCGATGCTCTCGCACCCGAGCACCTTTCCGGTGCACCGGCCGACGCTCGCAGCGAAGGGCGGGGAATTCGCGCGGCCGGGCGTCGCGGTCACGAATGGCGCCTTCGTGCCCGTCGAGTGGCAGATCGGCTCGCATATCCTGGCGGCGCGCAACCGTCACTACTGGAACAACGGCACGACGCGGCTCGACGCCGTACGCTACCTGCACGTCGCCGACCCCGTGACCGAGCTCACGCGCTTTCGCGCCGGCGATCTCGACGTCACCTATACCGTGCCCCCGGGCGAGGTGGCGCGGCTCGAGCGCGAGCTGCCGGGGCAGCTGCATATCGCCCCGCACGTGGGTGTGTACTACTACGGCCTGGCCCTCGACCTTCCGCCATTCAGGGACGCGCCGCAGCTGCGGCAGGCGCTCGCGATGGCGATCGACCGCGACGTGCTCGCGGAGCAGGTGCTGGGCGACGGCGAGCGGCCCGCCCTCGGCTGGGTGCCGGACGGCATCGCCGGATACGAGTCGCAGCGATTTCCGTGGGCGAAGCTGGATGCCGCCTCACGCATCGCCGAGGCCCGGCGCCTGTATGCGGAGGCGGGCTATTCGCAGGCGAAGCCGCTGCGCGTGGAGCTGCGCTCGAGCAAGAGCCCGGTCCACGACCGCATCGCGCTCGCCGTGATCGCCATGTGGAAGGAACATCTGGGCGCCGAGGTGAGCCTGCGCTCCGAGGACTTCCGCGTGCTGAAGGCCGCGATCGACTCGCGCCAGGCGGCGCTCTTCCGCGCGAGCTGGATCGGCGACTACAACGACGCCTATTCGTTCCTGCAGCTGCTGAAGGGCGGGTTCGGCATCAACCTGCCGCGCTACGCGAGCACGAAATACGACGCGCTGCTGGCGGCCGCCTCGCGGACCTCAGGCGGGGAACGTGCCGCGCTGCTCGCCGCCGCGGAGCGCCAACTGCTCGCGGACGTGCCGCTGATCCCGCTGTATTTCTACGTCTCGAAGCACCTGGTCGCGCTGCGCGTCGAGGGCTGGTACGACAACGTCATGAACGTGACGTACAGCAAGGACCTGGCGATCTCCCGCTAGCGCGCTTGTCTCAGAGATTTACCTCCATCAGCCCGACGAGATTGCCGTCCGGGTCGCGCACGACGACTTCCCGAAAGGCCTTCTCGATGCCCTGCACCCTGAAGTAGAGGATGGAATTGGTGCCCACCGCGCCCGCGCCCTCCGGCGTGCGGCTGCCCCGGCGCTCAGGGGTGTTTGACTTCGTGGTTGTGGCAGGTCAGCGTCGCTTCGTCGCAGGCGTCCGTATTGTCCGGTACCGGCGGCAACGCGGCGGACGCCAGCGCTTCGCTCGGCAGGATTTCTCCCCAACGGATGCGCAGCGCCGCGCCGGCGGCATCCAGGCGGTAGCTGACAGCCTGATAGCCGACGAGCAGCCCCTGTCGATTGCGCCACCGCAGGACCATCGACCCCGTGGTCGGGTCCGGCTCGAAGGGGCCGATCACCTCGCCGTACAGGTTCCGGTCGACCGCAGGGTCGTGGACGGCGTGGATCGCCAGGTACGACACCTCCGGGGAGTGATACAGGCCGGGTTCATAGAAGGCCGTGTCCTTGCGGATCGGGAAGATCGAGAAGATTTCGTCGCATTCGGGCGCCGTGGCCGGGCACGAGCCGAGGCCTTCCCACCACCCGCCGAGTGACGTGTGGATGCTCGAGTAGTCGTCTCGGTCGGCGTAGTCCTGGTTCGACAGCGCCATCTCGGCGAGTGTCTGGAACTCGAGACCGGCGAGGAACGGCTGCACGTACCGGAATGAAAGGGGATCGAACGCCTCGTTCTCGAGCGCGGCCGCGATGCCGTCGCGCAGCGTGCCGGGCAGCCAGGTGTAGAACGACTCGGCGCGCGAAGTGGCTTCGTTCGACGTGAAGAACTCGATTTGTTGCCACGGCGAACGATCGGAGCTGCCGCCGCCCATGAAGAATCCGGGGTGGCCGGGAACGGGAGTCGCGACGATCTGCGGCAGCGCGATGGTCTGGTCTTCGGACAGCGTGACCGGCGGGCCGGCGATCAGGTTTTCCGAAGGGCTGTGCACGGTCCACGGGTCGACATATCCGGCCGCGATCATCGCGTTGCGCAGATCCGCCCCGATGCGCCGCAGGTGACCGAAGTCGAAGGTATAGGCGCCCAACGAGCCGCGCAGTTCCCAGTGCTCGAGACCGCCGAAATAGAGGCCGGGCGGGTGGAGGCGCGCGAGCAGGACCTCGTGGATGATGAAGTCGTCCGCCGGAGCGGTGAGATTGACCGAGCGGGCGATGAGCTCGCCAACGGAGACCCCGCAGGTCTCCCCGGCCGCGCAGACGCCGTCGCCGTCGCCGGCCAGCTCGGTCATCTGGTCGTCGCGAATCGCGTAGTAGCCGATCCAGTTGGCCTTGGTGTCCCCGTCGAGATGCCCGGTGTGGGGCGGTGAATGCGCGCCCCAGGTGCCCATGGAGACGTAAATGTCACCGCCCGGCGTCCGCACGGCGACATGATCGGCCGCGACCGCGTAGTCCGCGAACGGCAGGTCATGAGAAATCTGGTTGCCCCGGAACACCCAGTCGTCACCCCGCTGCGCCAGGTAGCGCAACGTGTCGGCTCCATCCGTCGTGTCGGCGTCGCGATAGACGACCTTGGCCGACGCCGTGCGCCCGAGTCGCCGGTCGTGAAAATCGACGGCAAACGCATGGGGCAGCTGCGGGGTGATGAACGGATCCTCTACCGTGTGCAGGTTGCGATAGCGGCTGAAACCCGCGTCGATGCGCCGGTAGGTCGAGATCTCCTCGTTGAGCTCGCCCAGTCGCGTTGCGAGGGGCTCGCTCTGGTGCAGGTAGTCGTCCGCAAACGGTCGATAAGGCGCGGTGAACGGCGGGCCGCTGCCGGCGCGCCGCTCGAGATCCGTGGCGAGGCGTGCGAAGGTCGCGAGCACGCGCTGCAGATGCGCGGCAGTCGTTCGCGTGCGACCAGTGCCGATCAGGAGACCGGTGCGTGATCCATCGCAATCGGTGAATTCAAACGAGCCGACGTAAAACCCGACCGCGGCGTCGAAGTCGAAGTCGACACCTCCGCTTCCGGGGCAGGCCACCGGGCTCGCGAGCCCGATGGCAACGCTGGACTCGCCGGCACTGCCGGAGGCCTCGCTGTAGCCGGTCACGACGCCGGCGCAACCCAGGGCGCCGCAAGCCTGTCGCGCGGCAAAGCTGCCGGCCACGAATCGCCCGTGTAGCGTCGCGACGCCAACGTCGTAGAGTCGTACTGGCTCACCGGACGCGTCGAGCTCGGCGAGCAACATCCGGCGCTCTTCGATTTCGGCGCGCACCCGCTGGAACTGGATTGACGCGATCTCGCTGCCGCTCCCGATGCGCCCGGCGATCACGTCGCCGCGGAGCTCGCCGCGAATCGTGTAGACCCGGTATCCACCGGGAGTGTCAAGTTCCAGCTCGAGCTCCAGGCGGCCATCGTCGCGCAGCTGCCCCGAGTCGATCACCAGCGTTTCATGGCCGCCCAGGACATAGCCGCTGACATCGCCGGAAGCATCTTCCTGCAGCGCGACGAGCAGTGGTTGCGGCAGCCCGCTCGGCGCACGCTTGGCAGCCCAGACACCGCGCAGGCTGATAACGGCGGGCGAAATCGCAGCGGCCGAAGCGGTGGGGATGGCACCGATGCCGGGCGCGGGCACGTCCGCGCGCGCGAGGATCGCTGCCGCAAGAAGTCCGACGGTGCACCCGGTACGGCTGATGCGGGGCATGGGACTTCTCCCGTCAGGCGCTCTGCAGCACTCCTGCGGGCGATGCTACCCCCAAGCCAGCACGCATGTCACAAGCTGTCCGCACCGCTGTCCGGCGCGTGTCCGCGGACAGTGCGCGGATGAGTGCTACCGTACGGCAGGAACCTCAAAGCCGAATACATTCAATCACTTGGCGTAAACCCGGCACGTTGGCACGGCCATTGCAACGAACTGCCCGTGAGACCACGTCAAGCATGAAGATCACCAGTCTTCGTCCCCTCATGTCGTCCGCAGGGCGCAGCGATGCGCCCGCCGGCGACTCCTCGATCCGCGGAACGGAGTCCCAGGACGTCGCGGTGCAGCCCATCGTGGACCGCCGCGCGC
>DATBLN010000006.1:0-5194 GCA_036555345.1 Steroidobacteraceae bacterium
GCGGCGGCGATCTGCGGCGCGGGCGACAGTTTTCCTGGCGGTCATAGCGGGCGGGTACCACCCGATCCCATTCCGAACTCGGAAGTGAAAACGCTCTGCGCCGATGGTAGTTTGGCCGTAGGCCAGGTGAGAGTAGGTCACCGCCAGGATCCCAAAAGGAAGCCCCCGACGGAAACGTCGGGGGCTTTTTTCTTGTCCAACGAATTGCTTTGATGTCCCGCATGCATCCCGCAACCCGCGTCCCCGCCCGGCGGTGCCTCGCCACCGGCCTCCTCGCGGCACTCGCCGCCACGGTCGCGCAGGCCCAGCCCGCCGGCGAATTCGCATCCGCACTGGAGGCGCAGCTCGCGCGCGGCCGCAGTGCGCTGCTGCACGAGGCCGACTTCACGCGCGACCGGGACACGGTCCGGGAGTTCTACCAACAGCGGCGGTTCCGGCCCGCCTGGCTCGAGCGCCGCGAGACGACGCGGCAGGGCGCGCGGCTCCTGCAGGCGCTGCGCGGCGCCGGCGACCACGGCCTGCGGCCCGAGGACTACGACGGCACGCCACTCGCATACCGGGTCATCGGGTTTGCTGCCGGCGCGGATTCGACGGCGGCGCAGTCCGCCGAACTCGACCTCGCGCTCTCCGTCGCCGCGGCGCGCATGCTGCGGCACCTGCACACCGGCCGCGTGGACCCGCGAGCCGCGGGGTTCGATTCGCGCCTGCCGCGCGCGCCGTTCGATGCCGCGGCCGTGCTCGAGCGCCTCGCGACGGGCGGCGACTTCGACGCCGCGCTGTCCGCCGCCGAGCCCGCATTCGAGCAGTACCGGCTGGTCAGGCGCGCGCTGAAGGACTACCGGCTGCTGGCGGTCGAGCGGGAACTCACCGCGTTGCCACCGCTGAAGTCGCGCTCCGTCAAGCCGGGCGAGCCCTATGAGGGCATGGCGGCATTGCGCCGGCTTCTGGTCGCGCTGGGCGACCTTGGATCGGATGTCGCAACCCGTGGCGAGGTACTTGACGAGGCAAGCGCGGCGGCGCTGCAGCGATTCCAGGAGCGCCACGGCCTCGCCGCCGACGGCGTCCTCGGGCGCAGGACCTACGCCGCCCTGACGACGCCATTGTCCGCCCGCGCGGAACAGCTCGCGCTCACCCTCGAGCGCTGGCGCTGGCTGCCGGAACTCGACGCGCCGCCGATCGTCGTGAACATCCCGCAGTTCCGCCTGGTGGCCGCCGGCGGCGAGGAGGGCGTGCTGCAGAGCGAGGTGATCGTGGGCCGGTCCAATCCCACGCTGCGCACCCCGGCATTCGCCACGGAGCTCACCTACGTCGTGTTCCGCCCGTACTGGGAAGTTCCGCCGAGCATCCTGCAGAACGAGCTGCTGCCCAAGATCCGCGCAGACGCGCGCTACCTGGCCGCGAACGACCTCGAGATCGTGAGCGCGGCCGATGCCGGCGCCGCGCCCCTCGAGCCCTCCGACGACGCCATCCGGCGCCTCGCCGCCGGCGAGTTGCGCCTGCGCCAGCGCCCTGGCGAGAACAACTCGCTCGGCCTCGTGAAGCTCATGATGCCGAACCCCTACAACGTGTACCTGCATTCCACGCCCGAGCGGCGCCTGTTCGAGGAGGCGCGGCGCACGTTCAGTCACGGCTGCATCCGCGTACGCGACGCCGCGGGCCTCGTCGAATACGTCCTGCGCGACGAGCCGGGCGGCTGGACGCGGGAGACGATCGAGGCCGCCATGCACGACGATTCGCCCGAGGGCGCCAACCGGCACGTGTTTCTCACGAAGCCCAAGCCGGTGCTGGTCGTGTACGGCACGGCCACCGTGTCACCGGACGGGACGGTGCAGTTCTTCGAGGATGTCTACGGGCACGACGCGAAGCTCCAGGGCCTGCTTCGCCAGGCGGCGCGCTGAGCTACCAGCTGCGGACGCGGCCGGTGTCCAGGTGGATGAAGTCGGAGTCGCGGTAGTAGCCGACGCCGCCCACGCGCATGCCGAGCGCGAGGTCGCGCAGCTTCTTCGTCGGGATCGAGGAGACGCGGACGTCGATCGCCCGGCCCAGCATGTGCATGCTGTGCGTGGCGACGCCGTTCGATTTCGCGGCGAGCTTCGCGTTGGTCGCCGGCGAGCGGTAGGCGGAGATGATCTGGTACGGCTTGTCGTGGCCGGTCTGCAGCTGCAGCTCGAAGAGCGCATCGAGCAGCGCCGGGTCGATGTCGTGCGCCTCGCCCGTGCGGAAGTCGCGCAGCGTATGGGCGACCTTCGCGAGCGCCCGCGGGTCGTAGCTGCCGCCCTGGAAATAGTCGACGGAGAGCGTCTCGCCCGTGTGCGTGTGGACGAATGACAGCGAGCGCGTTTCGCCGACGCTGGCCAGCACCGGCGAGGCGGCGGTCGCGAGCGCCCCGCCCGCGAGGGTCCGCAGGAAGCTCCGGCGCGACAGGGCGCCCCTGGCGTGGACGAGTGCGGGCATAGGCGCCTTTTTAGGGCAATTCCCGGTCCCGGGCAAGCGCAGGGCCCGGAATTGCGGGCTGCGCACGCCCGCCCCGGCGCATCAGTCGGGTGCCGTGCCAGCGGCCTGCGCGAACGCGCCAAACTGCATGCCGAGCACCTGGTCCACGATGGGCGCGAGGGCATCGAGCTGGTGCGCGGGGTCGCCGCTCACGCGGTAGGTCACGACCGCCGTCGTGTTCCCGTCCATTTCCTCGAGCGAGACCGCGAGGATCCCGCTGATCGCCATCTCGAGGAACGGCCCGAGCGCCGCGTCGAGCTTGAGCGTCTTGCCCGGCACCGCCATGACGACCTGCCCGTGCCGGGCGCTGCCACCGTCCCAGCGCTCGCAGTAACAGCCGCCGGCGACCGGCTCGAGCGAGAGCGACTCGCGCCGGCCGGACCAGGTGTGGTCCGACGGCCAGTAGCGCTCGGGATGCACCAGGGTGTCCCAGGCTTTCGCCGCCGGCGCCTCGATGCGGAACTCGTGCCGGATCAGCATCGCATCCGCGGTCGCGAGCTTCACCTCGGCGCCTGCCGCGAGCGGCAGCATCGCGAGCAGCGCGCCCGCGCACATCCGGATCGTCATCGCATTCACTCCTTCGCTTGCCAGGCGTTTTCGTCGCGCCGCGCCATCTCGTCGAGGTCGCCGGGCGACGCGGCGGCATCCTCCACCCATTCACGCAGCCTCGGCCCGCCGTTGATCACGTCGATGGCGAGCCGTGTGGTCTCGTATTCGTACGGGAAGTCGCGCCACAGCGGATAGTCGGGGCGCAGCGCCCGCAGCGCCTTGAAGGCGAGCGCCACGACCCGCCAGGGCCGGAACCGCGAGTGGCTGTAGCCGGGGTCGTCCACGTGGATCTGGATGCCGGCGCAGAGCCTGCCGGCGTGCTTGTGGAACGTCGGCTCGAACCAGCAGGGGCGCAGCCGGCAGCCGGCGAGCCAGTCCGGCGCCAGCGAATGCATCTTCGCGAGCAATGCATGCGCATCGAGGTCCGGCGCGCCGAGAAGCTCGAGCGGGCGCGTCGTGCCGCGCCCTTCCGAGAGCGTCGTGCCCTCCAGCATCACGGTGCCGGGATAGCAGCGCGCCATCGAGACATTGGGCGCATTGGGGCTCGGGTTGACCCAGGCGCGTTCGGACAGCGGCCAGCCGTATCCCGGCGCCTGCGCGGGCCGCCAGCCCTCCATCGCGACCTGCACGTACTCGACGTCGAGCGCGAGCGCCTTCACGAACCACTCGCCGAGCTCGCCGAGCGTGCGCCCATGGCGCATCGGCATCGGGCCCGCGCCGACGAAGCTCTCCCAGCCGGCCTCCAGCAGCAGTCCCTCGACCGGCAGGCCCGCGGGGTTCGGACGGTCGAGCACCCACACGGACTTGCCGTGGGCCGCCGCCGCCTCGAGCACGTAGCGCAGCGTCGTCGTGAAGGTGTACACGCGGCAGCCGAGGTCCTGCAGGTCCACGAGCAGCACGTCGAAGTGCTGCATCATCTCCGCGGTCGGGCGGCGCACCCTGCCGTACAGGCTGAACACCGGGATGCGGTGCACCGGGTCGGTGTCGTCGTCGGACTCCACCATGTTGTCCTGCTTGTCGCCGCGCAGGCCGTGCTGCGGGCCGAAGGCCGCGGTCAGCCTGAAGTCCTCGACCGCGGCCAGTGCGTCGAGCGAATGCGTGAGATCGGCGGTGACGGATGCCGGGTGCGCGAGCAAGGCGACCCGCTTGCCGTCGAGGGGCTTGCGCACCGCGCGGTCGGCCAGCAGGCGGTCGATGCCGAACTTCATGCGCCCGCGATGTCCAGCCGGAAGCCCGCCGGGTCGTGGAAGTCCGGCTCGCTGCCGCCGTGCGCGAGGGCCCAGTAGCTCATTGCGCCCAACTCGTCCTCCAGCACCGCGGCGAGTCCCAGCCGCCAGGCCGCCGCTCGACGCGGCAGGGAGAATTGTACGGTGAGATCGAGGCGCTGGCCGTCGCGTTGCGCCGCGATCGCGGGCGGCTGCGGCAGGTCGAGCGTCTGCATGCCGAGGCGCCGCGCCCCGAACTCGTAGGCGGCCCAGGCGCCGGAAGGCGCGAAATTGAGCTCCAGGTAACCGGGCGCGCCCACGGGTGCGAGAAAGGCCTCGAAGCACGTGTGTTGCCACAGGCCATCCTGCCGCCCGCGGAGGCTGCCGAACCGCAGGCGCGAGACCTCGCCCTCCAGCCTGAAATCCAGCGCGAGATCCCGCGCGCCGCCTACCGGCCGCGCCTCGAGCGCCAGGGCCAGGGCCGGCGGGGCGGACGGGTGGGCGCGGAGGGGGTGCCAGGCCATGCGCCCATTGTTTCTGGCACACTCGGCACTCGTCCACCGGCACGCGACGGGGCCGCGCCGGCGGGCATTCCCATGGCGACAACCGACCGGAAGCTGTTCCTTTCGATGGCCGGCAACATCGGCGCCGGCAAGACCACGGCCGCCAAGCTGATCAGCCAGCATTACGGCTTCGAGCTCTTCGACGAGCCGGTGATCGACAACCGGTTCCTGCGCGACTACTACTCGGGCATGAAGCGCTGGTCATTCACGCTGCAGCTCGAGTTCCTGATCCGCCGCGTCGAGCACCATGAGCTGATCCAGACCGTGCCGAAGAGCTGCATCCAGGACCGCACGCTGTACGAGGACCCGGAGATCTTCGCCAAGTACCTGCACGGGCTCGGGCACATGGACAACCGCGAGCTGGACCTCTATTTCGAGTACTTC
>DATBLN010000007.1:0-20833 GCA_036555345.1 Steroidobacteraceae bacterium
CTGGTGCGCACGCCGCACATCGAGGCGGCCTACCACCTGCAGCTGAGGCCCGGCACCAACGTCGCGGTCATCAACGCCCTGGCCCACGTGATCGTGACGGAGGGCCTCGCGAAGGACGACTACGCGCTCGCGCGCTGCGAGCCGAAGTCCTGGCAGGAATGGAAGGAATTCATCGCCGATGCACGGCATTCGCCCGAGGCCACGGAGTCGGTCACCGGCGTCCCGGCGGCGCTGGTGCGCGGCGCCGCGCGCCTGTACGCGGCGGGCCCCAACAGCGCGATCTACTACGGCCTCGGCGTCACCGAGCACAGCCAGGGCACGACCATGGTCATCGGCATCGCCAACCTCGCGATGGCGACCGGCAACCTCGGGCGCGAGGGCGTCGGCGTGAACCCGCTCCGCGGCCAGAACAACGTGCAGGGCTCCTGCGACATGGGCTCGTTCCCGCACGAGCTCCCGGGCTACCGGCACGTCTCGGACGCGGTCACGCGCGGCAGCTTCGAGAGCGCCTGGAACGTCTCGCTCGCGGACGAGCCGGGGCTGCGCATCCCGAACATGTTCGAGGCGGCGCTCGACGGCAGCTTCAAGGGCATGTACATCCAGGGCGAGGACTTCATCCAGTCCGACCCGAACACGCACCACGTGGCCGCCGCGCTCTCGGCGATGGAGTGCGTGGTGGTCCAGGACCTGTTCCTGGTCGAGACGGCGCGCTACGCGCACGTGTTCCTGCCAGGCTCGTCCTTCCTCGAGAAGGACGGCACCTTCACGAACGCGGAGCGGCGCATCTCGCGCGTGCGCAAGGTCATGGAGCCGCTCGCCGGGCTCGCCGACTGGGAGGTCACGATGCGCCTCGCGCAGGCGCTCGGCTACCCGATGCGCTACTCGCACCCGTCCGAGATCATGGACGAGATCGCGCGCCTGACGCCGACCTTCCGCGGCGTCACCTACGAGAAGCTCGACCGCCTCGGCAGCATCCAGTGGCCCTGCAACGACGCCGCGCCCGAGGGCACGCCCACCATGCACGTCGGCCGCTTCGTGCGCGGCAAGGGCAGGTTCTACCGCACCGAGTACGTGGCGACCTCCGAGCGCTCCACCAGCCGCTATCCGCTCCTGCTCACGACCGGGCGCGTGCTGTTCCAGTACAACGTCGGCACGCAGACGCGCCGCACGAAGAACCTCGCCTGGCAGCAGGAGGACCGGCTCGAGATCCATCCGGACGATGCCGAGAGCCGCGGCATCCGGGACGGCGACCTGGTCGGCGTCGCGAGCCGCGCGGGCGAGATCGTGGTGCGCGCGACGCTGACGCGCCGCGTCGCGCGCGGCGTCGTCTACACGACCTTCCACTTCCCCGAGTCCGGCGTCAACCTCGTGACGACCGAGAACTCCGACTGGGCGACCAACTGCCCCGAGTACAAGGTGACCGCCGTCGAGGTGGTCAGGGTCGCGCAGCCGGACGCCTGGCGCGCCCGTGCGCAGGCCGAGCGCGACGCCCGCGCCGCGCGCGCCTTCCCGGTCGCCTGAGGCGCCGCCGCGTGGACGTGCAGCGCCTGGTCGCGATGGCGAACGACATCGCGGCATTCTTCGCCGCGGAGCCCGATCCCGCCGCCGCGGCCGAGCAGGTCGCCGGCCACCTCAGGAAGTTCTGGGAGCCGCGCATGCGCGAGCAGATCCGCCGCCATGCGCGCGAGGGCGGCGCGGGACTCTCCGCGCTCGCCCTGCAGGGCGTGAAACGGCTCGCCTGACGGGCCGCGCGCCGCGCCTCAGCCGCGCGGCCGGATCTCGAAGCAGTGGTGGATGCGCGCATCGCGCGCGAAGTCGCGCGGGATCGTCCGGCGCGTGATGTCCCGGACGGCGAGGCCAGCGAGGCCCTCGGCATCCAGCCGGAATTTCCGGAAGTTCGTCGAGAAGAGGAGCAGGCCGTCCGGCGCCAGGCGTCCGACGGCCTGGCGCACCAGCGGGACGTGATCTCGCTGCACGTCGAAGTCGCGCGCCATGCGCTTCGAGCGGGAAAAGGTCGGCGGGTCCAGGAACGCAAGGTCGTAGCGCGCGCCGTCGTCCTCCGCGAGCCATGCGAGGCAGTCTTCCTGCACCAGCCGGTGCGCGTCTCCGCGGAACCCGTTGATGTCCAGGTTGCGCCGGGCCCAGTCGAGGTAGGTGCGCGACAGGTCCACGCTGGTCGTGGAAACGGCGCCGCCCGCCGCCGCGCAGACGGTCGCCGCGCCCGTGTAGCAGAAGAGGTTGAGGAAGCGCCGGCCGCGTGCCTCGTCGCGGATGCGGGCGCGTGTGGCGCGGTGGTCGAGGAACAGGCCCGTGTCGAGGTAGTCGGTGAAGTTGACGAGGAACTTCAGGCCGCCTTCTTCCACGACCACGCGCTCGCCCTCCTGCGCAAGCGCCTCGTACTGCGCACCGCCCTTCTGCGGGCGGCGCGTGCGCCAGTGGATCGCCGCCATCGGCACGCCGGTCACCTCCGGCAGCATCGCGATCGCCTCCTCGCGACGCGCGCGCGCCCTCGCGCGGTCGACCGTCGCGGGCGGCGCGTACTCCTGCACGTACAGCCAGCGCCCGCCCCGCCCCTCCGGGTCCGCCTGGTACAGGTCGATCGCGAACGCGTATTCCGGCATGTCGGCGTCGTACAGGCGGTAGCAGGACACCGATCCTGCGCGCGCCCAGGCCGACAGCGCCTTCAGGTTCTTGCGCAGGCGGTTGCCGAACATCGCCGCACCCGGGCGCGCGCGGGCGGCCTCCGCGTCGACCGGCGGCGGCCGGCCCGGCTCGCGCGGGCGCTCGAAATCCGCCGGGTCGACGCGCAGCCGCAGCAGCCGGCACTCGATCGGCCCGTTCATCATGCGGTGCGTGCGCCGGGCCCGGATGCCGAGCTCGCGCCCGAGCGGCGGGTTGCCCGTGAAAACGGCCGCCTCCCAGCCGCGATAGCCCGCGCGCAGCCGCTCGCCGAGCAGCGCATACAGCGCGCGCAGCTCCCCGGTCTCGCCGATGCGCTCGCCATACGGCGGGTTGACCGCGACCAGGCCTGCGGGCGAGCGCGCCGCCGGCAGCTGCTCCAGCGGGCAGCGCCGGAACTCGATGCGCCCGCCGAGGCCGGCGCGCACGGCGTTCGCCTCCGCGTCGCGCAGCACGAGCGGGTCGCGGTCGCAGCCGAGGATGCCTCCGGGCGCGAGGCGGTCCGGATTGCGCCGCGATTCGGCCTCCGCCACGGCCCGTGCCCAGGCGGCGGCATCGTGCAACAGCCAGCGCTCGAAACCGAAGCGGCCGCGCAGCAGTCCCGGCGCGGCATCGGCGGCGATCAGCGCGGCCTCGATCGGCAGCGTCCCCGAGCCGCACATCGGGTCCACGAAATATCCGCCCGCCGCCGCGATCGCGGGCCACCCGGCGCGCAGCAGGATCGCCGCCGCGAGATTCTCCTTGAGCGGGGCCGCGCCCTGGCCGCCGCGGTACCCGCGCCGGTGCAGGCTGTCTCCGGACAGGTCGATCGCGACCGAGGCGGCGCCGCGCCACGCATGCACGTTGATGCGGAGCCAGGGTTCGTCCCGCTCCACGGACGGGCGCCGCCCGGTGCGCTCGCGGAACAGGTCCACGATCGCGTCCTTGACGCGCTGCGCGCCGAAGTGCGGGTGCGTGATGCCCGCGAGCGTCCCCGAGTAGTCCACCGCAAGCGTTCCGGCCGGGTCGAGGTGGCGCGTCCAGTCGACGTCGCGCACGCGTGCATAGAGCTCATCGGCGCCCGCGGCGGGAAACTCCGCGACGCGCCACAGCACGCGCAGGCCCACGCGCGACCACAGGCAGGCGCGGTAGGCCTGCTCGAGCGTGGCCGTCCCGCTCGCGCCGCCCGGCGCCTCCTCTGCATCCGCGACGCCGAGTGCCGCGAGCTCGGCGGCGGCGAGGTCTGCGGTGCCCGGCGCCGCGGTGACGAAGAGCCGGGACGCGGTCACTCGCCGCCCTCCCGTGTTCCTGCGCTCGGCCCGTGCCGCGACAGCGGCAGGATTTCCGCGCCCGGCACCGGACGCTCGAGAAATCCCGCCAGGATGCGGTAGACGTCGACGTCGAACGGCTGTCCCTCGAGGCGCCACTGGTCGAACACGTGGATGTCCTCGGCCCCGCTCCAGTGCCGTTCGCGGATCGCGACCGGCCCTGCGAACGGCCACTCGCGCCGCCTGAGTCCCGCGAGCGCGATCCGCGCCCGCAGCGCATGCACGCTCACGGGCTCCCGCCCGACGCAGGCGCCGCGGCAGCGCCCGAGCTGGTAGCCGATGCAGGAGCCGTCGCCACGCTCGAGGCCGAGCATCCTGGCGCACAGGCCGTGCCCCCGCGCGAGTCCCTCGAGCGCGCGCCGGGCGTCCGCCTCCCGCCGGAACAGGCCATGGCCCTCCCCGGGGTCCTCGCCCGCCGCAAGCGCGACGATCGTCGCGCGCGGGCCCGACGCATCGTCGCCGAGCCGGATCGTCCACCATTCACCGGCGCCGCGCAGCCGCCGGTTCAGCAGCGGCCGGCGCTCCCTGACCAGGCGCGCCTCCGTGATCAGCGCGCCGAACTCGCCCGCGGTCTCGATCCAGTCGATGCGCCGGGCGAGCCGCGCGAGCTCCTGCTCGCGCCGGGCCTGCGGGTCGGCGAAGTGCGCCGGCACGCGCGTCGCGAGATTCTTCGCCTTGCCGACGTAGAGGAGCGCATCGTCTTCGCCGTAGATCAGGTAGACGCCCGGGCCCTCGGGCAGCTCGTCGGCGATCGCGGGGTCGAGGTGGGGGCCCAGGCGCGGCGCGCCCGTGAGCCTGGCGACGATGCCCGCGAGCTCATCCGCGGGAACTTGCCCGCGGGCGAGGCGCAGGAATTCGGCGAGCACCCGCGCGTCGCCGAGCGCGCGGTGACGCGCCTCGCAGGCGATGCCCCAGCGCGCCATGACGGCGTCGAGGTTGTGGCCGCGCTCGCCGGGGCTGAGCGCGCGAGAGAGACGCACCGTGCACAGCACCGGCGCGCGGAAGCGCCGGCCCAGCCGGCGGAACTCGGCGCGCAGGAAACCGTAGTCGAAGCGCGCGTTGTGCGCGACGAAGAGCCGCCCCTCGAGCCGCGCGGCGAGCGCCTGCGCGACCTCCGCGAACGGCGGGGCGTCCGCGACCATGGCCTCGGTGATGCCCGTGAACCGCTGGATCGCGTGCGGGATGCGCACGCCGGGATTGACGAGCGACGACCATTCCGCGGTCACCTGCCCGTCCTCGAGCAGCACCACGCCCGCCTCGATGACCCGGTCGCGCGCGGCGTGGCCGCCGGTGGTCTCGAGGTCCACGCAGGCGACGGCGCCCGCGAGCGGGTCGTCAGCCGGCACCGTCCAGCTTCAGCAAGGGGCCGTACAGGTCGGGCCGCCGGTCGCGGAACACGCCCCAGCTGTGGCGGTAGCGGCGGATCTCGTCGAGGTCGAACGTGGCGGTCAGCACCTGCTCGGTATGGTCGTCGGCCTGCGCCACCACCTCGCCCGTGTGGTCGGCGATGAACGAATGGCCATAGAACGCGATCTCGAGCTTCTCGCCGCGCTCGCGGCCGATGCGGTTCGAGGCCACGAGAGGCATCACGTTCGCCGCCGCGTGGCCCTGCATCGTGCGCTGCCAGTGCCAGCGCGAGTCGAGCGAGGGATCCTGCGGCTCGGAGCCGATCGCGGTCGGGTAGAGGAGGATCTCGGCGCCGAGCAGCGCCATCGCGCGCGCCGCTTCCGGGAACCACTGGTCCCAGCACACGGCGACGCCGAGCGTCCCGAAGCGCGTCTTCCAGACGCGGAAGCCCGTGTCGCCCGGCGAGAAGTAGAACTTCTCGTGGTAGCCGGGGCTCTCGGGGATGTGCGACTTGCGGTAGATGCCCATCACCGAGCCGTCGGCGTCCACCATCACGAGCGTGTTGAAGTAGGCGTTCTGCGCGCGCTCGAACACCGACAGCGGCAGCACCACGCCGAGCTCCCGCGCGACCCGCGCGAGCCGCTGCACGGCGGGGTTCTCGGCAACGGGCGTCGCGAGCGCGAAGTGCGCCGCCAGGTGGTCCTTGCAGAAGTACGGCGACTCGAACAGCTCCTGGATCAGCACGACCTGGGCGCCGCGCCTCGCGGCCTCGCGCACCAGCCGCTCGGCATTGGCGATGTTGGCATCGCGACCCGTGCCGCAGGCCATCTGCGTGGCGGCGACGGTGACCTTCATGACAGGTCGATCCAGGTGGTCTTGAGCTCGGTGTACTTGTCCATCGCGTGCAGCGACTTGTCGCGCCCGTTGCCGGACTGCTTGAAGCCGCCGAAGGGAACGGTGATGTCGTCGGCGTCGTAGCAGTTCACGTACACGGTGCCCGCCCTGAGCGCCCTGGCGACGCGGTGGGCGGTCGTGATGTCCCGGCTCCAGACCGCGGCGGTCAGCCCGTAGCTGACGTCGTTCGCGATGCGCACCGCCTCTTCGGCGTCCCGGAACGTGATCGCCGAGAGCACCGGCCCGAAGATCTCCTCGCGCGCGATCTTCATCTCCATCGTCACCCGGTCGAACACGGTGGGCTCGACGAAGTAGCCGCCGGTCTCCTCCCGCACGCGGCGGCCGCCGAGCCGCACGGCGGCGCCCTGCTTCCGGCCGGACTCGATGTAGCCCATCACGGTGTTGAGCTGGACCTGGTCCACGATCGCGCCGAGCTTCGTCTTCGGGTCGAGCGGGTCGCCGGGCGCCATCTGCCGGCCGATCTCGACGACCTTTTCGAGCAGCGCGTCCCGCACGGACTCGTGCACCACGAGCCGCGAGGCCGCCGAGCACATCTCTCCCTGGTTGAAGAAGATCCCGTAGGCCGCCGCATTCGCGGCGCGGTCGAGGTCGGCGACGTCCGCCATGACGACGTTCGGCGCCTTGCCGCCGCACTCGAGCCACACCCGCTTCATGTTCGAGCGGCCCGAGTACTCGAGCATCATCTTGCCGACGCGCGTCGAGCCCGTGAATGCCACGCAGTCCACGTCCATGTGCAGCGCGAGCGCCTCCCCCGCGGTGTAGCCGAAGCCGGGCAGCACGTTCAGCACGCCCTCCGGCAGGCCCGCCTCCATCGCGAGTTCCGCGATCCGGAGCGCCGACAGCGGCGACTTCTCGGACGGCTTCAGCACGACCGAGTTGCCGGTCGCGAGCGCGGGGCCGAGCTTCCAGGAGGCCATCAGCAGCGGGAAGTTCCTGGGCACGATCGCCCCCACCACGCCTGCGGGCTCGCGCGTGACGAGCGCGAGCGACTCGTGCGGCGTCGGCGCGACCTCGTCGTAGACCTTGTCGATCGCCTCCGCGTACCAGGCGATGCAGCCGGCGGCCGCCGGCACGTCGACCTTGAGCGAGTCCGTGATCGGCTTGCCCATGTCGAGCGTCTCGGTGAGCGCGAGTTCCTCGCGGTGCTTGCGGATCAGCTCCGCGAATCGCAGCAGCACCCGCTTGCGCGCCCCGGGCGCGAGTCGCGACCAGCGGCCGTCCTCGAACGCGCGCCGGGCGGCGCCGACCGCGGCATCCACGTCGGCGGCATCGCAGGAGGCGACCGCCGCGAGCGGCTGGCCGGTCGCGGGATTGACGCACTCGAAGGTGGCGCCGGACTTCGCCGGCAGGTAGCGCCCGTCGATGAAGGCCTCCGTGCGCGGCGCGAAGGTCGTGGCCCGCTCGTGCCAGTCCACGGATTTCTGCTCGCGATTCACGGCGTTCGCTCCGGTTCAGAGGGTCGGGGGGCTCGAGGCGCTGATGATCTCACAGCGCTCGCGCCCGCGATTGCGGAAACGGTGCGGCATGGCGCTCGGGAAGTAATAGGCGTCGCCGGGCCCGAGCACGCGGGTATTGCCCGCGATCGTCACCTCGATGCGCCCGGCGACCACGACGCCGCCCTCCTCGCCCGCGTGGGTCAGCATCTCGGAGCCCGTGTCGGCGCCCGGCTCGTACACCTCGTGCAGGATCGCCATGCGCCGGCCCGCGCGGTGCGCGGCCACGAGCCTGAGCGAGACCGTGCCTTCGCCGAGCTCGACCAGCTCCGCGGCGGGATAGAACACGGGCAGCGTGCCGGCCGGGTCCATCGTGAAGAACTCGGCGAGGCCCATCGGGAGGCCGGCCAGCACCTTCTTGAGCGACGCGACCGAGGGGCTGACGCGGCCCTGCTCGATCAGCGAGATCATGCCGTTCGTCACACCGGCGCGCTTGGCGAGCTCGCGCTGCGACAGCCCGTGCTGCTGGCGCACGGCCTTCAATCGGGCACTGACGTCGTTGGCCATCGCGTTGCGGTGTCTAGGATATTAAACGATGCTGGCGTAATATCGCGGTTTCGTTCTACAAGTGTCAATTATCCTGATCGCCCTGACGCGCCGGAGCCGAACCCCATGAGCGCCCGACCCGCCGACCGCGCCTCCCTCGAGGCCTTCTGGATGCCCTTCACCGCGAACCGGCAGTTCAAGGCCGCGCCGCGCCTGCTCGAGCGCGCCGAGGGCATGTACTACTGGACCCCGGACGGGCGCCAGGTGCTGGACGGGGTGGCCGGCCTCTGGTGCGTCAATGCGGGGCACGGCCGGCGCGAGATCACCGAGGCGGTCTCGAAGCAGATCGGCGTGATGGACTATGCGCCGCCGTTCCAGATGGGCCATCCAGCGGCCTTCGAGCTCGCGAACGCGATCGTCGGGATCGCGCCCGAGGGCATCGACCACGTGTTCTTCACGAACTCGGGCTCCGAGTCGGTGGACACGGCGCTCAAGATCGCGCTCGCCTACCACCGCGTGCGCGGCGACTCGGCGCGCACGCGCCTGATCGGTCGCGAGCGCGGCTATCACGGCGTCGGCTTCGGCGGCATCTCGGTCGGCGGCATGGTCAACAACCGCAAGTACTTCGGTGCGCTGCTGCCCGGCGTCGACCACCTGCGGCACACGCACGACCCCGCGCGCAACCTGTTCTCGCGCGGGCTGCCGAAGCACGGCGCCGAGTTCGCCGACGACCTCGAGCGCCTGGTCGCGCTGCACGACGCCTCGACCATCGCCGCGGTCATCGTCGAGCCGATCGCGGGCTCCACCGGGGTGCTGATGCCGCCGGTCGGCTACCTGCAGCGGCTGCGCGACATCTGCACGAAGCACGGGATCCTGCTGATCTTCGACGAGGTCATCACCGGCTTCGGCCGCACCGGGTCCGCGTTCGCAGCGCAGGAATTCCGGGTGGTGCCGGACCTCATCACCTGCGCCAAGGGCATCAGCAACGGCGCCGTGCCGATGGGCGCGGTGCTCGTGAAGCGCGCCGTGTACGACGCTTTCATGTCGGGGCCCGAGGGCTCGATCGAGCTGTTCCACGGCTACACGTTCTCGGCGCACCCGGTGGCCTGTGCCGCGGCGCTCGCGACGCAGCGCATCTACCGCGCCGGGCTCTTCGAGCAGGCGCGCGCGCTCGCGCCCTACTGGTCGGACGCGGTGCATTCGCTGAAGGGACGGCGCCACGTCGTGGACCTGCGCGCCTACGGCCTCGTCGCCGGCATCGAGCTCGAGCCGCGGGCCGGCGCGGCGGGGGCGCGGGGCTACGAGGCGCTGGTCGCGGCCTTCGAGGCCGGGCTCCTGATCCGCACCACCGGCGACACGATCGCGCTGTCGCCGCCGCTCATCATCGAGCGCGCGCAGGTGGACCGTATTTTCGGGACCATCGCCGGCATCCTCGATCGCCTGCCATGAAAAAGCCGGGCCGCCTCGCGGCGGCCCGGCCCGTTCCGTCAGGTCCTGCGCGGGAACCCTTACTCGCCACCCCACGGGAAGGTGGTCGAGACCGAGAACAGCACGCGCGGCTCCGGGTTGAACACGTCCGGGAAGCTCACCAGTCCGAAGTCATCTTCGTCGAGCTCCGTACCCGTGAACTTGAGCTCGAGGTCGAAATTGCCGACCGTCTTGCCGACGCCGATCGCGAAGTCGAAGTACTCGTTGCTGCTGAAAGCCTGCCCGAAGTTGTAGCCCAGGTGCAGGTTCAGGCCGAAGTCGGCCGGCAGCTCGAAGCCGTAATTCATCTCGGTGTACAGCGCGTCGGCGTCGGTGCCGCTGTAGTCGTTGGTGAACCACTGCTTGATCTCGACCGGCCCGAAGGTGATTCCCGCGTAGATCTCGGGGTAATCGCTGATGCTCGAGGCCGTCATCGAACTGGAGCTGTCCGGGTAGGTGTACCAGACGATGCCCGCGTCCCAGCCCAGGCCAGCCTCGGTCTCGCCGGCAAAGCCCAGGTAGAGGTCGAGTTCGATGTCGCCGTCGATGTCGCTGCCGTAGTCGATGTTGCTCGCCCACGCGCCGGCGTAGAAGCCGCTGTCGTGCGCATAGTCGATGCTCGCCTGCAGCGCCGGGTCCTTGGCCGACAGCGACACGCCGCGGAAGTCGTAGTCCGACACCGCCGTGACCGTGCCCGTCACCTCGCCCGCATTCGCCGCCGCAGCCGCGCACAGCAGGCCGGCCGCGACCAGTCCAGTTGAATACCTCATGGATTCTCCTTCATTTGCGCCGGACTCGCGCCGAGCCGCGGCATTCGCGCATTCTACTGCAAACCGGGTCCGGCTGCCGGACGCGGGTGGTTCAGGGCGGCGGCTTCGGCTCGAAGACGGCGTAGCGCTTGCGCGCCGGTTCGACCGTCTCCCAGGTGCCGCTGAAGCCCGCAGGGATGACCCAGGCGTCGCCCGCGCCGAACTGCCAGCGCCGTCCGTCGGCCGAGGTGATCACGACCCGGCCTTCCAGCAGGTGGCAGAACTCGTGCTCCGTGTATTCGATCTTCCACTTGCCGACCGTGCTCGCCCAGGTACCGGCGAAGAACTGGCCGGTCGGGTCGCTGAAGTAGTTGCGCACCGAGGTCTTCGGCTGTCCCTCGAGGATACGGTCCGCAGCCGGCGCCGATTCCTCGGTCTTGCGGTTGCGGCGGAAATCCACGATCGCGGGTGTGGTCATCGCCCTCTCCGCGGCCCTTGCGGTCGCATGGCAGATCGCCCATTGAATCGCATCGCGCCCGCGATGTGAATGGCTGGCATGGTGGCCCTCCCGGGCGTACGATCCCCGCATGACCAATCGCCTGCCACCGGTCGTGGGCAACTGGTACTCGCATCGCGACAAGGGCGAGCTGTTCCAGGTGGTCGCGCTGGACGAGGACTCCGGCACGATCGAGATCCAGGAATTCGACGGCGGCATCGACGAGCTGGACTTCGACGAGTGGCGCGACCTCGCGGTGGACGCGGCCGCCCAGCCCGAGGACTGGGGCGGGCCGCTCGACGACGTCGAGCCGGACGAGTTCGGCTATACCGACCTCGAGGAGTCCGCGGTGCCCGCCGAGTCGCGCGAATCCGCGACGACCTGGGAGCAGATCGTCGAGGACGACGACCTCGACGACGTGTTGCGTCACTAGATCGGCGGCAGCACCACCGGCCGCAGGCTGCCGCGGCGCGGGACCGGCGTGCGGAACCCCGTCGGCTTCAGCACCAGCACGTCGCAGGGCAGGCGGTCGATCACGCGCTCCGCGGTGTGCCCGACGAAGAGCCGCTTGAGCCCGCTCCTCGAGATCGCACCCATCACGACCACGCCCGCCCCGATGCGGTCCGCGATCGCGACGAGCTCGAGCGCCGCGCTGCCCGCGCGCAGGTGCCGCCGTCCGGCCGGCAGCCGGTACTTCCCGACCAGCGCGTCGAACTCGGCGCGGATGCGCTCGAGCTGGCGCTCCGTCACGTTGACCGGCAGCGGCACGGGCTCCATCAGCACGCCGGAGGTGAACGGGGTCGCGAACTGGTAGACGTGGGCTGCGTGCAGGCGGCCGTTGAACGCCTTCGCGAGGGCATCCGCCATCGCGAGGATGTCCGCGTCGAGCGCCGCGGGCTTGGCGTGCGCGTGCATCGGGTCGACGGCGGCCAGGATGCGCGCGCGATCGTAGGGCCGCGCGGTCTTCACGAACAGCACCGGGCAGGGGCAGAGCCTGATCAGCTGCCAGTCGGTATTCGAGAGCACGGCGCGGGCGAGGCGCGTGTGCCGGTGGCTCTCCGCCACGACCAGGTCCGATTTCTCCCGCAGCACCTCGCGCACGATGCTCTCGTGGACGGGGTAGTCCCAGCGCACGCGCACCCTGGCGCGGATCCCGTCCCGTTCGAGCGACCGGGCGAGCCTGCCGAGCAGTTCCTTGCGCGCGCACACGGCGGCCTCGATGTCGCGCTCGAGCATGTCCGGGCCGAGCAGCCCCTCCCCGGCGATCTCCGGGTTGTACAGGCTGTGGAATAGCGTGACGGTCGCGCCGCCCGGGCGCGCGAGCGCGACGGCCTTGTCGAGCGCGGCCGTGTTCTTTCCCTCGCAGTCCGCGATGGCGACGAGAATGCGTTTCAGTTCCATGGCCTGGGCTCCTGGCTTCCTGCCGATGCTGCGCGCCGCCCTGCGCCGCTACAATACGATCTTATCCGTAAGGAGCGGCCCGTGGACGGCAATGAATCCCTGATCGCAAGGCGCCAGGCGGCGGTCGCCCGCGGCGTCTCGATGGCCCACCCGGTGTTCGTGGCGCGCGCCGAGAACGCGCTCTTGTGGGACGTCGAGGGCCGGCGCTACGTGGACTTCGCCGGCGGCATCGCGGTCCAGAACACCGGCCACCGTCACCCGCACGTGATCCAGGCGGCGCGCGCCCAGCTCGAGCGCGTCACGCACGCCTGCTTCCAGGTCACGGGCTACGAGCCCTACGTCGCCCTGTGCGAGCGGCTCAATGCGCTCGCCCCCGGCCCCGGCCCGAAGAAGACGCTGTTGATGACGACCGGCGCCGAGGCGGTCGAGAATGCGGTCAAGATCGCGCGCGCGGCCACCGGCCGCAGCGCCGTGATCTCCTTCGGCGGCGCCTTCCACGGCCGCACGCTCATGACGCTCGCGCTGACCGGCAAGGTGGAGCCCTACAAGGCGGGCTTCGGCCCATTTCCGGCGGAAGTGTTCCACGCGCCCTTCCCGAATGCGCTGCACGGCGTCTCCGTCGAGGATTCGCTCGGCGCGCTCGCCGCGCTCCTCAAGTGCGACGTCGAGCCCGCGCGCGTCGCGGCCATCGTGTTCGAGCCGGTCCAGGGCGAGGGCGGCTTCTACGTGGCGCCGCCGGAGTTCGTGCGGCGCCTGCGCGAGACCTGCGACCGCCACGGCATCCTGCTCGTCGCCGACGAGATCCAGTGCGGCGCGGGCCGCACCGGGCGCATGTTCGCCATGGAGCATTACGGCGTCGCGGCGGACATCACCACGCTCGCGAAGTCGCTGGGCGGCGGCTTCCCGCTGTCGGCGGTCGTCGGGCGGGCGGAGGTCATGGACGCGAGCCCGCCCGGCGGGCTCGGCGGGACCTATGCCGGCAACCCGGTCGCCTGCGCGGCGGCGCTCGCGGTCCTCGAGGTGTTCGAGCGCGAGCGGATCTTCGAGCGGGCCGAGGCTCTCGGCGCGAAGCTCCGGGCACGGCTCGGCGAGCTGGCCACGCGCCATCCCGTGATCGCGGACGTTCGCGGCCTCGGCGCGATGGTCGCCTTCGAGCTCTGCGAGGACGGCGACCCGGCGAAGCCCGCCGCGGACATGACGAAGCGCCTCACGGCGCGGGCGCGCGAACTCGGCCTGATCCTGCTGTCCTGCGGGATCCACGGCAACGTGGTGCGGATCCTGGTGCCGATCACCGCGGAGGATGCCGTCGTCGACGAGGGCCTGTCGATCCTCGCGCAGGCGGCCGCCGAGGTGCTGGTGGACGCCGGCGCGACGGTGAGGATGCGCCGGCCCGTCGGCTGACCGGCCTCAGCCCGCCTTCTTCTTCGCGACGTAGTCGTCCACCAGTTCCTCGAGGATCGGCAGCGCCACCGCGCCGTTCTTCAGCACCACGTCGTGGAAGTCGCGGATGTCGAAGCGCGCGCCGAGCGCCGCCTTCGCGCGCTCGCGCAGCTCGAGGATGCGGATCATGCCAACCTTGTACGACAGCGCCTGGCCGGGCGTGTCGATGTAGCGCTCGACTTCCTTGGTGGCGTCCTCGGGCGTCATCGGGTTGTTGGCGAGCATGTAGTCGATCATCTGCTCGCGCGTCCACTTCTTGGCGTGCGCGCCGGTGTCGACGACGAGCCGGACCGCGCGCAGCATCTCGTTCTGCAGGCGGCCGAAGTCCTGCAGCGGGTCGGTGAAGCGGCCCTGCTCCTTCGCCAGGCGCTCGGCATAGAGGCCCCAGCCCTCGATGTAGGCGCCGAAATACGCGAAGCGCTGGAACATCGGCACGCCCTGCAGCTCCTGCTGGATCGCGACCTGGAAGTGGTGGCCGGGCGCGCCCTCGTGGTAGGCGACCGTCTGCATCTCGTGCTTCTGCCGCGTCGTCATGTCGCGCAGGTTGACGTAGTAGTAGCCGGGGCGGTTGCCGTCCGGCGCCGGCTGGTTGTAGAAGGCGATCGGCGCGGTCTCCTCGCGCCAGGCTTCCACGCGGCGCACCTCGAGCTTCGCCTGCGGCAGGACGTTGAAGTACCGGCCGACGTCCGCGTACACCGCGTCGATGTAGGCCTTCGACTGGTCGAGGTACGCCTGGCGGCCCTCGTCCGTGTTCGGGAAGAAATTCGCGGGGTCCTTGCGCAGGTGCACGAAGAACTCCGCCAAGTCGCCCTTGAACCCGACCTTTTCCATGATCGCTTCCATCTCGCCGCGGATGCGGGCGACCTCCGCCAGTCCGATGTCGTGGATCTGGTCGGCGGTCAATGTCGCGTCGCTAGTCCAGAAGTCGATCTGGTTGCGGTAGTAGGCGTCTCCGTCCGGGAGCTTCCAGACCCCGTGCGGGCCCGGCGATCTGTCACGCAGGGTCTCGATACGCGCGATCGAGGCTTCGACGCCGCGGCGGAACGGGCCGGCGAGCGCGGCCGTGCCGGCGGCCAGCAGTCGTTCCTTCTCCGCATCCGCCACCTGCAACTTGCCGACCTTGGCGCGGAAATCCGCGAGGATCGCCGAGTCCGCCGGACTGTCATCGAATGGCCTGCCCTTGAGGACGTTGCGCGCATCCTCAAGCACGGGATCGAATGCGAATGACGTTGGCACGATGCCGCGCTCCGCCGACAGGTTCACTCCCTCGATGAACTGCTCGCTGACCTTCTCGACTCCCGCCAGGCGCGAGATGTAGGCCTCGGCGTCGCTGACTTCGTCCACCCGGTGAACGTTCTGCAGGAACGTGGCGAGCTGGGTCACCGGGTTCTGCATGGTCGTAAAGGCGTAATTGTGGAAGCGCCACGGGAAGTTCCTGAGCGAGCGTTCCTGCAGGAACTTGAAGATGCGGTAGCTGACCCGGGATTGTTCGGACAGCTTCGAGACGTCGAAGTCCTCGTTCAGCCGCCGCAGGTCGTCGGCGACGAGATTGTTCTGGCGGATGGCCTCGGCATCGGAAAAATCGCCCCACTTGCCGTAGTCCGGCCCCTTCATGCCGAGTTGCGACTGGAGTAACGGACTGTCCTTCACGTTTCGCTGGAATACTTCCTCGAAGAATGCACTGAGGCGTTCGTCCTCGGTCGCCCACACCGGCGCCGCGATACCGAGCGCGAAGATCATGAGGACGGAGAAAGCCGCCCTGCGGAGCAATGAATTCATCGAAGACTCCTGATGCGTGGTGTCCGCAACGCTAGTGGGTCCCGCGGCCGCTTGCATGGGCACCGGTCGCGCAATCCGCGCAACTGGTCGCAATGAACTGGAAATGCCTGGAATAACGGATAAATGGTGGCTAGGGAGAGAATCGAACTCTCGACCCCGGGGTTATGAATCCCGTGCTCTAACCAGCTGAGCTACCTAGCCACGCGGTGGGAAGGTGCCCCGGGGAGGCGCGATTGTCGGGACCGTGCCAGTGCCTGTCAAGGCAAAGCCGCGCGGGCCCGTCCGGAGGCACTGGACAATGGAGACATGGGTGATCACGACACGGCGCGCACTCGCCGGCCGGCTGTTCGCCGCCCTGCTGGCCGCGGCGGCCATGCCCGCCATCGCCGGCCTGCCGGATCCCGGTCCTGCTGACGAGGGCGCGCGGGCGACTCGGCTCGCGGATGGCGTGTACGTCATCGAGCACGACGATGCGACTGACGAATGGCCGCATGGCAATACCGGCGTGATCGTCGGCCGGTCCGGCGTGCTGGTGATCGATTCCTGCTACCTGCCCTCCCGGGCGCGCGCCGACATCGCGCTGATCCGGCGCATTACCGACAAGCCGGTACGTTACCTGCTGACGACACACTGGCATTTCGACCACAACAACGGCGCCATCGCGTATCGGGAGGCCTTTCCGGACGTCACGCTGATCGCCGAGCGCAATACGGCGCGTTGGATCGAACTGAACCAGCATTACTGGAAACGCCTCTCGACGGCGCCGGACTCGGCGCGGAGGGCGAGCCTCGCCGCGCTCGAGTCGGAACTCGCCCGCGGTACCGGTGCGGACGGCGCCGCATTCGACGATGCCGAACGCGCCCGCCGCGCCATGATCGTCGCGCGCCGGAGGCAGGAATTGCAGGAACTGGAAGCACTCCAGGTCCTCGCGCCGGATCGCGTCTTCGACGGGCAGCTCGAGCTTGATTTCGAGGGCGTCACGATCGAGATCCGCGACCGCGGCCTGGCCAATTCGCCCAACGACGCGACGATCTGGCTGCCGCGCCAGCGCATCCTGTTTGCCGGCGACATACTGGTGCGCTCGCCATTGCCCTATGTGGGCGCGTCGTGGCCGGTACACTGGGCGCGGGTGCTGCGGGACATCGAGGCAATGCCCGCGACCGCCATCGTGCCGGGGCATGGCCCGGTCATGAATGATCACGGCTACACGCGCGCGCTGCGCACATTGCTCGACACGACCCTGGACCGCGTGGAATCGATGGTGCGGGCTGGCCGGACGCTTGCGCAGGTACAGGAAGAGCTGAACCTGGAAGACGTGCGCGCGCAGGTGCCGGAATGGAACGGGCCTGAAGTCGCGCCGGAGGACTGGGAATACACCCGCCGGACGCTGGCAGAGCGCGCCTTCATGGGCCTGCGCGGCCAGGGCGGACTTTGAGTGGGCGTCTAGGTCCGGGACCGGCGCAGGAGCAGGAGCAGGACCGGGGCCGTTGCCAGCAGCCCGCCCACCGCAGCGACAAGCCAGTCCTCCGCGTGCAACGGCTGCAATCCGGCGATTGCGGCAGCCGGCGGCCACTGCGTCAAAAGGACGACCGAGCCGAGCGTCAGGCCGATGATCAGGCGGGCTGCCCGCGTCGCCAGACCGGTCAGCAATGCGGCGACGCCGGCGCCCGCAACGATCAGAGCGACCACCGCGACTGCACGGGCATGCTCGACTCCGCCCGATTGCAGCGCCCAGCCGAATCCCGTGAACAGCACGATCCCGACGAGCACGCCGCACGCGCCGATCCCGGTCCAGTCGCCGGCGTCGAAGAACCGTGCCTGCCGGCGCGGGACATCGTCAGGATGACGGGCGTCGGCGGGCGCCTGGAAAGCAAGCATGGCCGTCGGGTGGATGACCAGCTCCAGCCAGACGATGTGGATTGGAAGGAACAGCAGCGGATATCCGAGCAGCGGCACCAGCGCCGCCATGCCGACGAGCGGCAGGTGAACGATGAGCAGGTAGGCAAAACTGAGCCGCAGGTTCCGGAAGAGCTGGCGGCCTTCCGCGACCGCGTTGACGATGGTGCGCAGGTTGTCGTCCAGCAGCACGATGGCGCCCGCCTCGCGCGCGCTCTGCGTCGCGCTCTCGCCCATCGCGATGCCGACGTCCGCCGCCTTGAGCGCGGGCACGTCGTTCACGCCATCGCCGGTGACGGCGACAATTTCCCCCGCGCCCTGCAGTGCCCGGACCAGGACCAGCTTTTGCGCGGGCAACGCGCGCGCCACCACGCTCAAGCGGCCCAGGAACTCCTTTCCGTGGTCGAGGATCGACTGCCCGAGATCCGCACCGGCCACTGCAGCGGTCGACTCACCTCCGATACCGACCGCGCGGGCGACAGCCAGCGCGTTCGCCGGATGGTCACCCGTCACCATGATGAGGCGCACACCCGCCCGGTGTGCGCGGCGCACCGCATCGGCAGCGCCCTGACGGACCGGATCTTCGAATGTCAGCAGGCCGGCAAATCGATAGTCCCGATCCGGTTCCCCGCCCGTGAACCCGTCCGCGCCCCGTTCGCGCCACGCACAGGCAATCACCTTGCGGGCGGTGGCAAGTTCATCCGCACGGCCAAGCCAGTGGCGTGACTGCGCCGGATCGAGCCTGCAAAGCGCAAGGATTGTTTCAGGTGCGCCCTTGCAGACCGCCATGACGCGAGCCGCACCGTCGCCGGACGCGACACGCCAGATCGAGGTCTCCCGGCGCCGGTCTTCGGTGAACGGAAAGAGCGCGACGCGCTCGCCGGGGGTGTCAGGCGCGCCCGCGGCCTGCAGGATGGCCCGGTCGAGCGGATCCCCGCTTTCAGCGCGCGACGCCAGGCCGGCAATGCGGTGCAGTTCCGGCACGGTCACCCCTTCCGCCACCATCTCTTGCGCGAGTCGCAGGCGGCCTTCCGTCAGCGTGCCGGTCTTGTCAAAGCACAGGCAGGACACTCGCCCGATGTCCTCGACGGCCACCGCGCGACGAACCAGTGCCTTGCGCTGCGCGAGCCGGAATACGCCGACCCCCAGGAAGAAGGTGAATACGACCGGGAACTCTTCGGGGATGGCCGCGACCGCCAGGGTCACTGCGCTCAACAGCGCGTCAGCCAGCCCATATCCCTGCTGCATGCGAACGACACCCAGCACGATGCACAGGATGGCGGCGGCAAAGACGAGCATGAGCACGAGGCGGTCGATCGCCTGCTGCAACCGCGTGCGCTGGCGTTTTCCCGCGAGCGCGGTCCGCACGATTTCCCCGTACAGGGTCTCTGCGCCCGTGGCCACGACGCAGAGCTTCGCGTCTCCCGCCAGCAGTCGCGTGCCGGCAAAACCCCAGTGGCTTGCGTCGACTGCGGGCTCGGTGATGGCGCGAAGCGGCGCCTTGTGCACCGGAAAGGCCTCGCCGGTGAGGGCCGATTCGTCGACCTGCAGCGCCTCGCCGCGGACGATCAGTCCATCGGCCGGGAAGGACTCGCCGGCGGCCAGCAGGACCAGGTCGCCGGGAACCAGGTCCACGGCGGGAACCACGCTGGCGGAGCCGTCGCGCAGCACTGTCGTGCGGCTTGCCAGGCGCCCGCGCAGGCCTTGGGTCGAGACCCGCGTCCTGCGATGAAGCCAGGCATCCATCCCCACGACCGGCACGATGGCGGCAAACAGGACGAGTGCCTCGTTGCGGTCGCCGACCAGCGCGTACAGGACACCGGTCCCGATCAGCAGCCAGATCATCGGATCGCGGGCCGTGTCCCGCAGCAGGCCGGGCCAGTGACCGGCCGGCTCGTCGATGATGGCATTGGCGCCAAACCGCAGGCGCCGTTCGCTGACTTCGGCGGCGCCAAGCCCGGCGGTCACGCCGGCCAGCGCCTCGGTGATCCCGGCGATTCGATCGGATGGGACAGGATGGCGCACGGCAGCGCAATTATGGACCCGCGGGTCCGTGCGGGCCCCGGGAAACGCCCGTCAGACGTTGAAGCGGAAGTGCATGACGTCGCCCTCGCGCAGGACGTAGTCCTTGCCCTCGAGCCGGAGCTTGCCGGCCTCGCGCGCGCCGGCCTCTCCCCGGCAGGCGATGTAGTCGTCGTAGGCGATGGTCTCGGCGCGGATGAAGCCGCGCTCGAAGTCGGTGTGGATCACGCCGGCGGCCTGCGGCGCGGTCGCTCCCGCCCGCACGGTCCACGCGCGCACTTCCTTGGGCCCCGCCGTGAAGAAGGTCAGCAGGCCGAGCAGCCGGTAGCCCGCGCGGATGATGCGGTCCAGGCCCGGTTCGGCAAGGCCGAGATCGGCGAGGAACGCCGCGCGGTCGGCTTCGTCGAGCTGCGAGATCTCGGCCTCGATGGCGGCGCAGACCGGCACCACGGCCGCGCCCTCCGCCGCCGCGAGCCGCTCGAGCGCCGCGAGGCGCGGGTTGCCGGTGAAGCCGCCCTCGTCCACGTTCGCGACGTACATGACGGGCTTGGCGGTCAGCAGCGACAGCTCCCGGAGGCGCTCGCGCTCGAAGTCGTCGAGCGCCATCGCCCGCACCGGCCCGCCCTCGTCCAGCCAGGCGCGGATCCTCTTCAGCGACTCGCGCCAGCGGATCGCGTCCTTGTCCATGGCCTTGGCGGCCTTGTCGGCGCGCTGGGCCGCCCGCTCCACGGTCTCGAGGTCGGCGAGCGCGAGTTCGGTGTTGATGGTCTGGACGTCGGAGGCCGGGTCCACCCGGCCCGCGACGTGCACGACGTCCGGGTCCTCGAAGCAGCGCACCACGTGCGCGATCGCGTCCACCTCGCGGATGTGCGCCAGGAACTGGTTGCCGAGTCCCTCGCCCTGCGAGGCGCCCGCGACGAGCCCGGCGATGTCCACGAACTCGACCGTGGTCGGCACGACCTTTTCGGGCTTCGCGATGGCGGCGAGCGCGGCGAGCCGCGCGTCCGGCACCGGCACGATGCCGACATTCGGGTCGATCGTGCAGAACGGGTAGTTCTCGGCCGCGATGCGGGCGCGGGTCAGCGCATTGAAGAGCGTGGACTTGCCGACATTCGGAAGGCCGACGATGCCGCAGCGGATGCCCATCAGCCATCCGCTTCCGGCGGCTTCGTGTGCAGGCGGTTCATCATCATTTCGGCGCCCTCGGTGAGCAGGCGCGGGAACTCGGCCACCGCGAGCTCGATCGCCTCGCGCATCAGCCGTTCCTCGACGGCCCCCGGCCGCTCGAGCACGTAGTCGATGACCTCGTCGCGGTGGCCGGGATGGCCGATGCCGATGCGCAGCCGCCAGAAGTCC
>DATBLN010000030.1:0-15018 GCA_036555345.1 Steroidobacteraceae bacterium
GGATCGAAGTGCGCCGGTGCGCGCCCGAGCTTGCCCGGGTCGAAATGGCGGGCGAGGTCCGCGGGTTCCACCCAGTCGTCGGGTGCGCCATGGTGGCCGAGCCGCAGCAGGTAGTTGGCGAGCGCGCCCGCGAGATAGCCGCGCGAACGCAACTCCGCCACCGTGACGCTGCCGCGGCGCTTCGACTGCGGGGAGCCGTCGGCGTCCAGCAGCAGCGGCAGGTGACCGTAGCGTGGCGGCGCGAGCCCAAGGGCCGCGAGCAGCAGCAGCTGTCGCGGCGTGTTGCTCAGGTGGTCGTCGCCGCGCAGCACGTGGGTGACGCCCATGAGCGCGTCGTCCACGGCGTTGCAGAAAAAGAAGACGGCCGCGCCGTCCGCGCGGCGGACGATGAAGTCGCCGAGTGATGCCGTTGCGACCTCCTGCGGGCCCCGGACGAGATCGTCGTAGCCCACGATGTCCGCTGAAGGCACCGCGAAACGCAGCGCCGCCGGCCGGCCCTCGCGCGCGCGGGCCGCGCGCGCGGATGCGTCGAGGTCGCGGCAGGTACCCGCGTACCTCGGCGGCTCCCCCCGCGAGGCCTGCGCGCGCCGCGCCGCCTCGAGTTCCGCCGCGGTGCAGTAGCACGGATAGGCCCGGCCCGACTCCTCAAGCCGTCCGAGCAGCGCCGCGTAGATGGCACCGCGCGCCGACTGCCGGTAAGGGCCGCGCCCGTCGTCGCGATCCGGGCCGGAGTCCCACGACAGGCCGAGCCAGGCGAGGTCCTCGAGCTGGCCCGCGATGAAGTCCTCGTTCGAGCGTTCGCGGTCCGTGTCCTCGACGCGCACGAGGAAACGCCCGCCGGCGCGCCGCGCCAGCAGCCAGCTGAAGAGCGCCGTGCGCGCGTTGCCGGGATGCAGCGCGCCGGAAGGACTCGGCGCGAACCGGGTGACGACCGTGTCCATCGCGGGCACAGTCTAAGGTATCCCGCGGGGTGTCTCACGCGCGGGCGGCTGCTATCCTTGCGACCACGATGCGCGCGCGATTCCTCGCGTTGGTGCTTTCCGCCCTGGCCGTGCCGGCCGCGGCGCAGGCGCCGCCCTCGCTCGCGCCGCGGGTGCAGTTCGAGACCTCGCTGGGTACGATCGTGGTCGAGCTCGACGCGGTGCGCGCGCCGCTGACCGCCGAGAACTTCCTGCGCTACGTGCGCGACGGCCATTACGACGGCACGGTGTTCCACCGGGTGATCGCGGGCTTCGTGATCCAGGGTGGCGGCTTCGACGGGAAGCTGGCGCCGGTGGCGGGGCGTGCGTCCATCCCCAACGAGAGCGGCAACGGGCTGTCCAACCGTCGCGGCTCGCTCGGGCTCGCGCGCGAGGACAGCCCGCACTCGGGGTCCTCACAGTTCTACATCAACCTCGCGGACAACGCCGGCCTCGACCCGCTGCCGAGCCGCTGGGGCTACGCGGTCTTCGGGCGCGTCGTCGAGGGCATGAAGGTCGTGGACCGCATCGCCTACCTGCCGACGCGCACGATCGAGGGGTTTGCCGCCGACGTGCCGGTCGAGCCGCCGGTGCTCCGGCGGGCATTCGTGGTCGGCGACGCGCCGCCGGCGCCGCCGCCGGACCCGGCGCCGTGAGCGCCTGGTTCGCCTCCGACCTGCACCTCGATCCGTCCTCTCCCGGCATCGCCGGCCGTTTCGTCCGGTTCCTCGCCGGCCCCGCGCGCGACGCCCGGGCGCTTTACCTGCTGGGCGACCTGTTCGAGGCCTGGCTCGGCGACGACGACCCGGAGCCTGCGCACCGCGAGGTCATGGCGGCGATCGCCGCGGTGGCGGCGGCCGGCACGCTCGTCTGCGTCATGCGCGGCAACCGCGACTTCCTGATCGGCGAGCGGTTCTGCGCCGACACCGGGGCGCTCCTGCTCGAGGATCCGGCGATCATCACGGTCGCCGGCACGCGGGCGATCCTGACGCACGGCGACGGCCTGTGCGTGGACGACGGCGCCTACCAGCGCCTGCGCGCGCTGGTGCAGGACCCGCGCGTGCGCGCGGGCTTCTCGCGCCTGCCGCTGCCGCGGCGCCGGCAGCTTGCGACCGAGGCGCGCGCCGGCAGCCGCGAGCACCTGGCGACCGCGTCGCAGTACATCATGGACGTCAACCCGGCCGCGGTCGAGGCGCTGTTCCGCGCGGCCGGCGTCACGACGATGATTCACGGCCACACGCACCGCCCGGCCGTGCACGAGTCCGTCGTGGACGGCCACCCGGCCCGGCGTTTCGTGCTGGGCGACTGGCACGCGACGGCGCAGGTCCTGCGCTGGGACGACGGCGGGCCTCGGCTCCTGCCCTGCCCGGCCTGACGGGCCCCTAGCGCTCGGTCTCGTCACGCTCGAGCTCTCGCACATCGTCGAGCAGGCGCTCGGCGCTCGCGTAGCGCCGCTGCGGGTCCTTCGCGATGCAGTTGTAGAGCAGCCCCTCGAAGCGCTTGAGGTGCGCCGGCAGCTCCGGCAGCGGCTGGTGCGCGTGCTTGTAGATCACCTGCATCGGTGACCCGGCCACGTAGGGCTTCCGGCGCATCAGCATCTCGTAGAAGATGATGCCGAGGCTGTAGATGTCGCTGCGCGCATCCGTCGGCCGGCCGTGCCCCTGCTCCGGGCTCATGTAATAGGGCGTGCCGAAGATCTCGCCGCCGCTCGTGACCGCGGCGTCGAGCGCGAGCTGCTTGGAAAGGCCGTAGTCGATCAGGGCGACCGACGATTCGTCCCGCACCATCACGTTTCCGGGCTTGAGATCCCGGTGCAGCACGCCGGCACCGTGCAGCACCACGAGCGCCTCCGCCATCTGCCGCAGGTACGCGAGCGCCTGCGCCGGCTCGATGCCCGCCTTGATGCGCGCCCGCAGGTCGCCCCTCGGGAAGTACTCCATCGCGATGTAGGCATGGTCGTCGGCGACGCCGAATCCGTGCACGCGCGCAACATTCGGGTGCGCCAGGCCGGCGGCGATCTGGTACTCGCCCAGGAAGCGGTCGAAGGTCTTCTCGCCGGAGCCGGTGTCGGGCGGCTGGTGCAGCACCTTGAGCACCACCTTCTCGCCGGTGCGCTCGCTCTCGGCGAGGTAGACGCTCGAAACCGGGTTCTCGGCGAGCTGGCCGACGAACCGGTAGCCGCGGATGGCCGTGTCGCCGAACCGGCTCGCGCGCGGCGCCTCTTCCGCGCGCACCGGCTGCCGCAGCGCCTGGCCGCGCCGGGCGAGCGCCGATCGCAGCGCGGCGACGAGGCCCGCATGATCGATCTTGTGCGACGCCAGGCAGCCGTGCGCTCCCGCCGCGAGCGCCTGTTCCTCCGCGTCCGCGCCCGGGTTCGACAGCAGGTAGATGATCGGCGGAAAGCCGTTGCGGCGCGACAGGTCACGCAGCCAGTCGGGCCCCGGCTCCGGTCCCGGCGTGTCGCCGAGCAGCACGGCATCGTAGGCGCTGCCCGAGAAGTCTGCCGGCAGGCGGCCGCGCGCAGCCGGGTCGTACTCGGCGATGGTCGGCGCGTCGAAGCCGGTTGCCACATGGTGGGCCAGCAGGCGCCGGAACTCGCTCCGCCCGTCGATGATCAGGACCCGCAGGCTCATGCCGGGATTTTACATGGCGGTCGCGGATCCCGGCGGCAGCCGCAGCGCCAGCACGATGTCACCGACGTTGGTGCCCGTCGCCCCCGTGTACACGAGATCGCCCGCGGCCTCGAGCAGCGTGCCGCTGTCGGCGGTGGCGAGGCCCGCGGCGACGTCGAGGCCGGCGTTCCCGATGCGCGCCACCGTGTCGCCGTCCACGATCGCGCCGGCGTCGTCGCTCGAGCCGTCGCGGCCGTCCGTCCCGGCCGCGAGCAGCAGGTACTCCGGGTGGCCCGCGATCAGGCCCGCCGCGGCGAGCGCGAGGTGCTGGCAGCGCCCGCCGCGTCCGGGATGCGCCGGCAACCGCACGACGGTTTCGCCGCCGGCGATCAGCAGCGCCTGCGGAATCGTGGCGAGTTCATGGCAGATGCGCCCTGCGGCCTCGGCCGCCTCGCCCGCCAGCCGCTCCGGCGCGAGCGCGGCCTCGAGTCCCTGCGCGCGCGCCGCGCGCAGCACGGCCTCGAGCGCGTCCGCGAGCCGGGCGACGATCGTGACCTGGCAGGATGCCGAGGCCAGCATGCCCGAGGCGGCCACCGCGGGATCGTCGCGCGGCACGTCGGAGATGAGCAACCCCTGCACTTCGCAGCCGCGGAACCGCTCCACCAGTCGCCCGGCCTTGATGCGCGAAAGCTCGCGGCGGCGCGCGTTCAGGGCCTCGATGTCCGTGCCCTCGGCGAGCGCTGCCGCCGTGAGATCGCGCAGGGACTCGAGCGTCACGCCGGCGGCCGGCGCCTCGGCGAGCGCCGAGGCGCCGCCGGAGACCAGCAGCAGCACGCGCGACCCCGGCGGCGTCGCGGCCGCGAACTCGAGCATCGCCTCCCCGGCCGCCACGCTGCGCGCGTCGGGCAGCGGATGCGACCCGGCGAGGCAGCGGACCGACGGATGGGCCCCGAGCGCGTCCGCGCTGCCGTCATCGGGGGCGACGACGAGCGCGCGCCCGATGCGGCCGCCGAGCGCATCGAGCGCGCCCTGCATCATCGCCCCCGCCGCCTTGCCGACCGCGAGCGCGGAGACCGGCGCGCCGTCCGCCGTCGCCGCGAGCGCGGCGCGCACGCGCCGGCGGCCGTCCACGGCCGTGAGCGCCGCCTGGAACAGGCCGAGCAGCAGGGAACGGCGCGGATCGGGACCGGCGCCCGCCATGGCGGCGGGGCCGTCAGACGGCGCGCGCGGTGCGGCCGCCCTGCAGGTCCAGGAGCCGCTGCGCGCGCACGCCGTCGGAGCGTTCGCGCTCGAGCCGCGCCAGGAACTGCTCGTTCACGTCGCCCGTCACGTAACGCCCGGAGAAACACGACGTGTCGAATTCGGTGATGCGCGCATCGTCGTGGCGGCAGGCGGCGACCAGGTCGTCGAGGTCCTGGTAGATCAGCCAGTCGGCGCCGATGAAACCGCCGATCTCCTCCTCGCTGCGACCCGAGGCCACGAGCTCCGCGGCCACCGCCATGTCGATGCCGTAGACGTTCGGGTAGCGCACGGGTGGCGCGGCCGAGGCGAAGTACACCTTGCGCGCACCCGCCTCGCGCGCAAGCTCGATGATCTGCGCCGAGGTCGTGCCGCGCACGATCGAGTCGTCCACCAGCAGCACGTTGCGGCCGCGGAACTCGAGGTCGATCGCATTCAGCTTCCCGCGCACCGATTTCTGGCGCATCTCCTGCCCGGGCATGATGAAGGTGCGGCCGATGTAGCGGTTCTTGACGAAGCCCTCGCGGTACTTGACGCCGAGCGCGAGCGCGAGCTGCAGGGCGCTCGTGCGGCTCGTGTCCGGGATCGGGATCACCACGTCGATGTCGTGCTGCGGGCGCTGCCGCAGGATCTTCTCGGCGAGCTTCTCGCCCATGCGCATGCGCGCCTTGTGCACCGAGATGTTGTCGATGATCGAGTCGGGACGGGCGAAGTAGACGTACTCGAAGATGCAGGGCGTGTGCTGCTGCGGCGGCGTGCACTGGCGCGCGTGCAGGCGGCCCTGCAGGTCGATGTAGATCGCCTCTCCCGGCGTCACGTCGCGCACCAGGTCGAAGCCCAGCATGTCGAGGGCGACGCTCTCCGACGCGAGCATCCATTCGGGACCGCGCGGCGTGTCGCGCCGGCCAAGCACCAGCGGGCGGATGCCGTGCGGGTCGCGGAAACCGGCAACGCCGTGCCCGACGATCAGCGTCACGACCGCGTAGCCGCCGCGGCAGCGGCGGAACACCGCCTCGAGCGCACGGAACACGTCCGCCGGCGACAGTCGCGCGGCGTGGGAGCGCTGCAACTCGCTCGCCAGCACGTTCAGCAGGACCTCGGAGTCGGAGCGCGTGTTCAGGTGGCGCCGGTCCTCGGCGACCATCGTGCGGGTCAGCTCCTCGGCGTTGGTCAGGTTGCCGTTGTGGCCGAGGCCGATGCCGAACGGCGCGTTGACATAGAAGGGCTGCGCCTCGTCGGGCCCGTCACAGCCGGCCGTCGGATAGCGCACGTGGCCGATGCCGGCGTTGCCCGCAAGCTGGCGCATGTCGCGCTCGCGGAACACGTCGCGCACGAGCCCCGCGTCCTTGCGCACGAAGAGCGCCTGCTCGTCCATGGTCATGATGCCGGCCGCGTCCTGCCCGCGGTGCTGCAGCACCGTCAGGGCGTCGTAGATGCGCTGGTTGACCGGGCCGGTGCCGACGATGCCGACGATCCCGCACATCGCGTCAGCTGCCCGGCTTGTCGCGGGCTTTCTCGAGCAGCTCTTCCGCCGCGGGCTCGGCGTAGCGCTCGAGCCAGTTCGCGACCGCCTCCGCCACCGGCATGGACTTCGACCGGTCCCACCACGGCTCCAGGTCGAGGTTGACCGCGCGGCCGCCGATCACCAAGAGCCCCACGACGACCACGCCGCGCAACAGCCCGAAAACCGTCCCGAGCGAGCGGTCCATGATGGCGAGGCCCGACGCGCGATGCGTGAAATAGGAGACGATCGCCCCGATGCCGGCGCCCGCGAGCAGCACCAGGAACAGCACGATCGCGCGCGCGGTCCACTCGCGCACGCCAGGCTGCGCCAGCGCGCCGCCGAGCAGGGGCACGACCAGGTACGCGAAATGCCAGGCGAGCCACAGGCCGACGAGCCAGGACAGGAGCGCGATCGCCTCGCGCACGAACCCGCGCAGGAATCCGATGAACCCGGAAGCCAGCAGGATGATCCCGAACAGGTGATCGGCGCCATTCATCGGATCGCGGCTCCCGTCGAAACGTGCGGCATTCTAGCCGATCACGGATGCGGCGCCACGACCGGCTGGAAGCCGTCCTTGCGCAGCCGGTCCGCGATGGCCGCCGCCCGCGCGCGGTCCTGCTCCGGTCCGACGCGCACGCGGTGCAGGACCTGGCCCCCCGCGCGGTATTCCAGCACGAAGGCGGCGTAGCCGCGGCGGCGCAGGTCGCCGACCAGCTGCTCGGCCTTCTCGCGGGTCGCGAAGGCGCCGAGCTGGACGGCCCAGGCCGGCGCGTCCGCGGGCACGGCACGCGAGGGCGTGGGGTCCGCTGCCCGCGGTGGCGCGGGTGCGTCCCGGGTGGCGTCCGGTTCCGGCCCGGCCGCAGGCGGCTCCGGCGCCGCCGGGCGCGCTGCTGCCGCGGCCGGCGGCTGCGCGGCCGGTTCCGGCACCAGTGCATCGTCGGTCACCGGGCCCGCGCCGTCGTCGAGCGTCACCTCGACGCTGCGGGTCTCGGGAGCCGCATCCGTCTGGAGCGGCCGCCCGGGTCCCTTCAGCAGCGCCGGCACCAGCAGCACCACCAGCGCGACCAGGACGAGCGCACCGACCAGCCGTTCACGCACTCGGACTTCCATGCAGGCCGGATTGTAGCCCGCGCCCGCGATCACGCGGCGAGGCCGAGGTGCGCGAGCGCCGGGCCGACCGTCAGGAAAGAGCCGAATACGACGATCCGGTCGCCCGGCGCGCAGGTTCGCGCCGCCAGCTCGCAGCCCGCGGCGACGTCCTGCGCGGCCGTGACGCGTGTCGCGCCCGCGCCGGCGAGGCGCCGCGCCAGCTCCTCCGCGGGCAACCCGCGCGGAGCCGGCAGCCCCACGGCGATCCAGCGTCCGACCCGGCCGGTGAGGGCCTGCGCGATGGCCGCGGCGTCCTTGTCGGCGAGGATGCCGCAGACGGCGATCGTGCTGCCGCGGCGCGGCCGCGCGGCGAGGCTCGCCGCCAGCGCGCGCGCGGCGTCGGCGTTGTGCGCGACGTCCAGGATCCACTCGGGATCGCCCGGCACGACCTGGAAGCGGCCCGGCAACCGGACCCGCTGCAGGCCCGTGCGCACCGCCTCGTCGCCCACGAGCACCACGGGCTCCGCCGCTTCGAGCACCGCGAGCGCGGTCGCGGCGTTCGCGAGCTGGCGGGCGCCGGCGAGCACCGGCAGCGGCAGCTCGCGGCGGCGCGACCCGGTGCCCACGTAGTCCCAGCCGTCGGCGCGCTCGACGTAGTCGAAGTCCACGCCCAGGCGTCGCAGCAGCGCCCCGCGTTCGGCGGCGGCGCGGGCGATGGATGCCGGCATCTCGCGCGAGCCGAACACCGCGGGGCGGCCGGGCCGGAAGATGCCTGCCTTCTCCGCGCCGATCTGCTCCAGCGTGGCGCCGAGGTACTCGCAGTGGTCGATCCCGACCGAGACCACCGCCGCGACGTCCGGGTCCGGCAGGTTCACGGCGTCGAGCCGGCCGCCCATCCCGACCTCGAGCACGGCCGCGTCCACGCGCTCGTCGGCGAAGATGACGAGTGCCGCGAGCGTGTTCCACTCGAAGTAGGTCAGCGAGACGTCGCCGCGCGCCGCGTCGATGCGCGCGAACGCGGAGAGCAGCGCGGCGTCGTCCACTTCCCGCCGGCGCACGCGGATGCGCTCGTGGTAGCGCAGGAGGTGCGGCGAGGTGAAGAGCCCGGTGTCGTAGCCGGCCTCGGCCAGGATCGACTCCAGCGTCGCGGCGACCGAGCCCTTGCCGTTGGTGCCGCCGATCGTGAGCACCGCGCGCGGCCGCGCGGGCGCGAGGCGCCGCCAGACCTCGCCGACGCGCTCGAGTCCCGGGTCCACGGCGACGGGATGCGCGGCCTGCTGCCAGGCCAGCCAGTCCGCGAGCGCCTCGAATCTCACTGCGCGGCGGAGACGGCTGGCCGGCGCAGCAGGATGCGCAGCAGCGACGCGATGCGGTCGCGCAGGTCGCGCCGGTCCACGATCATGTCGATCGCGCCGTGGTCGAGCAGGAACTCGCTGCGCTGAAATCCCTCCGGCAGCGTCTCGCGCACGGTCTGCTGGATCACGCGCGGGCCGGCAAAGCCGATCAGCGCCTTGGGCTCGGCGATGTTGACGTCGCCGAGCATCGCGAGGCTCGCGGATACGCCGCCCGTGGTCGGGTCGGTCTGCACCGAGATGAAGGGCAGCCGCTCCGCGGCGAGCGCCGCGAGCGCCGCGCTCGTCTTCGCCATCTGCATCAGCGACAGCAGCCCCTCCTGCATCCGGGCGCCGCCGCTCGCCGAGAAGCACACGACCGGCAGCCGGTTCGCGATCGCGTGCTCGACGCCCTGCACGAAGCGCTCGCCGACCACCGAACCCATCGAGCCGCCCATGAAGCCGAACTCGAAGGCACCGGCGACCACGCCGATGCCGTCGAGCGTGCCCGCCATGACCACCAGCGCGTCGCGCTCGCCGACCGCCTTTTGCGCGATCGCCAGCCGGTCGCGGTAGCGCTTGCTGTCGCGGAAGCGCAGCGGGTCCTCGGGCAGCACGCCCGCCCCGATCTCGGTGGTGCCGTCCGGGTCGAGGAAGTGCGTGAGCCGCTCGCGCGCGCCGATGCGCATGTGGTGCGCGCACTTGGGGCAGACCTGCAGGTTGCGCTCGACCTCGGGCCGGTACAGCACCGAGTCGCAGGCCGGGCACTTCATCCACAGCCCCTCGGGCACCGAGCGCGTGCGCCGCTCGGTCTTGATGCGGGAAGGGATGATCTTCTCGAACCACGTCATGGCCGCGGGGACCCTGGCAACGCGCCGGTCAGGCGGGAGCGATCATAGCCCAAGGCGGCAGGCGGACAAGGTCGGGGAGGCGGCCCGGATCCGGGTAGGCGACGTGCCACAGGTACAGCCCCGCTGCAGGCGCGGTGACGCCCGCCCGCGTGCGGTCGCGTGCGGCGAGCGTCGCGGCGACCGACCCCGGCGGCCGCTCGCCGGTGCCGACCTCGATCAGGGTGCCGGCGATGTTGCGCACCATGTGGTGCAGGAACGCGTTCGCGGTCACCTCGATGGTCACGAGCGGGCCGTCGGCGCGCACGGCGATCGAGTCGATGCGCCGCATCGCCGTGGCGGACTGGCACTCGACCGCGCGGAACGACGAGAAGTCGTGCTCGCCGACGAGCGCCTGGGCGGCCTCGTGCATGGCGGGCGCGTCGAGCGGGGTGCGCAGCCAGCAGACCCGGTCGCGCAGGATCGCGGGGCGCGTGGCGCGCTGCAGGATGCAGTAGCGGTAGCAGCGCGCGAGCGCCGAGTGGCGCGCGTGAAACGACGCGTCGACCTCGACGGCCCAGTTCACGGCGATGTCCGCCGGCAGGTGGCTGTTCGCGCCCAGCACCCAGCCGCGCAGCGGCCGCTCGGCCGTGGCGTCGAAGTGCGCCACCTGCGCCACCGCATGCACGCCGGCGTCCGTGCGGCCGGCGCCGACGACCACGACGGGCTGGTCGGCGACCGCCGACAGCGCCCGTTGCAGGGAATCCTGGATCGTCGTCAGGCCCGGCTGCTGCTGCCAGCCGGCGTAGCGCGTGCCGTCGTACTCGAGGCCGACGGCGAGGCGTCGCGCCGCGCTCTTCACGCTCCCGGCAGGGAATCGATCAGCCGGCGCGCTTCCTGCTTCTGCGACGCGCTGCCCTCGGCCAGCACTTCCTGCAGGATGTTGCGGGCGCCGTCCGGGTCGCCCAGGTCCATGTAGGCGCGCGCGAGGTCGAGCTTGGTGCCGACCTCGCTCATCGTGACGGGCTCGAGCTCGGAGAGCTGCGGCAGCTGCTCGGTGACGCGCGCGGTCGGCGCGGCATCCGCGTCGTCCGCGGCGCCCCCGACGTCGAGGTCGATCGAGCTGAAATCGAGCTTCTTCACGATGGAGGTCGCGCCGCTGTCGCCGGCCGGCAGGATCGCCGTCGCCGCCGAGTCGGCGCCGCCCTGCGGCATGAGCCGCGTGGTCTCGTCGTGGCGCGCGATCTGGGTCGCCTCCTCATGGACGCCGGTCGCGATCGCGGTCGCGTCATCGGCCTCCGGCAGGTTCTCGAGCGCGCCCAGGTCGAGGCCCAGGTCGTCGATCGCCATCTCGGCGGTCGAGTCGGTGGCCGGGCGGTCCTGCGCCGGCTTGCCGCCTTTCATGCGCAGCGCCGGGGTCTCGATGGTCGGCGTCTCCGACGAGGGCAGCTCGAGCGTCGGCATCTCGACCGTTCCCGGCCCGTCCGTGCGGATGATCTCCTGGGTCGTGGTGGGCGAGTACGTGCCCGAGTCGAGGTTGAACTCGATCGCCGTGTTCTCGCCGGTCGCATCCGTGCTGCCGGCGGTGCCCGCCGCCTCGCCGAAGCTGAGGTCGAGACCCTCTTCGCCCGCCGGGGCCGAGAGCAGGTCGACGTCGACGAGATTGTCGCCGCCTTCGAGCGAGAGGTCGACGCCCGCGTCCTGCACGCCGCCCGCGAACATCGGCTCGTCGGGCGCGAGCTGGCGGCCCATGATCACAACGCGGTCCCAGTCGGCGCCGGGGCCGAGCGACTTGCGCAGGTCGCGCGCGACGTTCAGGAACTGCGGCGTGTCGCCCGCGACGAAATGGATCTCGGCGAGCTTCAGCTTGAGATCGTTGCGCTCCGGTGAGTGCTGCAGCGCCATCCGCACCAGGTCCACCGCCTGGTCGTAGAGGCCGTAGGCCATGTGGAAGTCGGCCTCGGCCAGCGGGTCGGCCTGGTCCAGATCGAGCGCCGCCTCGGCGCTGATCGTCTCCTCATGCCCGGCGCTCGGCCGCGGCGCCGGCTCCGCCTTGGGCCGCGCCACGGGCCGTTCCTCGACCAGGATCCGGTCGGTCTCCTCGAGCGTCGCCGGGCGCTCGAGCTCGGCCGTCTCGTCGCCGGTCGCGAGCGCGCGCAGGCGCATCGTCTCGCTCGGCACGGGCGCGGTGGCCGGGATGTCGAAGCCCCTGAGGCTCGGTTCCGACTCGCCCTCGCGACGGCGGCGCATGTAGCCGTAGCCGAACAGGCCGAGCAGCAGCACCGCCGCGGCGCCCAGCAGGTAGGTCCAGTTGTCGGTCAGGCTCTCGAGGAACCCCTTGCCGGCCGCCGCCGGCGCAGGCCGCTCTTCGCGCGCGGGTTGCGCGGCTTCCGGTGCCGGCGCTTCCTCGCGGCCCGCGGCCTCCGGCGTCACCGGCGCCTCGGCTTCGGCTTCAGCCGCTGCCTGCGCGGCGGCCTGCTCGGCCGCCGCCCTTTCCGCCGCCGCCTGCTCCGCCGCTGCCTGCTCCGCGGCCTGGGTACGCGCGAGATCCTGCTGCAGCTTCGCGAGTTCCTGGTTGCGCAGCTCGAGCAGCCGGCGCTGTTCCTCGATGTCGCTCTGCAGCGACTCGATCTGCCCCTTGACGGCGCCGCTCGATTCCGCCTGCGCCGTCCCCGCATCCGCCGTGCCTTCGGCCGGCGTGACCAGCCGCAGCCGCCCGGCCGCGGCGCCGCCACCGGCGGCGCGCCAGGCGGCGGTCTGCCGGTTGATCTCGGCCACCGCGTCCGCGGTCGGCAGGTCCGCGAGCTCCGACGCGGCCGGCACGCGCAGGATTGCTCCCGCGCGCATGACATTCATGTTGTCGCGGAAGGCCTCGGGGTTCGCCCGGAACAGGCCGACCATCATGCGCTGCGTCGCCTGCCGGTCGCCGCCGGTCAGCGAGCCCGCGATCGCGTAGAGCGTGTCGCCGCTCTGAACCGTATAACTGCCCGCGGCTTCCGCCGGCGCTTCCGGCGCAACCGGCACCGCGGCCGAGGGTTGTGCGGACGGCATCGTGGTCGGCGCCGCCACCGGGGCCGGGGCGCGCTCTGCCGGCGCCGCCAGCACCGGCGGGTCGAGCAGCACGGTGTATTCGCGCAGCAGCCTGCCGCGGGCCCAGTTGACGTCCACGAGGAACGACACGAACGGCTCGCCGATCGGTTCGCGTGAACGCACCAGCAGCACGTTGCGGCCATCCTGGCCCCTGCCGACGCGGAATTCGATCGAGCCCAGGTAGGACGGGCGATCGAGGCCATAGCGCTGGAAGACTTCAGGCGAGGCGAGCTCGGCTCGCAGCGCGGCCAGTTCCTCGGGCGTCGCGGCGACCAGGTCGATCTCGGCGGACAGCGGCTCGTTGAGCGACGAGCTCAGGCGGATCTCGCCGAGGCCGAGACTCATGGCCGATGCCGGCGCAAGCAGCATGGCCGACACCAGGACGCGCAATTTCCAGCTCATCGTGACTCCCCAAGACCGTGGCCAGCAGGCGAGCTTTGGCCACGAACTTGCGAATTGGGTGTGAAAGCGATCACAAGTCCCTGATCCTTTGGACTATAGCTTACACGCGGTATTTACCAAAATCTTGCCCCGCGTCACGCTCTGGCGCGCTCCCGCATCGGGCCCCGACTCGCGCAACGCATTGATCCGGCATCGGTCAGCGCGTGATTACCGGCGTCGGCGAGACGACGTCCGCGCACTGTGCCCGGTGCCGGAGGAAGTGGTCCATCAGCACGATCAGGAGCATGGCTTCGGCGATCGGCACGGCGCGCAGGCCGACGCAGGGATCATGCCGGCCGGTCGTGACGATCTCCGTCGGCTGCCCCGCCACGTCGATGGTGCGGCCCGGGACCTGGATGCTGGAGGTGGGCTTGAACGACACGTGGACGAGCAGATCCTGGCCGGAACTGATGCCGCCCAGCGTGCCGCCCGAATGATTCGCCGCGAACCCGGCTGGCGTGAGCTCGTCGCGGTGCTCCGAGCCGCGCTGGCCGGCGACCGCGACGCCGTCGCCGATCTCGACCGCCTTGGCGGCATTGATTCCCATCATGGCGTAGGCGATGTCCGCATCCAGCCGGTCGAACATCGGCTCGCCGAGGCCGGGCGGGACGCGCGTCGCGCGCACCGTGACCCTGGCGCCGATCGAGTCGCCCTCGCGGCGCAGCTGCCGCAGGTATTCCTCGAGCAGCGGCAGCTGGGACGGGTCCGCGCAGAAGAACGGGTTGCCGCGGGCGGCCTGCGCGTCCACGCAATCGAGGCGGTGCGGGCCGACCTGCGACAGCCAGCCCGTCACCTCGAGGCCCTGCTTTTCGCGCAGGTACTTGCGCGCGATCGCGCCGGCCGCGACGGTCGCGACCGTGATGCGCGCCGAGGAGCGCCCCCCGCCGCGATGGTCGCGGAAACCGTATTTCTGCTGGTACGCGTAGTCGGCATGGCCCGGGCGGAACCGGTCCTTGATCTTCTCGTAGTCGCGCGAGCGCGCATCCACGTTGTCGACCACAAGCCCGATCGCGGTCCCCGTCGTCCGCCCCTCGAACACGCCCGACAGGATGCGCACGCGATCGGGTTCCTGGCGCTGGCTGGTATGGCGCGAAGTGCCGGTGCGGCGCAGTTCCAGGTCGGCCTGCAGGTCGTCCTCCGCGAGCGCGAGTCCCGGCGGGCAGCCATCCACGATCGCGCCGAGTGCGGGGCCATGGCTCTCGCCGAAGGTGGTGACGCAGAACAGCCTGCCGATCGTGTTGCCGGACATCTCGGGGGAACCTCCTACTCCGGGAGCTCGCTCGCGTGCAGCAGGAACACGCCACCGTCGCCCCGCTCGAACTCGAGCCAGGTGAACGGGAGGCCCGGCCAGCGCCGGCGCACGCGGGCCGCCGTGTTGCCGCATTCCACGATCAGGATGCCGTCCGGCGCCAGGCGGGCGCGGGCGCCCGCCAGGATGCGGGCGATGACGGCGAGCCCGCCCGCTGCCGCCACGAGCCCGAGCCGCGGCTCCGCGCGATGCTCGCGCGGCAGCCGGCGCATCTCGGCCACCGGGACATACGGGGGGTTGCTCACCACGATATCGTAGCGCCGCGCGGGAAGTCCCGCGTACACGTCGGCGCGCCTCACGTGCACGCGGCGCCCGAGCCGGTGGCGGCGCACGTTGGCTCGCGCGAGCGCGAGCGCGCCGGGCGAGACGTCGGTCGCGTCCACCTGCGCGCGCGGCAGCGCGTGCGCCGCCGCGATCGCGATGCAGCCGGATCCCGTGCCGATGTCGAGCACGCGCCGCACGCGCCCGGCCCGCGCCCACGGCTCGAAGCCGCGGCGGCACAGCTCCGCGATCGCGGAGCGCGGCACCAGCACGTCGGGCGTCACGCGGATCTCGTGGCCCGCGAACCAGGTCACGCCGGTCAGGTAGGCCGAGGGCACGCGCTCCCGGATGCGCCG
>DATBLN010000063.1:0-14747 GCA_036555345.1 Steroidobacteraceae bacterium
ACAAATGTGGCGGAGAGGGTGGGATTCGAACCCACGTGGGGCGGTAATGCCCCCATCGCATTTCGAGTGCGCGCCGTTATGACCGCTTCGGTACCTCTCCGTGCGGGGACCGGACGGCCGTCGCTGCCTGCCTGACCGGAGGCGGTATTCTACATCAATGCACCCGCAGCCCGAGCAGGCCGCCGAGCGGCGGAGGGACATCCGCAGCCGCTTCGGCGTCCCGGGCGTCATCGTGCTGTCGCTGATGATCGGCACCTGCTCGCGCATGCCGGGCAGCTTCGAGCAGGTCCGCCTGCAGGGCGTCCTCACGGTCGTCACGCGCAACAGTCCCCTCGCGTATTACGAGGGCGCCGCCGGGCCGGAAGGGCCGGAATTCGAACTCGCGCAGGGATTCGCCCGCCGGCTCGGTGTGCGGCTCGAACTGCGCTTCGCCGCGAGCGGCGCCGCGGCCCTTGAGGAGATCCGGCACAACCGCGCCCATGTCGCGGCCGCCGGCATCATCGCGACGGACGCGCGCGGCGCCGGGTTCCTGTTCGGTCCCGTGTACCAGCGGATCGACCAGCACATCGTGTATCGCGTGCAGGACCCGCTGCCGCGGACGCCCGAGGACCTGGTCGGCAAGCGCATCCTGGTCATGCGCGGATCGACCCACGCGGCGGCGATGCGCCGGCTCGCGGCGGAGTGGCCGCAACTGCGCTACACCGAGGCGGAAGGCAGGGACCCGATGGACCTGCTCGCGGCCGTCGCCGCGGGCGAGGCGGACGTGACGGTCGCGGACTCCACCGAATTCTCGCTCGGCCGGCATTTCCACCCGGAGCTCCGGCCGGCCTTCAAGCTGGCGGAATCCGAATCGATCGCCTGGGCGCTCGCCCCGCAGGGCGCGGACCTGCTGCCGCAGGTCGAGCGCTACTTCCGCGAACTCGAGTCGATCGGCCGTCTGGCGGAGATCCTCGAGCGTCACCGCCGCTCGCTGGTGCGCTACGACCGCGTGGACGCGGCGAGCTTCGTCGCGAGCGTGCGCGAGCGCTTGCCGCAGTTTCGCCCTCACTTCGAGGAAGCGGCGGCTGAGAGCGGAATCGACTGGCGCCTGCTCGCGGCGATCGGTTACCAGGAGTCGCGCTGGGACGTCGACGCCGTCTCGCCGACCGGCGTCCGCGGCCTCATGATGCTCACGGCCGAGACCGCCCGGCGGGTCGGCGTACGCGACCGCGGCGACGCGCGCGACAGCATCCTGGGCGGTGCCCGCTACCTGCGCCTGATCCGCGAGACCATCCCCGGGCGGATCGGCGAGCCGGACCGCACCTGGTTCGCGCTCGCGGCGTACAACGTGGGTTTCGGGCACCTGGAGGACGCACGGGTGCTCGCACAACGGCGCGGACGGAACCCGGATGCCTGGGACGACGTGCGCGAGACGCTGCCGCTGCTCGCGCAGGAGCGCTGGTACACGCAGACCCGGCGCGGCTACGCGCGCGGCTGGGAGCCGGTCGGCTTCGTGCGCAATGTCCAGACCTACGCGGAGCTGCTCAACTGGCTGGTCGCCGGCGAAGCCGGCTCAGCGCCGCGCGGCGAAGAAGTTCCTTAGCACCGCCCCGCACTCCTCCGACAGCACGCCGCCAATAGCGTCGACGCGATGATTGAGCTCGCGCGCGGTGACGAGGTTGAACACGCTGCCGGCCGCCCCCTGGCGCGGGTCCCAGGCGCCGAAGACGAGGCGCGCCACCCGCGCATGGGCCATCGCCGCCGCGCACATCGGGCAGGGCTCGAGCGTCACGTAGATCGTCGCGCCGCCCAGGCGGTAGTCTCCGGCCTTCAGTGCCGCCTGCCGCAGTGCCAGGATCTCCGCGTGCGCGGTCGGGTCCTTGAGCGCGACCGGGCGATTCCAGCCCTCGCCCAGCAGCCTGTCATCGCGCACGACGACCGCGCCGACCGGCACCTCGCCTTCGGCTTCGGCGCGCGCCGCGAGCGCGAGCGCCTGCTTCATCCACTTCTGGTCGACCCCGCCCGCCGTCATCCCGCCTGTCCCCGCACCGCGCCGTAGCGGGCAAGAGTACGCCGTCGCGCGTCTTCGTGGCTCACGACCGGCGCCGGGTAATCGCGCCCCACGACGCACCCGGTGGCCTGCTGCTCGAGCGGCGTCATTTCCCAGGGCGCGTGTACGGCAGCCGCGGGCACGCGCGCCAGCTCCGGGACCCAGCGGCGGATATAGGCGCCCTCCGGATCGAACCGGCGCGACTGCGTCACCGGGTTGAAGATCCGGAACCACGGCTGGGCGTCGCAACCGGTGGACGCCGACCACTGCCAGCCGCCGTTGTTGGCGGCGAGGTCGTAGTCGAGCAGCTGCGCGGCGAAATACCGCTCGCCGCGACGCCAGTCGATGCCGAGGTCCTTGGTCAGGAAGGACGCGGTCACCATGCGCAGGCGATTGTGCATCGTGCCCCGTGCCGCCAGCTCGCGCATGGCGGCGTCCACCAGCGGGTAGCCGGTGCGGCCCGCGCGCCAGGCGTCCCATGCGGCCGTGTCGTCATTCCATTCCAGCGCATCGAACTCACGACGGAAGCAGTGGTCCACGACATCCGGGCGCGCGGCCAGCACGGCGAAGAAGAATTCGCGCCAGATCAGCTCCGACAGCCAGGTCGCCGCCCCCTCATTCCGCCCGGCCGCCGCATGGCGCACCAGCTCGCGGATCGAGATCGTGCCGAACCGCAGGTGGACGGACAGCCGCGACGTCGCTTCGAGTGCGGGGAAGTCGCGCTCCGCTGCATAGGACGGCAAGCGGCGCTGGAAGGCACTCCATTGGCGCGCGGCTCCCGACATGCCGGCGGGCAGCGGCAGCTCCGCCCGCGCGAAGCCCAGCTCGGCGAGCGCCGGCATCGTCCCCGCGGCGGGCGCCAGGCGTCCCGCGCCCTCGCCGGCTGCGAGCGGCGCGCAATGACGCGACTCGAGTCGCGCGAGCCAGGCCCTGCGGTACGGCGTGAAGACGTTGAAGGCCTCGCCGGACCGGGTGCGCACCTCGTCCAGTTCGAAGATCACCTGGTCCTTGCGGGCGCGGAACAGGATGCCCGCCCCGCGCAACGCGCCGGCCACCGCCTCGTCCCGCGCCATCGCCTGCGGCTCGTAGTCGCGGTTGGCGTACACGGCGGCGACGCCGAGCTCGCGCGCGAGGCGCGGGATCTCCGCGCGCGCGCGCCCGTGCAGCACGTGCAGGCCGCCGCCGGAAGCCTCGAGCGCCGCCTTCAGTTCATTCACGGAATCCCAGATGAAGGTGACGCGGCGGTCCGCGCGTGATTCGAGCGCGTCCAGGATCTCGGTGTCGAAGACGAAAGCGCAGTGAACCGCCTCGTGCGCCGCGAGCGCGGCCGCCAACGCCGCGTGGTCGACGTGGCGCAGGTCGCGACGGAACCAGACCAGGGCGGTGTTCAAGTTGTCATCGATTGTACAAGTATTGCTAATATTATTATGCAATTATCTTGCCTTCTAAAGTCGTTTTGTATAATCTTTGTATCACTTAATTATCAGGTGATTCCCGCATGTTGGCGAACGCGCCCAGCCTGCCGATACGGACCATCTCGTCGCTGACCGGGGTCAACGCGGTCACCTTGCGCGCCTGGGAGCGCCGCTACGGGCTGATCCGCCCGGCTCGCACCCCCAAGGGTCATCGGCTGTACACGCATATGCACGTCGAGCGCATTCGCCGCGTGCTCGCGCTCGTCGAGCGCGGGGTGCCGATCTCACGGGTGCGCGACCTGATCGACGTGGAGCCCGCGGTCGAGTCTTCCGGCGCCGAGGACCGCTGGCACCAGGGCATCGAGCAGATGGCGGCGGCCATCGCGCGCTTCGACGAACAGGAACTCGACCGGATCTACGACGAGGCGATGTCCCTGCATCCCGTCGAGCAGGTTACGCGGCGGCTGCTGCTGCCGCTCCTGGTCCGCCTCGGCGAGCGCTGGCGCGACCTGGCCGGCGGCATCGCGGAGGAACACTTCTTCGCCATGTACCTGCGCAGCAAGCTGGGGGCGCGCATGCAGCACCGCATGCGCTACGCCACCGGGCCGCGCCTGGTCGCCGCCTGCGCGCCGGGCGAACAGCACGAGATCGGGCTCCTGCTGTTCGCGCTCGAGGCGCACGTCGCGGGCATGCGCACCGTGCTGCTCGGCGCCGATACGCCGCTGCCGGACGTGGCCATCGCCGGCCGGCGCGGCCAGGCCGACGCCGTCGTGGTCTCGTCCTCCGTGGACCCCGCGCCGTCCTTTTTCAGGGATGAGCTGCCGCAGCTCGTACGAGAGGCGGGCGTCCCGGTCTTCGTCGGCGGCTCGACCGCGCTCCGCCACCGGCGCGCGATCGAGGCGGCCGGCGCGACACCGCTCGGCGTCGAGCTCGAGGATGGCGTGCGCCTGCTCGCCTCCCGGCTGGGACGCGGGATACGGAAGCCATGAGCGCCGTCGCCCACGTCGCACTCGGCTGGGTCGAGCAGGGTCTCGTGCCCGACGCGGTGATCCGCGCCGGCATCCGCCGCCTGTGCGAGCGGCGGCTCGCCGAGATCTCAGCGGATGACTGCGAGCGCTCGGCCGCAGCGAGCGAGCGCTTCGCGCGCGCCATGGACGAAGCTCCCATCGCACCCGAGCCGGAGCTGGCCAACGACCAGCATTACGAGGTACCGGCCGACTTCTTCGGCCTCGTGCTCGGCCCGCACCGGAAGTACAGCTCGGCCTGGTGGCCCCGCGGCACGGGCAATCTCGCCGCCGCGGAATCCGCCGCGCTCGCCGCCACCTGCGAACGGGCAGGCCTCGCCGACGGCCAGGACATCCTCGAGCTCGGCTGCGGCTGGGGATCGCTGTCGCTGTGGATGGCCGCGCGCTTTCCCGGCAGCCGGATCACGGCGGTATCGAACGCGCATTCCCAGCGCGACTGGATCGAGGCCGAGGCCGGCCGCCGCGGCCTCGCGAACCTGCGGGTCCTCACCGCCGACATGAACGGGTTCGATGCCGACGCCCGGTTTGACCGCGTCGTCTCGGTCGAGATGTTCGAGCACATGCGCAACTGGCGCGCACTCTTCGCGCGCGTGCATGGCTGGCTGGTCCCGGGCGGCCGGTTCTTCATGCACGTGTTCTGTCACCGCAACACGCCCTATGCCTTCGAGGACCGCGGGCCATCGGACTGGATGGGCCGGCATTTCTTCTCCGGCGGGATGATGCCCTCCGATGACCTCGCCCTGCGGTTCCAGGACACGCTGACCCTGCGCTCGCGCTGGCGCTGGGACGGCCGGCACTACGAGCGCACCGCGAATGCCTGGCTCGCCAATCTCGACGCTCGCCGGGGCGAGGCGCAGAGGGTGCTCGCACGCATCCATGGCGAGGCGCAGGCGGCCATGTGGCTGCAGCGCTGGCGCATCTTCTTCATGGCCTGCGCGGAACTGTTCGGCTTCCGCGCCGGCCAGGAATGGTGGGTTTCTCACTATCTCTTCGAACGCCCGGCGCGCTGACCGGAGGTATCGCCCATGCCGCCCATGACGATCGTCGCGAATGCGTTGCTGTTCCAGGCCGGCTGGTTTGCGGCCGTGCTGGGCGCGGCCGGCGACCTGCCGTGGATTGGCGTGCTGGCAGTCGCCGTGGTCGCCGCCGTGCATCTTGCGCGGGCCGCGCGGCCGCTGCCGGAACTGGCGCTGCTCGGCCTCGCGGTGGCCGCCGGCGCCGCCTTCGAGACGCTGCTCGTCCAGTCCGGCTGGCTGCGCTTCGAGGGCGGCATGATCGCTGCGGGGACGGCACCCCTGTGGATGGTCGCACTGTGGGCCAACTTCGCGACCACGCTCAACGTTTCCATGCGCCTGCTGCGATCGCGCCTGCTGCTCGCCGCGCTCTTCGGCGCGATCGGCGCGCCGCTCGCCTACTACGCCGGTGCAAGGCTCGGCGCCGTGGATCTCGTCGCGACCTTGCCGGCGCTGCTAGCCATCGGCGCCGGCTGGCTCGTCCTTTGCCCCCTGCTCTTCGCCGCCGCGCGGCGGCTTGACGGGTACGCGCCGCGATGAGTCCGCTCGTCAACCTCTGGCTTGCCGCGCTGCCCGCCGTCGCAACCCTTGCGCTGGTCGCGTGGGCGGTCGCAACCGCCCGGCGCAACGCCGGTCTCGTGGACATCTTCTGGTCGCTGTTCCTGCTGCTCGCGGCGGGCGTATTCGCGCTCCGCGCCGAACCGGGGCTCCGCGGCTGGCTGGTGCTCGCGCTCACGGCGGCCTGGGCGCTGCGTCTGTCGGCATACCTGGCCGCACGCAACTGGAATGCCCCGGAAGACCGGCGCTATCGCGCGATCCGCGCGCGCAACGAGCCGGGCTTCGCCTGGAAGAGTCTTTATCTCGTATTCGGGCTGCAGGCGGTGCTCGCCTGGCTGATTTCGGCGCCGCTCGCGGCGGCCATCGCGGCCACCGGCCCGCTAGGGGCGCTCGACTGGGCCGGAATCGCCCTCGCCGCCTTCGGCATCGCCTACGAGTCGGTCGCGGACCTGCAGCTCGCGCGCTTCCGTGCGGATCCGGCGAGCGCGGGGCGCGTGCTGGACCGCGGGCTGTGGCGCTACAGCCGCCACCCGAACTACTTCGGCGAGTTCTGCGTCTGGTGGGGGCTGTACCTGGTCGCGGCGGGCGCCGGCGCCTGGTGGACCCTGTTCGCGCCGCTCTTGATGTCCGTGCTGCTGCTGCGGATTTCCGGCGTCACGCTGCTCGAAAAGGACATCGGCGAGCGCCGGCCGGCCTACCGCGACTACGTGCGGCGCACCCGCGCCTTCTTCCCCGGCCCGCAGCGGCAATCCTGATGCGCACGCTCGCCGCCCTCCTCCTGCTGATCGCGGGAACGCAGCCGTCACTCGCCGCCACGGGCGACTGGGACTTCCGCGTGCTGCTCGACGGCCGCGAGATCGGCCGCCACCGCTTCACGCTCGAGGGCGCAGGCGCGGGCGTCGTGCTGACGAGCGAGGCCGAGTTCGACGTGCGCGTGCTGTTCATCAGCGCCTTCCGCTACGTGCACGAGGCGGTAGAGCGCTGGGAGGGAGGATGCCTGCAATCGCTCGCCTCCCGCACCGAAACGAACGGCGAGCGCATCGCCGTGACGGCGCTGGCGCAGGACGGGCGGCTCGCCGTGTCGAGGCCGGGCGGGCGCGACGTCCACGAGGGATGCGTCATGAGCTTCGCGTACTGGGACCCGAGGATCCTCGAGGCCCGCTGGCTCCTCAACAGCCAGACGGGCGAACTGGTGCCCGTCCAGGTGACCGCGCAGGGCCGCGAGACCGTCAACGTGCGCGGACAGCCCCGGTTTGCCTCCCGCCACCGGATCAGCGGCCCGGCGCTTGCGATCGACCTGTGGTACGCGGACGGGCGCTGGGTCGCGCTCGAGGCGCTGGCCGAAGGCGGCCGGCGGCTGCGCTACGAACTGCAATGAAGGCGGAAATCCCGATGCTCGCACGTCCGATCCTGATCGCCGCATTCCTGCTCGCCGGCTGCCGCGGCGAGGAGCATCCGCCGCTCGCGCTTGCCGGCGAGGTGGACCTCGCGCGTTTCATGGGCGACTGGTACGTGATCGCGAACATCCCGACCTTCATCGAGAAGGGCGCGCACAACGCGGTCGAGTCCTACCGGCTGGCGGAGGACGGCACCATCGAGACCACCTTCACGTTCCGCGCGGACGCCTTCGACGGCAAGGAGAAGCGCTACACGCCGCGCGGCTTCGTGCGCGAGGGCAGCGGCAACGCCGTCTGGGGCATGCAGTTCGTCTGGCCGGTCAAGGCCGATTACCGCATCGCGTACCTCGACGACGACTACACGCTGACCGTCATTGGCCGGCAGGCGCGCGACTACGTGTGGATCATGGCGCGGCAGCCCGCGATCCCGGACGAGGACTACCGGCGGATCCTCGGCTTCCTGGCCGGCCAGGGCTACGACGTGGCGAAGATCCAGAAGGTGCCGCAGCGCTGGGAGGCCACGCCTTGAAGGGCTCGCGCATCGGCCTCGCCCTGCGCCGCTGGTTCGACAGCGGCGCGGCGGCCACCCCGGCCGGCGACGGCGACCGGCGCCGCATCGACTGGCCGCGCGTGGCGCCCTTCGTCCTGGTGCATCTCGGCTGCCTGGGCGCGATCTGGACGGGCGTCTCGGCCACGGCCGCCATCGTCGCCGCGGCGCTGTTCGTGCTGCGCATGTTCGCGATCACGGCCTTCTACCACCGCTATTTCTCGCATCGCGCCTTCGGCACCTCCCGCGCGGCCCAGTTCGCCTTCGCGGTGCTCGGCGCGAGCGCCGTGCAGCGCGGGCCGCTGTGGTGGGCCGCGCACCACCGCCACCACCATGCGCGCGCGGACCGCGCGGACGATCCCCACTCTCCGGGCGAGCGCGGCTTCCTCTGGAGCCATGTTGGCTGGTTCCTCGCGCGCGAGAACTTCGGCACGCGCCTCGCGCTCGTGCCGGACCTGGCGCGCTATCCGGAGCTGCGCTGGCTCGACCGTTTCGACGCCGCGGTGCCCGCGGCGCTCGCGCTGCTGCTGTTCCTCGCCGGCGAGTGGCTCGCCGGCGCGGCGCCCGGCCTCGGGACCGACGGCTGGCAGCTGCTGGTCTGGGGGTTCTGCATCTCGACCGTCGCGCTGTGGCACGCGACCTTCACGATCAATTCGCTGGCGCACCGCTTCGGCTCGCGCCGCTATGCGACCAGGGACGATTCGCGCAACAACGCGTGGCTCGCGCTCCTGACGCTCGGCGAAGGCTGGCACAACAACCATCACCGCTACCCCGCTGCCGCGCGCCAGGGCTTCTTCTGGTGGGAGGTCGACATCTCCTGGTACCTCCTGCGGCTGCTCGCCGCGCTCGGCATCGTCCGCGACCTGCGCCCGGTGCCGGTATCCGTGCGCGATTCCCACCGCCGCCCGCCGCGCGAGCTGCCGTGATGAAAATTGCCATCGTCGGCGCCGGCATCGCCGGCAACGTCGCCGCGCACCGACTGCACCGGGCGCACGACATCACGGTGTTCGAGGCGGCCACGCATGCCGGCGGCCACAGCCATACGCACGAGGTGGAGGTCGCCGGCCGGCGCCTGGCGGTCGACACGGGCTTCATCGTCTACAACGACCGTACCTACCCGCGCTTCTCGGCATTGCTCCGGTTCCTGGGTGTCACGACCCAGGAGAGCAGCATGAGCTTCTCGGTGCGCGACGAGGCGAGCGGGCTCGAGTACAACGGCACCTCGCTGAACACCCTGTTCGCGCAGCGGCGCAACCTCCTTCGCCCCGCCTTCCTCGGCATGGTGCGCGACATCCTGCGCTTCAATCGCGAGGCCCCGGCGCTGCTCGATTCCCGAGGCGGTGAACTGCCGCTCGCCGAGCTGCTCGAGCGCGGCCGTTATGGACGGGCATTCCGCGAGCATTACCTGCTGCCCATGGGCGCCGCGATCTGGTCCACGGACGCAGGCCGGATGCTCGACTTTCCGGCGCGGTTCTTCGTCCGCTTCCTGCACCACCACGGCATGCTGACCGTGAGCGACCGGCCGGTCTGGCGCACGGTCACCGGCGGCTCGGCGCGCTACGTGGAACGGCTGACGGCGCCATTCCGCCAACGCATCCGCCTCGCGACGCCGGTCGAGCGGATCCGGCGCGTGCCGGGCGGCGTGATCGTCAAGGCGCGCGGACAGGAGGCAGAGCGCTTCGACGCCGTCTTCCTGGCCTGCCACAGCGACCAGGCGCTGGCGCTCCTCGCGGACGCCAGCGACGCCGAGCGCGAGGTGCTGGCGGCGATTCCCTACCAGCGCAACGAGGCCGTGCTGCACACCGATGCGCGCCTGCTTCCGCGCCGGAGGCTCGCGCACGCGGCCTGGAACTACCACCGGCGGCCGGGGGGCGGGCCGGTCGCGCTGACCTACCACATGAACATCCTGCAGCGGATCCGCTCGCCGGAGCCGTTGCTGGTGACGCTCAACCGCAGCGACGCGATCGATCCCGCGCGGATCCTGAAGCGGATCGTGTATCACCACCCGCTGTTCACCGCGGCGTCGGTCGCCGCCCAGGCGCGCCAGCGCGAGCTGAACGGCGCGCACCGCACCTACTTCTGCGGCGCCTGGTGGCAGAACGGCTTCCACGAGGACGGGGTGACGAGCGCCGAGGCCGCGGTCGCCCATTTCGAGCAGGACCATGCACAGCGCGCTCTATACCGGTCGGCTTAGCCACCGGCGCCACGCGCCGGTGGCGCACGCCTTCGGCTACCGCGTGACGCTCGCCTGGCTCGACCTCGCGGAGCTGGACGAGGTCTTCCGCGGCCGCTGGCTCTGGTCCACACGCCGCCCGGCTCCCGCCTGGCTGCGCCGCGCCGACTACCTCGGGGATCCCGCCATCCCGCTCGAGACCGCCGTTCGCGACCGCGTGGAGCGCGAGACCGGCAAGCGGCCCACGGGGCCGGTGCGCCTGCTGACGCAGCTGCGCACCCTCGGCTTCTGCTTCAACCCCGTGAGTTTCTACTACTGCTTCGACGCGCAGGACCGGCGCGTCGAGGCCATCGTCGCCGAGATCACCAACACGCCGTGGAACGAGCGGCACGCCTACGTGCTTCACGCCCGCGATGCCGGTCCGGACGCCCGGCTTCGCTTCCGTCTCGCCAAGGCGTTCCACGTGTCGCCCTTCATGCCGATGGACCTCGACTACGACTGGCGCTTCACGCCACCCGGCGAGATGCTGACGGTGCGAATGGAGAACCGGCGCGCGGGCCGGCTGCTGTTCGATGCCTCGCTCGTGCTGCAGCGACGCGAAATCACCGGACCGGCCCTCGCCGCGACCCTCGCCCGCCAGCCCTTCGCCTCGCTCAACGTGCTCGCGCGCATCTACTGGCAGGCACTCCGCCTATGGCTGAAGCGCGCGCCCTTCCACGCCCATCCCGCCAGGCACACGCCGGAGAAGACCGGATGAATGACACGACCCTCATCGAGCTCTCGCGGGCCGCGCCGCGGCCGAACCCGCTCGGCATGCTCGCGCGCCGCGCCGTGCTCGCGCGGCTCGCGGGCCTGTCCGGAGGTCTGCTGCGGATCCGTGAGGACGCCGGCACCCTCGCCTTCGGCGAAGGGGCCGGCCCCGAGGCCACCCTCACCGTGCACGACCCGGCCTTCTACGCCGAGACCGCCTGGGGCGGCTCGGTCGGCGCCGCGGAGTCGTACATGCTCGGCCACTGGCACGCCGACGACCTCACGGCCCTGATGCGGCTCATGCTCCGCAACCACGAGGTGCTCGACGGCATGGAGCGCGGCCTGGCCCGGCTGTCGGCGCCGCTGCGCCGGCTCGCGCACTGGCTGCACCGTAACACGCGCGCCGGCAGCCGCCGGAACATCGCCGCCCACTACGACCTTGGCAACGACTTCTTCCGGCTGATGCTGGACGAGACGATGATGTACTCCTGCGCGCTGTTCGAGCGCCCGGAGATGACACTCGCCGAGGCCTCGACCGCGAAGCTCGATCGCGTGTGCCGGGCGCTCGCGCTCGGCCCCGCCGACCACGTGCTCGAGATCGGCACGGGCTGGGGAGGATTCGCGCTGCACGCCGCCTCGCGCTACGGCTGCCGCGTCACCACCACGACAATCTCACCATCCCAGTTCGAGCTCGCGCGCGAGCGGATCCACGCCGCGGGCCTCGACGACCGCGTGACGCTCCTGCTCGAGGACTACCGCGATCTCCGCGGGACCTACGACAAGGCCGTTTCCATCGAGATGATTGAAGCGATCGGCCACCACCAGTACCCGGTCTTCTTCCGGCAGTGCGCGCGGTTGCTCGCGCCGGGCGGGCACCTGCTGCTGCAGGCGATCACGATCGCCGACCGCCATTACGCGCGCACGCGCGACGAGGTGGACTTCATCAAGCGCTACATCTTCCCGGGCTCCTGCATTCCCGCGATCAGTGCGCTGGCCGGGGCGATGGCGTCCGACAGCGACCTGCGCATCGTCGCGCTCGAGGACATCGGCCCGCACTATGCGACGACGCTCGCGCGCTGGCGCGCGAACTTCCTCGCCCATCTCGATGCGGTGCGCGCGATGGGCTACCCGGAGACCTTCATCCGGATGTGGGAGTTCTACCTGTGCTACTGCGAGGCGGGCTTCGCCGAGCGGCAGCTCGGCGACGTGCAGATGCTCATGGCGCGGGCCTAGCGCCAGCTCCTGGCCTTGAGCGGCGCCTCAACGCGAGCCGGATCGCCACGGGTCCTTTTGCCGACAGGCACCGGAACCGGCGAGAGGGCGTCGGAAATCGAGATGTCGTGGCCGATGGTGAACGCGAACTCGGCAGTGGTGCCGCGTTCAAGTCAGGCCGAGAGTGTTGCCCCTGTCGCCGGTCGCGTGCGCCCAGAATGATCAACTCCCGTTGCCAGCCAGGGTGTCGGATCCCCGGAGCCCTGAATCCGGGCACGCACCCTCCGGAGTCGGCCGCCTCTGCGGCCGGCCGGGCCATTGCAGCGGTCGGGGCGACGGGCGTCACGGCGGGCTCAGCCCGATATCAGGGATCCATCAGGACTTGCCGGTCACGCGCCGGGACCATGGCCGCAACCAGAAGTCAAGGGGGACGTCCATGGTTCACCGCCACATCCTGGTCTTTGCGACGACGCTGCTGGCCGCCGCCTGCGCCGGCACGCCGCGAGAGCCCAACCGCTACGGGCACCAGTTCGAGTACGAGTACCAGCCGCCCGCAGAGGTCGCCGCGGCCGACGACGAGGCATGCGGCCAGCGCGCCAACGAAGCCGCGCTGGCGGAGTCCTCCAAGGTCAGCGACCGCGGCGCAATCCTGTTCGGCGCCGTCGGCGCGATGGTGCAGCTCGCGCGCATCCGGAAGAAGATGAATGACACCTACGCCGAGGTGTTCCGGGCCTGTCTCGTCGAGCGCGGCTACGAACTCAGCGAGGACGACCCGAAGCGGACGCCGACGGATGAGCGCGCGCCTGCGGAGGGCCGGCCGGTGACGTCCTCGCCAGGCGCACGCGTCCCAGAGTGAGTAGATCCGCTCATTGACCGCCGGTTCCTCGAAGCGGGCGATGATCGCGAGTCGCCCCTACTCCCACTCGATCGTCGCCGGCGGCTTGCCGGAGATGTCGTAAACGACCCGCGAAATGCCCCGCACCTCGTTGACGATGCGCCGCGCGACGTGGTCCAGGAACTCGTATGGCAGCCGCGCCCAGTGCGCGGTCATGAAGTCCGCCGTTTCGACGGCGCGAAGCGCGATGACCCAGTCGTAGCGCCGCCCGTCGCCCATGACCGCGACCGAGCGCACCGGCAGGAATACCGCCATCGCCTGCGCCACGCGATCGTAGAGGCCGTGCGCGCGCAGCTCCTCGATGTAGATCGCATCCGCCCGGCGCAGCAGCTCCGCCGCCTCGCGCGTGACGGGTCCCAGGATGCGCACGCCGAGACCGGGGCCCGGGAACGGGTGGCGGAACACCATCTCGCGCGGCAGGCCGAGCTCGAGGCCGATGCGCCGCACCTCGTCCTTGAACAGCTCGCGCAGGGGTTCCAGCAACTTCAGGTGCATGCGCTCCGGCAGGCCGGCCACGTTGTGGTGCGACTTGATGACGTGTGCCTTGCCGGTCGCAGCACCCGCCGACTCGATGACGTCGGGGTAGATCGTGCCCTGCGCGAGCCAGCGGATCCCTTCCAGCTTCCTCGACTCCTCCTCGAACACCTCGACGAACAGCCGGCCGATGGTCTTGCGCTTCGCTTCCGGGTCCGCTTCCCCGGCGAGCGCCGCGTAGTAGCGATCCGCGGCATCCACACGGATCACGCGGATGCCGAGGTGCTTCGCAAAGGTCTCCATGACCTGGTCGCCCTCGGAGAGGCGCAGCAGGCCGTGGTCCACGAACACGCAAGTGAGCTGGTCCCCGATCGCGCGGTGCAAGAGCGCCGCGACCACGGACGAGTCGACCCCGCCCGAAAGCGCGAGCAGCACGCCGTCCTTTCCCACCTGCGCACGGATGCGCGGGATGGACTCCGCGATGATGTTGCCGGCGTCCCAGAGCGCGTCGCAGCCGCAGATCTCGCGCACGAAGCGCTCGAGGATGGCCGCGCCCGAGCGCGTGTGCGTGACCTCGGGGTGGAACTGCACGCCGTAGAACCGCTTCGCCTCGTCCGCCATCGCCGCGAGCGGCGCATTGGCGGTCGCGGCGACCGCCGTGAACCCGGGCGGCAGCGCCTCGACGCGGTCGCCATGGCTCATCCAGACGTCGAGCAGCGCGGGGTCCGCCGCACCCTCGTCCGCGATGCCGTCGAGGAGCCGCGAAGGCGCCGTGCGGCGCACCTTGGCATAGCCGAATTCGCGGTGTGCCGAGGGCGCGACCCGTCCGCCGAGCTGCGCCGCCATGGTCTGCATGCCGTAGCAGATGCCGAGCACCGGGACGCCGAGACGGAAGACGGCGTCGGGCGCCCGCGGCGGGGCGGCGTCCGTGACCGACTCCGGCCCGCCCGAAAGGATGATCCCGCGCGCGCCGAAGCGGCGCACGGCGCCGTCGTCCGCGTCCCAGGGCAGGATCTCGCAATAGACGCCGATCTCGCGCACGCGGCGCGCGATCAGCTGCGTGTACTGCGCGCCGAAGTCGAGGATCAGGATCCGGTGGGCATGGATGTCGGCGGGCAACGACGCGGCGCGCTCGGCCATCATCCGATCCGGTAGTTCGGCGCTTCTTTGGTGATGCTGACGTCGTGCACGTGGCTCTCGCGCACGCCGGCCCCGGTGATGCGCACGAAGGTGCAGCGCTTTCGCATCGTGTCGATGTC
>DATBLN010000098.1:0-2095 GCA_036555345.1 Steroidobacteraceae bacterium
CGACTCCGCCGGCTTCAACGTCGGCGGCGGGCGCACGCGCCATCGTGGCCTCGAGTACGAGTTCGACTGGAGCATCGGCGGCGGATGGACGCTCGCGGGCAGCGGCACCGTCGCGCGTCACGAGTATCGCTTCACGGCGGCCGTCGAGCAGGGCGAGCAGATCACCGCCGGCAACGACGTGGACACCGCGCCGCGCGAATTGCATGCCTTGCGCCTGCAGTACGCGTCCGCCGCCATGGGCGCGGAGCTCGAGTGGCTGTGGGTGGGCGACTACTGGACCAATGCGGCGAACACCGCGCGCTATCCGGGCCATGACGTCGCGAACCTGCGCCTGTCCTGGCAGCCGGCATCCGGCTGGGCGCTCGCGGCGCGCGTCACCAACCTGCTCGACGCGAGCTACGCGGACCGCGCCGACTTCGCCTTCGGCAGCGACCGCTATTTCCCCGGCCGCCCGCGCGCCTTCTTCCTCGAACTCGCCTGGTCAAAGTAATTGGGGACGTTTCCCAATTAGGACCTTAATTGGGAAACGTCCCCAATTATTTTGGAAACGTCCCCAATTATTTTGGGACTTGCTGGGTGATGCAGTGGATGTTGCCGCCGCCGAGCAGGATCTCGCGCGAGGGCACGCCGATGACCTTGCGTCCGGGGAACATGCGCGCGAGCGCGGCCTTGGCCCGGCCGTCGTGGCGCTCATCCAGCAGTGGCATCACGATCGCGCGATTCGCGATGTAGAAATTGACGTACGACGCCGCCAGCCGCTCGCCGGCACGGCGCAGCTTGGCACCCGGCGCGCGCTCGATGCCCGCCGCCTCGGCCTCCGTCATGTACAGCGGCCCGGGCTGATTCAGCTTGTGTATTTTCAATGGCTTACCGCGTACATCTCGAGCCAGTCGCAGCAACTCGTAGGCCTCGTGCGAGATGTCGTACTGCGGATCGCTGCGGTCCTCGCACCAGGTCAGCGCGACCTCGCCGGGACGCACGAAGCAGCACAGGTTGTCCACGTGCCCGTCGGTCTCGTCATTGAACACGCCGCGGCCGAGCCAGATGATCTTGCGCACGCCGAGGTGATCCTCGAGCAGCGACTCGATCTGCCCGCGGCGCAGGTCCGGGTTGCGGTTCGGATTCAGCAGGCATTCCTCGGTCGTGAGCAGCGTGCCCCTGCCGTCGACATGAATCGCGCCGCCCTCCAGCACGAAGGGCGCGCGGTAGCGCTGGCAGCGCTCGATCTCCAGCACTTTCGCCGCGACCTGGTCGTCGAGGTCCCAGGGCGAGTAGATGCCGCCCTGCAGTCCGCCCCAGGAATTGAAGATCCAGTCCACGCCGCGCTTGTGGCCGCGGGCGTTGACGACGAACGTCGGCCCGACGTCGCGCATCCAGGCGTCGTTCGACGACATCTCGACCACGCGCACCGCCGGCGGCAACGCGCGGCGCGCGGCCTCGAACTGCTGCGCCGAGACCGCCATCGACACCGGCTCGCTCTGAGCGATCGCGGCGGCGACCGCGGTGAACGCACGCTGCGCCGGCGCCGCGCCCTCCCGCCAGTTGTCGTGGCGCTCGGGCCATAGCATCCAGGTGCCGGAGTGCCGCTCCCACTCCGCGGGCATGTGGAAGCCGTCCCTCGCCGGTGTCTTCATGGCGGCGATTCTACGCGATGTGGCGCCGCTTCCAGAGCAGGAACAGCGCAGGGATCACGACCAGCGTCAGGACCGTGGCGCTCGCCATGCCGCCGACCATGGGCGCCGCGATCCGGCGCATGACCTCGGACCCCGCGCCCTCGCCCCACATGATCGGCAGCAGGCCCGCGACGATCGTGAGCACCGTCATCAGCTTCGGGCGCAGGCGCAGCAGCGCGCCTTCGGTGATCGCCTCGCGCACGTCGGTCTCCGCCAGCGCCCGGCCCGCGGCCGCCGCGGCGGCCGTCCGCCGCGCCCAGGCCTGGTTCAGGTACAGCAGCATCACGACGCCGAACTCGGCCGCCACGCCGGCCAGCGCGATGAAGCCCACGCCGGTGGCCACCGACAGGTGGTAGCCCATCAGGTGCAGGAACCAGACGCCGCCGACCAGCGCGAAGGGCAGCGTGGCCATGATCAGCAGG
>DATBLN010000103.1:0-21484 GCA_036555345.1 Steroidobacteraceae bacterium
GCGGATCCGGTCGGGGATGAGCCGTTCGATCGGCGCATCGCGCAGTTCGCTGGCGGCATAGCCGAAGATCTGCTCGGCCATCCGGTTTGCGAACACGATGCGCCCGCCGGCGTCGACCACCAGCATGGCGTCGGGCGCGGAATCGACGAGGGTCGCGAGCAGCGTGTCGGGCAGCAGGTTCGATGGAACTCTGGACATCGGTCGGATCCTGCGGATTCCGTCCCTGCCCACGCATCATATCGCGGATGGGTGTCGGGCCGGGTAGGCAGCGGCGATCTTGCGCTAGACTATTGTACTCAGGGAGGAACTGGATGCCCGGCAAGCGCGCGCTGGTCGTGGACGACTCCAAGTCGGCGAGGGTCGTCCTCAGCCGGATGCTCGAGAAATACGGGATCGAGGTCGATTCGGCGGATTCCGCCGAGTCCGCGCTCGACTATCTGCGCGAGCACCATCCCGACGTGATCTTCATGGACCACCTGATGCCGGGCATGGACGGCCTTCAGGCCGTGCGCGAGATCAAGGCGAATCCCTTGCTCGCCGCCATCCCGATCATGATGTACACGTCGCAGGAAGGCGAGATCTACGGCGGGCAGGCACGCGCCTCGGGTGCGGTCGGCGTGCTGCCGAAGTCGATCCGGCCGATTGACGTCACGAAGGCGCTCTACCAACTGCAGCTGCTGCCGGAGCGCCGGGACGCGGAGCCGTCCGCGCTGCAGTCGCCGAACGGCGAGCCGATCGGCGCACAGGCGGGCCTCGCGCCAGCGGTGCAGGAAGCGGACCAGCGCACCCGCTCGCTGCTGGAGTCGATGTTGAGGGAACAGAGCGTCGAGCTGCGCCGTTTCATGGTGGCAACGCTCGAGGCCCACACCCATCGGATCCTTTCCGAGCTGAGACCCAGGGAAGCGGAGCCGGCCGGGGAAGCGCCGGCCGAGCCGCCGGCGCCGCCACAGGCCACGAAGCCGTGGGGCTGGATGCTGGCGACCGCCTCGGCACTCGTCGCATTGTTGGTCGTCGCGGTCCTGTACTGGCAGTCCACGGTGGCGACCCGCCAGGCTGAGCGCGCCTTCGAGGCCGTCACCGCGTCGAACGAGTCGCTGACCCAGGCCATCGACAAGTGGCGCACCGCCAACGAGCGCCTTGCCGCCCAGGATGCACAGGCGGGTGGTCCGCGCCCGATGGTGCTGTCGGTCCCGTTCGGCGAGCAGCCGCTCGCGCCGTCGCGGCTCGAAGCCGTGCGCACGCTCGTCGGACAGCTGGAACGGACGGCGATCAGCGGCAGGGTGCGCATCGAGATCTACGCGGGGAATTTCTGCCTGGTCGGGTCCGCGGCCCAGGGGTATTCGCCGGCGCCTCCCGCGACGCCTGCCACCCAATGCGAACAGATGGGCAATCCGCAGGACGAGGTCCCGGGAGGCGCGGCGCGCCAGCCGCTCGCCTTCGCGAACCTGGCGGCCACCGTGCGCCAGCGCACGGGCGGGGCGATCGAGCTCGAGCTGGCGCCCGGGCCGCGGGAGCGCCTCGCGGCATCCTATCCCGCCATCGAGCAGGCGACCGCGGGCCAATGGAACGCCGCCGCGCAGTCGAACAACCGGATCGAGATCAGCGTCATCGAGAAATGACGGCGCGCCTCCTGATCTACGGCGCGAACGGATACACGGGCGAGATGATCGCGCGCGCGGCCGCCGCGCAGGGGATGGCTCCGGTCCTGGCGGGCCGGTCGGCGGGGCCGGTCACCGCACTTGCCCGCGAACTCGGCTGCGAATCCCGCGCGTTCGGGCTCGATGACCCGGCGGCGCTCGCGGCCGGACTCGCGGGCTGCGGCGTCGTCGTCCATTGCGCCGGCCCGTTCTCGGCGACGGCCGCGCCGATGATGGCGGGCTGCCTCGCCGCCCGCGCGCACTACACCGACATCACCGGCGAGATCGACGTCTTCGAGCTGGGATACCGGCACGACGCGCGCGCGCGCGAGGCCGGCGTCGTAATCTGCCCGGGCGTCGGCTTCGACGTCGTCCCGACCGACTGCGTCGCCCTGACGCTCAAGCACGCGCTTCCGGACGCGACGCACCTCGCGCTCGGCTTCGACAGCAAGAGCGCGCTCAGCCGCGGCACGGCCTCGACGAGCGTCGAAGGCCTCGGCCACGGCAGCCGGGTGCGCAGGGGCGGCGAGCTGGTGCGCATCCCGCTCGGTTCGCTCTCGCGCCGCATCGATTTCGGCGACGGCGAGAAGCTTGCCACCGCAATCCCCTGGGGCGACGTCAGCACGGCGTACCGCACGACCGGTGTTCCCGACATCGAGGTCTACGTGCCGGTCTCGCCGCGGGCGCTCGCGAACCTGAAGCGCCTGGGCCGCTTCGGCTGGCTCCTGCGACGCAAGGGCGTGCAGGCGCTGATGAAGTGGCGCATCCGCAAGGGCGCGCCCGGGCCGAGCGCCGAGGAGCGCGAGCGCACGCCGGTCCACGTCTGGGGCGAGGCGCGGAATGCCGCCGGCCGCAGGGTGACGGCGCGCGTGCGCGTGGCGAACGGCTACACGGTCACGACCGATGCGGCCGTCGCAATCGCTCGCAGGCTGCTGACGTCCCCGGCGCCCGCGGGGTTTACGACACCGGCGCAGCTGATGGGCGCGGGTTTCGTCTCGACATTGCCGGGGGCGACGCGGATCACCCTTGAATGAGCTGACCGCCGGATTCCGGCCCCCAGTCTGGCTCGCCAACCGGCACCTCCAGTCGGTGCTCCCGAGCCTGCCGCTGCGCCGCGCCGCCGTGGAGCGCCGCGCGGCGCCGGTCGTCGCGGCGAGCCGCAGGCTCGTCCTCGACTGCGGCGACGGCGTGCGGCTGATGGGCTGGCTGTCGATCCCGGCCGAGGAAGCGATGCTCGTCCCGCGCCGCCTCGCCGTGCTGCTGCACGGGTGGGAGGGCAGCTCGGAATCGCTCTACGTGCTCTCCGTCGCGCAACTGCTGCACGAGCGCGGCTTCTTCGTGCTGCGCCTCAACCTGCGCGACCACGGCGGCACGCACGCGCTCAACCGCGAGCTGTTTCATTCCTGCCGCATCGCCGAGGTCACGGGCGCGGTCGCGCGCGTGCAAACTCTGCACCCGGACGCGATCCTGTCCCTCGCCGGGTTCTCGCTCGGCGGCAACTTCTGGCTGCGGGTCGGCGCCCGCGCGGCGGGGGCCGGGATCCGCATCGCGCGCATCGTGGCGGTCTGCCCGGTGCTCGATCCGGCGACGACGCTCGCTGCGCTCGAAAGCGGCCCGGCGATCTACCGGTGGTATTTCCTGCACAAGTGGCGCGCCTCGCTGCAGGCGAAGCAGGCGGCCTGGCCCGCGATCTACGACTTCGGCGACCTGCTGTCCGACCCCTCGCTCACCGAGATGACCGACCGGATGGTCCGCCAGTACACGGATTTCCCGAATCTCGCCGCCTACCTGCGCGGTTACGCGATCACGGGGCCGGTGCTGGAGTCGCTCTCGGCGCCGGCGACGCTCATTACCTCGCGCGACGACCCGATGATCCTCGCCCGCGACCTGGAAAAGCTGGCGAATCCGCCCTCGCTCAGGCTGGTCGTGACCGAGCGCGGCGGGCATTGCGGCTACATGGATGCGCTCGGCGGTCCGAGCTGGATCGACCGCACGATCGTTGCCGAGCTCAGCCGGGACTGACGGTCAACCAGCGGCTGTGCGCATCAGCTCGAGCCACTTCAGGTAGCGCGCGAGCAGGTCCGGCTCGACCTCCGGCTCGAAACGATCGCTCGCGGGCGCCTGGAAATCCGCCGGCTCCCCGGCGACCAGGTATGCGAGCCCGCGCGAGGTGGCTTCGCGGTCGCTCGACCGGTCCACCGGCAGTTCCGACAGCGCGGCCAGCAGGCGGCATAGCAGGCGGTTCTCGGCGAGGCCGCCGCTCGTCACGAGGCGCCCGGGCGGCGCATGGTGGCGGTCCATCTCGTCGAGGTTCGCCTTGATCAGGAATGCGACGCTTTCCAGCACCGCGCGGCACTGCTGCAGGTCGCTGCCGCCGCCGACGAAGCGCGACTCGAAGTCCGGCTTCCAGAATGGCGAGCCGAGGCCGGAGACGCCGTTCAGGAAGAACGGCGCCGCGTCGTCCACGAGCGCCGCGCCGTCCAGCAGCGCGAGCATGCGATCCGCCGCCGCGCCCTGGTGCCGCTCGAGCCACTCGAGCGCGGCGCCCGCCCCGTTGACGGAGCCCTCGAGGACGCAGTCGAAGCGCCGCTCGTCGGCGCGGATGACGCTCGTCAGCAGGGGCGGCGCTCGCAGAGGTTCCGGGACCGGGCGCAGCACGAAGGCGCCGGTGCCGAGATTGACGTAGGCGGCGGCGGGATCGAGCGGCCCGGCCGCGAAGGGCACCACGGACTGGTCGCCATTGCAGACCGTGACCGGCACCGCGGCGCCGTCGCAGGCAAGCGTGCCGAAGTCCCAGGCGGTGCCGACCGCGCGCGGCAGGATCGCGCGCGGAACGCCGAACATCGCCAGCAGCTCCTCGGACCAATCGCGTTCGAACGGCGACCAGAGGAGCGTGCGCGCCGCCGTCGCGGCATCGGCGACGAATGGCCGCTCGTCCAGCAGTCGGTGCAGCAGCCAGCAGGCGAGCGGCGCCGCGCGCAGCCTGCCCTGCGCCGCAGCGGCGCGGACCGCGGGCAGGTGATCGAGGCACCAGCGGATCTTGCTCGCGCCGTAGTGCGGCGAGAGCGGCAGCCCGGTCAGGCGATGCACCTCGTCGGCGCGCCGCGCCAGGCCCTTCAGCCACAGGGCGTTGCGCCGGTCCTGCCAGGAGATCACCGGCGACAGCGGGGTGTCGTCGTCGGAATCCCAGCACAGCAGGCTCGAGCGCTGCACGGCGAAGCCGGCCGCGGCCCAGCGCGACGCCGGCACGTGCCGCGTGAGCTCGGCGAGCGCGGTCGACACGCTCGTGACGACCTCCACCGGGTCGTGCTCGACGTGGCCGAGCGCGTTGTGCCGGGTCGCGATCGTGACGAGCGCCGCGCCCAGCGCCGCGCCCGACGCGTCGTAGGCCGTCGCGCGGGTCGCATGCCCGCCCTGGTCGATCGCGACGAACACGCGATCGCTCATGCGGGCTTCCCGGTGGCCGCGAGTTCGCGCAAGAGGCGCGCGGGCGCCATCGTCTCCACGAGGCCGACGCCCTGCGCATGCAGCCGCCACGCCGTCGCCGCGTCGGTCACCTCGTAAATCGCCCAGCGCCAGGATCCCTGCGGCAGCGGTCCCGAGGGCGGCAGCAGGCGCTGGTCGCAGAACACGTACTCCGGCCGCAGGTCCTCGAGCGCCGCCAGGCTCGCGTGCGGCGTGTGGCGCAGTACCCAGCCGACCGGCAATCCGCCGGCGGCGCGCGCGACGCGGCAGGCATCGGCATCGAAGGAGATCGCGATGCAGCGCCCGCGCGCATCGCCGAGCGCCTGCAGGATCCTGTCGACGCACAGCGCATGACCGTGGTGGGCGAGGCTCTGGCGCTTGATCTCGACGAACGCACGCGCCTCCGGAAATTCCCGCATCAGGTCCGCCACCGCCACGAGCCGCGGCAGTCGCGTCCCCGCGTGCCGGGTACCGAAGCGCGCGGGCTCGCCGGCGTCGATTCCGTCGAGCTGGCCGGAGTGCATCAGCCGCACGTCTCCGGCGGCCGTCGTGGTCCGCTCGAGGCTGGCATCGTGGATCAGGTAGGGAACCAGGTCGGCGGACAATTGCACGTCGAATTCGGCGTAACGCAGGCCGAGGCGCCAGGCGGCCTCGAGCGCCGGCAAGGTGTTCTCGGGAAAGTGTTCCGCATCGCCGCGGTGTGCGACGATCTCCGGGACGTCGGGACGGGCGGGCGGTGGCTTCAACGGCACTCCGCTGGGTTGCCGGGATTATAGGGAAGCGCTGCACAGGAGGTGTGGGCGCGTTGCGTGCGCAGTGGATCATCGTCGCGATCGTCGCCGCCTCGATCACGGGAGGCTGCAGCCGCCAGGAGTCCCGCTGGAAGGACGCCGCGCGCACGGACACCGTTGCAGGCTACGAGGAATACCTGGCGCGCTTCCCGGCCGGCGCTCACGCCGTGGCGGCCAGGGAACGCATCCTCGAGTTGCGCGAGGAACAGGACTGGGCGCGGGCGGACCGGCTGCGCACGCCGGAGGCGTGGCAGCGCCATCTCGCCGACTGGCCGGAGGGCCGCCATGCCGCCGAGGCGCGCGACCGGCTGGCCAGGTTCGTGCCGCTGGACGGCGGTGGCCGCGACTGGTCGGTCCAGCTCGGCGCCTTCTCGGACGAGGCCGCCGCGCAGTCGGCGCAGGCGCGGCTGGCGGATGCGCTGGCCGCGGCGCCCGGCGGGATTTCTCTCAGGATTCTCGCCCCCCAGGAAGATCCCGCGGATGTCTGGCGGCTGCGCACCGGCCCGCTGCCCGAGGCAGCCGCGCGCGAGCTCTGCGCCCGGCTGCGGACCGAGGGCGTCGACTGCGTGCCGGTCGCGGACTGATCAGCCCGTCAACTTCCGCCAGAGTGCGCGGCCGACGAGGCGCGCCTGGTCCGCGATGCCGAATCTCCTGAGATTCGTCCGGATCACTCCGTCGGTGAACCGCGTGCGCTTCGAGTAGTCGATGCGCACGTCCACCAGCACGGGCTCGCCGGCTCCCGCAGAGGCGAGCGCATCGCCGACGACGCGCGGGACGTCGCCGTCGTCGCGCATCAGCCTGTAGCCGACGCGGTTCGCGCGCGCGAGGCCCTCGAGGTCCAGCTCCGGCAGCACCGTGCAGGTCTTGCGGTTGTAGGGCGTCTGCTGCGCCTGCGCGATCTGCGCAAGCTCGCCGTCGTTGAACACGAACCAGGTGATGCCCGCCTTCTGCGCGACCGCCGTCGCCATCTCGAGGCCGGTCATGCGCGCCGCCCCGTCGCCCACGATGCCGACGACCGCGCGCTCCGGCCGCGCGAGCTTGGCGCCGATCGTGGCCGGGATGCAGTAGCCCATCGAGTTGAAGTCGGAAGGCGAGAAATAGCATCGCGGTGCGTGGATCGGCATCAGCTCGGCGACCAGGAACGTGTGATTGCCGTCGTCCGCGACGACGATGCCGTCGTCCGGGAGGCGGCGGCGCAATGCATCGAAGAAGCGCACCGGGTTGACTCGGCCCCTGGGGTCGTGGGCCCTCCATTCGTCGCGATAGCGGCGCTTGTCGTCCGCAAGGCGCGCGGCCACCTGCTCCGCGCGCGCGGCACCGCCCGGGACCGTGCCGAGCGCCGCCTGCAGGGACGCGAGCACCGCCCTCGCGTCGCCCTCGAGCGCCACGGCCGCCGGGTAATTGGCGTTGAAGACCTTCGGGTTGATGTCCACGTGCACGAGGTTCGCGGGCGGGTCCCAGCCGTAGCTGCCGGTCGGGATCTCCGCGAAGCGCGTGCCGACGGCGAGCAGGCCATCGCAGTCACGGAATGCATTCTCGACCGCGGGCACGGCGGCGGGCCCGAGCGCGAAACCGGCGTGCAGCCGATGCGTGGCCGGGAACGACGACAGGCCCTGCAGCGTCGTCGAGACCGGCGCACCCAGCGCGTCGGCGAGCGCAGCGAGTTCCGCGGACGCGTCCACGGCGCCCCAGCCGCAGAAGATGGCCGGGTGCCTGGCCTCGCGCAGCATTGCCGCGGCGCGCGCGATGTCGGCGGCGCCCGCGCGGCATCCGGCCGGCGGGGCGGGCTCGAACTCGGGCACGCGCGCGACCGGGCCGGCCTCGAGCTGCAGGTTCACCGGGATCTCGACGAAGGTGGGCCCGGGCTCGCCGCTCACCGCGAGGCGCCAGGCCTCGTGGATGACCGGCGCCACGTCCTCGTAGCGCTCCACGCGCCAGCGGCCCTTGGTGATCGGCGCGAGCAACGCGTGCTGGTCCATGTCGTGCAGCTGATAGGCGCGGCCCGTGTCGCGGCGCACGCCGCCGGCGATGATGAGCATGGGAATGCCGTCGAGGAACGCTTCGCCGATGCCGCTCGCGGCATGCGTGACGCCCGCCGCCGGGACGATCAGGAGCGTCCCGACGCCCGCTCCCGTGCGGCTGACGGCGTCCGCCATGAACGCACCGCCGCACTCGTGCGCGACGAGCACCGGCGTGATGGTCCCCGACGCGCCGAGCTCGTCGTAGAGCTCCGTGTTGTGCACGCCCGGGATCCCGAACGTGTAACGGACCCCGAGCTGTTCCAGCGCTTCGCGGGCGAGCGAAGCCGCGGTTCTGGGCATGTGGCCTCTCCCTTCGCGACAGCCTAGCGGTACGGGAGCGCGCGATAAAGCCCGCAGGTCAGGACGCGCCGCCGCCTGCGGCGGCGAGCTGTTCGACCACTTCCTCGTCCGACAGCTGCGGGAATTCGACGTAGAACTGGCCGACCGCCATGAAGCCCGCCGGCTGCTGCGGGCATTCGATCCGATCGGCGTAACCGGCGAGCTTCGCGACGGTCCCGGGCGGCGCCACCGGGACCGCGATCACGACCTCCTTCGCGCCCAGCGCGCGTGCCGCCATGGCGGCTGCCTCCATGGTCGAACCGGTCGCGATGCCGTCGTCCACGAGGATCACGGACCTGCCGCGCAGCTCGAGCGGCGGGCGGTTGCGGCGGTACACGCGCTCGCGGCGCGCGAGTTCGCGCCGTTCCTCCTCGATCACGGGTTCGAGCAGCTTCTCGAGCGCCGGGGTGTCGGCCCGCGCCGCCGGATTGAGGACCAGCACGCCGCCGCCCGCGATGGCGCCCGCCGCATACTCGGGTTGCCACGGCATCCCGAGCTTGCGCACGTTGAGAACGTCGAGCGGGGCGCCGAGCGCGCGGGCCACCTCCGCCGCGACCGGCACGCCGCCGCGCGGCAGCGCCAGCACGATCACGCCGGCGCGGCCCTTGTACTGCGCAAGGCTGTCCGCCAGCGCGCGCCCGGCAGCCTGTCGATCCCGGTAGATCATCGGCCTGCCCGGTCTCAGAACGCGTTGATGCCCGTCAGCTGCCGGCCGATCGTGAGCTGGTGGATGGTCTCGGTGCCCTCGTAGGTGATCACGCTCTCCAGGTTGAGCGCGTGGCGGATCGGCACGTACTCGGCGCTGATGCCGGAGCCGCCCAGCATGTCGCGCGCGTCGCGCGCGACGTCGAGCGCCATGCGGCAGTTGTTCCACTTGGCGAGCGAGACCTGCGCCGGATGCATGCGGCCCGCATCCTTGAGCCGCCCGAGCTGCAGCGACATGAGCTGCGCCGCGGTGATGCCGCGCGCCATGCCTGCGAGGCGGATCTGGATCGCCTGGTTGGCGGCCAGCGGCCGGCCGAACAGCACGCGGGTCTGCGTGTAGTCGAGGACCTGCGCGAGGCAGGCCTGCGCCGCGCCGATCACGCCCCAGGTGATGCCATAGCGCGCCTGCGTCAGGCAGGAGAGCGGCGCCTTGAGGCCGATCGTGCTGCCGGGCAGCACGTTCTCCTCCGGCACGACCACGTCTTCGAGGAAGAGGGCGCCGGTCGAGGAGGCGCGCAGCGAGAACTTGCGCTCGATCTCGGGCGCGGCGAAGCCGCGCGTGCCTTTCTCCACGATGAAGCCGCGGATGCCCTCGTCCGACTTCGCCCACACGACGGCGAGGTCCGCGATCGGGGCGTTCGTGATCCACATTTTGGAGCCATTCAGCACCCAGTCGCGGCCGCGGCGCTTCGCGTGCGTCTTCATGTTGCCCGGGTCGGAGCCGCCGTGCGGCTCCGTCAGGCCGAAACAGCCGATCAGCTCGCCCGCCGCCATGCGTGGCAGGTACTTCTTCTTCTGCGCGTCGCTGCCGTAGGCGTGGATCGGGTACATGCAGAGGCTCGACTGCACCGAGACGAAGCTGCGGATGCCGGAGTCGCCACGCTCCAGTTCCTGGCAGATCAGGCCATAGGACACGGCGTTCATGCCGGCGCAGCCGTAGCCCTCGAGCGAGCTGCCGAGGAGTCCCTGCGCCGCGATTTCCGGCACGAGGTCGCGCGGGAAGGTGTGCTCCTCGAAATGCTTCTGGATCACGGGGAGCACGCGGTCGTCCACGAGGCGGGCGACCGAGTCCTGCACCATGCGCTCCTCGTCGGTGAGGGCGCCGCGGACGTCGTAGAGGTCGAGTGGCGGGAGTCCTTCGCTCATCCGCGACCTCAGCCCGCCTGCATGCCGAGGCGGGTCACGAGGTCCTGGGCCATCGCCTCCACGTCGCGCGCCTTGCCGACCGCGCCCTCGAGGTCCCCGGCATTGAACGCCTGGCCGGCCTCGTCCCAGGCCGAGCGCGCGCTGCCGTAGGCCGCGTTCGCCTCCTCGAGCAGCTGCTTGTCCATGCCCGGCGGGAGCCGGCGCATCTTGCCGAGCTCCTCGAGCTTCGCGCCGATCCCGGAGATGAGGCCGGGCATGCTGCCCGACAGGCGCACCCAGTCGGCGTTGAGCTCGGCGAGCGCCTTCTGCTTGGCCTCGACGACGTCCTTGGCGAGCTCCTCGGCGCGCGCGGGCACGTCCTTGACTGCGGCGATGGCGTCCGCGTAGCGCTCCTCGTTGAAGGCCGCGCGCGCCTTCTCGAGCTCCGACTTCACCTCGGCGTAGCGCTCCGGCAGGTATTTCTGCGCGTCCTCGTAGACGGCGGCGAGCGCGTTCTCCGCCGCGGTGATCGCCTCCTGCGCGGGATCCTTCTGCGAGCAGCCGGCGACGGCCGCAGACAGCGCCGCGATCGCGGCGATGCGTGTCAGGATGTTCATGGCGTCGTCCTCAGGAGGCCTGGATGCCGAGGGAATCCATGATCGCGGCGATCTTCGCTTTTGCGTCGCGGCCGGCGAGCACGGTCTCCTCGAAGTTCGCGGCCGTCATGGCCGCCGCGGCCTTGCCCCAGGCGTCGCGCGTCGCGTCGTAGGAATCGATCATCGCCTTCCAGCCGGCCTTGTCCATGCCCGCGGGCGGGCGGCTGCCCTGCACCGCAATCTTGTGGTCGACGGCCTCGATCATCGCCGGCATCGTCTTGATCAGGTCGGCCCACTCGGCCTCCATCTCGACACGCAGCTGCGCGCGGCGGATCGCGCTGTCGGCGACCGCGTGGCGGAGCTCGTCCGCGACGGCCGGCGCGTCGGACACCACGTCGCCGTAGTTTTCCTGCGCGAGCGCATCGCGCAGCCCCTTCACCCTCGCCTCGATCTCCTGGTAGCGCTCCGGCAGGTACTTCTGCAGCTGCGCGCCGGATCCCTCCAGCGTCTTTTCGATGCCGGCCAGCGCCTGTTCCGCCGGCTCCTTCTGGCTGGCGCAGCCGGCCAGGGCGACGGCCGCCGCGGCCACGAACGCGAGGACATGAAATCTGTGGTACATCGTGAATCCCCCGGGATCCGGTCGGTACGGAAGCCGGCGCATGGGCCGGTCAAACGGTAAGATTATCACCGATCCGGCGCCCCCCGGCCCACCGTCACTGGATGCCCACATGAAGATTCCCGAAATCCTCATGATCGAGACCGTGCACCAGCCGGGCAGCCTCGCCCGGGTGCTGCAGGTCATCGCCGACGCCGGCCTGACGATCGACCACCTGCAGGCGCTGCACCGCGAGCAGGGACGTACGCTGTGGGAAATCACGCTCGAGATGGACGAGGAGACGGACCGCAGCCTGTACGCGCGGATCGACGCGCTGCCCGTCGCGCGCTTCGTCGGCAAGTCTGACCGCGTCTTCGACCGGCATCGCGGCGGCAAAATCCGCGTGGTGCCGGCGCTGCCGATCAACACGCAGCAGATCCTGCGGGATGTCTATACGCCGGGTGTCGCGCGCGTGTGTCTCGCGATCCGGAAGGACCCGGCCGAAGCCTGGCAGTACACGGGTCTCGGCAGCACGGTCGCGATCGTCACGAACGGGACCGCCGTGCTCGGCCTCGGCAACATCGGCCCGCTCGCCGGCCTGCCCGTCATGGAGGGCAAGGCCGCGCTCTTCGCCGCGCTCGCCGGAATCAGCGCGGTGCCGATCCTGCTGACGGAGACGGATCCCGCGCGCTGCGTCGACCATGTCGCCGCGATCGCCACCGGCTTCGGGGCGATCCAGCTCGAGGACTTCGCGGCACCGGAGTGCTTCGCGATCGAGGAGGGGCTGCGCCGGCGGCTCGACATCCCCGTCCTGCACGACGACCAGCATGGCACGGCCGTGGTCGTGCTCGCGGCCGCCATCAACGCGACGCGTCGCGCGGGGCGCGAACTTCATGACTGCGTGATCGGGCAGGTGGGCCTCGGTGCCGCGGGCATCGGCATCGTGCGCCTGCTCATGCATGCGGGCGTGAAGCGCGTGCTCGGCGCGGACCTCAATGAGGCCGCGCTCCGCCGCTTCGCGGAGATGGGCGGGCAGAAATCCTCGCTCGAGGAGATCATGAAGGCCTGCGACATCGTCATCGCGACGACCGGCGTGCGCGGCCTGATCCGGCCGGACATGGTGCGGAAGGGCCAGATCATCCTGGCGCTCTCGAACCCGGACCCCGAGATCGAGCCCGTGGTGGCGCTGCAGCACGGGGCCGCCATCGCGGCCGACGGCAAGGGCATCAACAACGTGCTGGGATTCCCGGGCCTGTTCAAGGGGGCGCTCGCGGCGCGCGCGAAACGCTTCACGGACCCGATGCTGGTGGCCGCGGCGCGGCGCATCGCGGAGCTCGCGCCGGGAGAGGACCTGGTGCCCGACCCGCTGGACCGCAGCATGCACGACGCGGTCGCCTCGGCGGTCGAAGCCGCCGCCTGAAACCGGCTACGCGAGCGCGGTGCGCAGCTTGCGAAGCGCCGCGGACTCGATCTGGCGGATGCGCTCGGCGGAGACGCCGTACTGGTCGGCGAGATCCTGCAGCGTCCGCTTGTCCTCGGCGAGCCAGCGCGCGCGGATGACCTCCCGGCTGCGCGCGTCCAGTCCCTCGAGCGCCGCCGCCAGCGATTCGGTGACGGCGCCTTCCCACTGGTCGCGCTCGATCACGGCGGCCGGGTCGGCCTCCGGGGAGGGCAGGTAGAGCGAGGGCGAGGCGACCGCCTCCTCCTCGTCCGTATCCGGCGCGGGGTCGAAGGAGAGGTCGCGGGCGGCGAGGCGCTGCTCCATGTCGCGGACTTCCTCCGGCGCCACGCCGAGCTCGACCGCGACCGCGCGCGTCTCCTCGTCGTTGAGCCAGGCGAGGTTCTTCTTCATGCGGCGCAGGTTGAAGAACAGCTTGCGCTGCGCCTTGGTGGTCGCGATGCGCACCAGCCGCCAGTTGCGGATCACGAACTCGTGGATCTCGGCGCGGATCCAGTGAACGGCGAAGCTGACGAGCCGGACGCCCATGTCCGGATCGAAGCGCTTGACCGCCTTCATCAGGCCGATGTTGCCTTCCTGGATCAGGTCGCCGACCGGCAGGCCATAGCCCATGTAGCCGCGCGCGATGTGCACGACGAAGCGCAGGTGCGACAGCACGAGGTCGCGCGCCGCGTCCAGGTCCTGATGCTCGCGGAAGCGCCGCGCGAGCTCGAGTTCCTGCTCGCGGGTCAGCATCGGAATGCTGGAAACGCGCTCGACGTAGGCCTCGAGGCTGCCGACGGGGCCCGTCAGCACGAGCGAGGGATTCGGAAGCGCGAGCGCAGTGCCTGACATCGCGGTGGGTTCCTCCTTGAAAAGAAGTCTAGCAGTCGCGCTTATAGAGTGCTAAGACCCCCCGAAGTTCCGATGGCTGGTCCAGAAAACTTTTTATGGAACAAATAGTTACGCACGTGGCTCGATCCGGCGCAAATGATAGCCAGCCGCCAGCCAGGCGCCGACGAAGCCGAGTGCCGCCCCGCCGCCGATAACCGTGAACGATTCCCGGGGTGCCAGCCCGACCAGCGTGAACGAGCCGCCATAGGCCGCCGCGAGCCGGCCGATGGGCGCCTCGAGGACGGCCAGCGCGATCAGGACCAGGCCGACCGCCAGCAGGCCGCCGGCGAGCCCGTGCCAGAAGCCCGAATAGAGGAAGGGGCGGCGCACGAACGCATTGCTGCCGCCCACCAGCTTGACCACCTCGATCTCCGCGCGCCGGCCGTCGATCTCGAGCCGGATCGTGTTGCCGATGATCGCGAGCACGCCGGCCGCGAGCGCGGTCGCGATGAGCAGCACGAGGCTCTTCAACGTATCGAGGATCGCGTGCAGGCGCCGGACCCAGGCCGTGTCCGCCTCGACGAGTTCCACCTGCTCCATCCGGCGAAGCGCCGCGGCCAGGCTCTCCACGGCGGACGCCGTATCGTGAGGAGCCGCCGGGCGGACTTTCACGACCCACGGCAACGGATTCTCGGCGAGCGCCGAGAGCGCCTCGCCGAGCCCGGACAGCGCCCGGAACTCCGCGAGGCCCTCGTCCGGGCTCACGAGCACCGCGCGGTCCACCTCGACGCGCGCCTGGATCGCGGCCGCCGTCTTCTTCGCCTGCTCGGTCGTGACCGGCAGCCGCAGGTAGACGGAGAGCTGCACGGTCTCGCCGAGATCCGCCGTCAGCGAGCGCGCGTTCGCCACGACGAGCCAGAGCGCCGCCGGCATCGCGAGCGCGATCGCGATGACGATGACCGTGAGCGCGGTCGCGAACGGCTGCCGCGCCAGCCGGCCGAGCGAGGCGACCAGCGATTGCGCGTGGCGCTCGAGCCAGGTCGCGAGCGCGCCGCCGAGGGTCCGCGGGCCCGCGGGCCGCGCCGCGCGAAGCTCGTCAGGCAGCGACATAGGGATTGGCGGCGAGCCGCCCCTGCTCGATGTGGATGCGCCGGACGCGGAAGCGGTCGAGCAGGTGGATGTCGTGAGTCGCGACCATCACCGTGACGCCGACCGCGTTGAAGCGGTGGAACAGGTTCATCACCTCGAGCGCGAGGTCCGGGTCCAGGTTGCCGGTCGGCTCGTCGGCGATCAGGACCGGCGGCTTCGTGATCACGGCGCGCGCGATGCCGACGCGCTGCTGCTCGCCGGCCGAGAGCTCGAGCGGGAACACGCGCTCCCTGCCGAGGAGGCCGACCTGGTCGAGCGCGGCGCGCACGCGCTTGTCCATCTCGCGCCGCGGCACGCCCGCGATCGCGAGCGGCAGCGCCACGTTATCGTAGACCGGGCGGTCATCGAGCAGGCGGTGGTCCTGGAACACGACGCCGACCTGCCGGCGGAGGGCCGGGATGGCGCCGCGCCTGAGCGTCGAGGTGTTGCGGCCGTTGACGACGACCTGACCGCGCGTCGGCCGCTCGAGGAGCGCGATGAGCCGGAGCACCGTGCTCTTGCCGGCGCCGGAATGGCCGGTGAGGAACGCCATCTCGCCGGCCTCGAGCTCGAATGAGAGCTCCGACAGCGCCTCGCGGCCGTTCGGGTAGCGCTTGAATACGCGGTCGAAGCGGATCACGCCGCCGCCTCCGGGTTCGCGCGCAACAGTCCGTCCACGTAGGCGGCGGCGTCGAACACGCCGAAGTCCTCCGCCTGCTCGCCGATGCCGACGAACCGGATCGGCAGCCCGAAGCGGCGCGCGAGCGCCACCACGACGCCGCCCTTCGCCGTGCCATCGAGCTTGGTCACGACGATGCCGGTGACGCCGGCCGCGCGCTGGAACTGCTCGGCCTGGCGCAGGGCGTTCTGGCCGAGGCCGGCGTCCAGCACGAGCAGCACCTCGTGCGGGGCGTCGGGATCCTGGCGCTTCATCACCCGCGCCACCTTCGCGAGCTCGTCCATCAGGTGCGATTGTGTATGAAGCCGGCCGGCCGTGTCTGCGACCAGCACGTCGATGCCGCGGGCGCGCGCCGACTGCATGGCGTCGAACACGACCGAGGCGGGGTCCGCCCCGGCGCGCTGGGACACGATCGGCACGCCGTTGCGCTCCGCCCAGGCCGCGAGCTGCTCGACGGCGGCCGCGCGGAAGGTGTCCCCGGCCGCCAGCATGACCGAGAGCCCCTCGGCGCGCAGCCGGCGCGCCAGCTTGCCGATGGTCGTCGTCTTGCCGCTGCCATTCACGCCGACGACGAGGATCGCGTAGGGCCGGCGCGCGCGGTCGATGACGAGCGGCCGCTCGACCGCGCGCAGCATCTCGAGGAGCATGGCCCGCAGCGCCGCGAGCAGCGCATCCGCGTCGGCCAGTTCCCGCCGCTCGACCTTGCGGTGCAGCCCGGCGAGGAGCTCCTGCGTGGCTTCGACGCCGACATCGGCCGCCAGGAGGCGCGTCTCGAGTTCCTCGAGCAGCGCCTCGTCGATCTTGCGTCCCGGCAGCAGGTCGGCGACCCAGGACGCGCCACGGTTGACGCGCGCGCGCAGGCGCGCGAGGAAGCCATTCGATGCGGCGGCTCCGCCGGGCTCGTCGGAAGCCGGCGCGCGCGAGTCGGTCAAGGACGATGGAGTCCCGGTTACGGCTGGATCACCGTGCCGTCGAGGATCCTGACCTCGTCGCCGCCGGTCGCCAGGAAGTGCGCGATCTGGCCCTGGATCTCCAGCGTCGTGAACAGCGACGGCCCGGGGTCCAGCAGCGAGTTGTGGATGCCCTGCGAGAACGGGACCCATGCGCCGTTGGTGCCGGAGACGTTGGTGATGCCCACCGTATTGACGCGCGCGACGCCCGCGCCCCCGACGGTGCTGATCAGCCGCTGGGTGGAACTCACCGGCACCACCGGGTCGGTCGGGAAGCCCCCGGCGCCGCCCTCGAACGTGGACAGGTAGACCTCACGGCCGCCGGCGGCCGCGCCCGCGATGGTCGAGGCATAGTTGACCGTGTCCGCCGCGTCGAACGCGGCCTGCACGTTGCGGAAGAAATTCCGGTAGATCGTCGTGTTCGCCGTCACGCCGCTCGCGGCCAGCAGGTTGTTGATGATCGGCCCGTAAGTCGCGGAGTTGCGGATCGTATCCGTCAGCATCGCGGCGGCCGACGGCAGCGCGGAGGCCTTGACCTCGGCGCCGAGCAGGCCGAGCACCGTCCCCGCATGTGTGCCGCCCAGCGAATACCCGATGATGTGGATGCGCGCGGGATCGAAATCCGCGCCCGCCACGCCGTCGAAGTCGATCGTCGGAATCGTGCGGATCAGCGCGATGATGTCGGCGATCCCCTGGCGCGAGTTGTCACGCTGGACCAGCACGTTCGTCAGGTTCAGGAAGTTGACGCCGGTCGGGTCCACCTGGCCGTCCTGGCCGGGCGCGCCGAAGACGGCGTTGATCTGCAGGTCGAGGTTGAAGGTGCGCTCGATCGGCGTCGCGAACGGCTGGGCATAGGCGGCCGACGAGGGCGTGACGCCGTGCAGCGGCAGGTCGATCGCAATCGTCGCGAATCCCCGCGCGGCCAGCGAGTCCGCGACGAGCAGCGCGTCGGTACGGTCGCGCGGGAATCCGTGCACGAAGACGGCGACCGGCCAGCCGGCTGCGGGCTTGCCCGGCGGGATGTTCGGGACCATGAGCAGCAGCGGGATGTCGAGGGGCGTCCCCGCCGCGGGGATCGGGTTGAAGCGCGTGAGGTTCCGGCTCGCCGGATCGATGCCCGGAACCGGCGACGGCCCGGCCGCCTGCCAGGGCGTTGTCAATACGCTGGTGGACGTCGCGGTCGGCGGGATTGCGAGACGGTAGGCGACGTTCAGCGTTCCGGCATAGATGTCCGCGATGCCGGGCAGGCCCATGAACGAAGTGTTCAGACCCGTGGAGAACACGCTGTAGGACCTCGGCGCGGTGGTCGCCGCGACGAACGCGAGCGTGTCCTGGGTCCCCACCGTCGAGAAGCTGAAGGAGGCGACCACGGTGCCGGGCGACACGGTGAACGGCGCCGGCAGCTGGCTGCCGATCGCCAGATGGGCAAAGGTCAGGCGGCAGACGCCATTCAGCGTCGCATTGGTGACCGAGGCGCAGGTCGGGGACATCATGCCGGCGCTCAGGTCGGCGATCGCGGCATTGCGCACCGTCAGGTACTCGGCATCGGGTGCCGCGGCGGTGCCCGTCGAGTTCCGCACGCCGTTCGTGACGAGCACCAGGTAGCCATTGTTCTGCATCGGGCCGATGACCGGACCGCTCGAGGCCGCCAGCGGGCGCAGCGGCCGGATCAGGATCGTCGCGCCGGCACTGTCGATGTCGGGCGACACGCCGATCGAATAGTCGACGCCGGGCTGGAGGATGCCGAGCACCGGCGGGATCGTGGCCTTGGTCGCCGGATCGATCGTGGCGCGGATGACGCGGACGTTCGCGGCGAGCGTCGCCGGGTCGAGCGCGCCGGAGAACCGGATCGTGATGTCGGAAGTCGTCGACCAGCCGTCGAGCGCGTTGAGCGCGTCGAAGTGCGGCGTCACGGGCCTGAGCGTGCCAGGCAGGTTGAGCGTGGCGTCCGTCGTGCCACTGAAGTAGAGGTCGATCGGGAAGGGCAGGATGCCGGTGGTCGGGCGGAAGAACGGCACGAAGCTGCCGGATCCCGCGGGCGGCGCCGGCGGCACGTTGTTGCCGGACTGCGGGTTGGTCTGCCCGATGCTGTCGGCCGGCGAGCCCGAGCAACCCGCCAGCACCAGGCCAGCGAGCAACGCGGCGGCAACGATACGAATCCTCATGACGGAAGCTCCGGCAAGTGTTGTCCCAGGTCAGGGCGCGTATCATCGCGCTCGTTCGTTTCGGGCCAGCCTACGCTTCGCCCGAATGGTCCCGCAAGTTTAAGGGATTGGCGTCGCACCATGCGTCGTATTCGCAGCCGCGGCCGTAACAATGCGCTGCAAAAAAGACCCGGCTACGTACGCATCATCGGCGGGAAATGGCGCGGCAGGCGATTGCCCGTGCCGGACCTGCCGGGGCTGCGCCCCACGCCGGACCGGGTGCGCGAGACGCTGTTCAACTGGCTTGCGCCCGTGATCGGCGGCAGCCGCTGCCTCGACCTCTTCGCCGGCACCGGCGTGCTCGGCTTCGAGGCCGCCTCGCGCGGCGCGCGCGAAGTCGTCCTGGTGGAGCGGGACCGTGAGGCGGCCGGGCGGCTGCGCGAGGCAGCTGCGACGCTCGCACCGGACCGTCTCGAGGTGGTCCATGGCGAAGCGCTCGCCTGGCTCAAGTCGCCGGCGGGGCCTTTCGACGTCGTGTTCCTCGACCCGCCTTACGAAGCGGGTCTGCTGGACGCGGCGATGCGCGCGCTCGACTCGGGCGGCTGGCTCGCGCCCGGTGCGAGGATCTACCTGGAGGCGCCGGCCGCGAGCGGCGCGCCGTCCCTGCCGCCGGGCTGGATCCTGCACCGGTCGGGGCGCGCGGGCGTGGTCGGGTATCATCTGGCGCTGCGTCCGCGGGAGGGCGGGGAGGATCAGCGGTGAATTTCAAGCGCAGCGCCGTCTATCCCGGCACCTTCGACCCGATCACCAACGGCCACCAGGACCTCGTGCGCCGGGCCGCCGGCATCTTCGACCGCGTCGTGATCGGCATCGCCGCGAATCCCGGGAAGGCGCCCGTGTTTCCGCTCGAGGCCCGGGTAGAGCTCGCGCAGCGCGTGATCGAGGACCTGCCGAACGTGACCGTGATGGGCTACACGGGGCTCACGGTGGACTTCGCGCGCGAGCAGGCCTGCGGCGTCGTGCTGCGGGGCCTGCGCGCCGTATCCGACTTCGAGTTCGAGTTCCAGCTCGCGAACATGAGCCGGCACCTGGCGCCCGACGTGGACTACGTGTTCCTGACGCCGAAAGAGCAGTTCACGTTCATCTCCTCGACGCTCGTGCGCGAGATCGCGAGCTTCGGCGGCGACGTCTCGAAGTTCGTGCACCCGATCGTGGCCGAGGCGCTCGCGAAGCGCCGCGCTGCGCGCGGCTGAGCGCAGGATCCCTCAGCGCTGGCAGCCCGGGCACCAATAGGTGCTGCGCTGCCCCTGCGTGAACCGGCGTATCGGCACTCCGCAGCGCCGGCAGGGCTTTCGCTCACGCTCGTAGACGAAGAGCTTCCGCGCAAAATAGCCGGGCGCGCCCGCAGGATCGACGTAGTCGCGCAGCGTCGTGCCGCCGACGCCGATCGCCTCGCCGAGCACCTCGCGGATCGCGACGACGAGCGCCGCCATGCGCGCGCGGCTGACGCGTCCCGCCGCGAGCCCCGGGCGGATGCCCGCGCGAAAGAGCGCTTCGCTCGCGTAGATGTTGCCGACCCCGACCACGGCGCGCGAATCCATGATGAAAGACTTGATCGAGGCGCGGCGGCCGCGGGCGCGCCGCCACAGCTGCCCGGCGTCGAATTCCGCCGACAGCGGCTCGGGCGCGAGCGCCGCGAGCAGCGGGTGGCGGGCCGGGTCGGTGGCGGTGAACAGCAGGCTGCCGAAACGGCGCGGGTCGTTGAAGCGCAGGCACCGCCCGGAATCGAGCACGAGGTCCACGTGGTCGTGCGCGAGCGTGGGGGCGTCCGCATCGAGCACGCGCAGGCTCCCCGACATGCCGAGGTGCCAGATCAGCGTGCCGGCGTCGGTTGCGATCAGCAGGTACTTCGCGCGGCGGCCGACCGAATGGACCGTGGCGCCCCGCACCTGCCCCGGCAGCCTGCGCGGCACGCGCCAGCGCAGGCGGGGCTCGCGCACGACGAGGCGCTCGATGCGCCGGCCGACGAGCCAGGGCTCGATGCCCCGGCGCGTCGTCTCGACCTCCGGCAGTTCCGGCATGCGGAAACCCCCGACCGCTCGGGCCCGCCGGAGGTTTCCGCCCCGGCAGGCGTCAGAACTTCGTCGAGAACTCCAGGCCCCAGCGGCGCGGCTCGTTGATGAACCCCGTGAGGTTGTTGAAGTCGATGCCGCCGACGGCCACGATCTCGTCCGTGATGTTGCGGCCGTACAGGGCGACCTGCTGGGCCCCGTCGTTCCAGTTGTAGCCGACGCGCAGGCCGCCCTCGAGCAGCGACTTGCCCTTGAACTCCGCCGACTCGTACAGGAAGAAGTTCACGTCGCTGCGGTACGCCCAGTCGGTGTAGGCGAACAGCTCGCCCTCGCCGATCGGCGTGCCCCAGCGCGCCGTGAAGTTCGCGATCCACTCGGGCGACTGCGGCAGCCGGTTGCCGTCGATGCTGACCGTGCCCGGCACGGAGCCGGCAGGGTCGAGAACCGTGCAGCCACCGCCGCATGGCTGGATACCGAGGTTCGAGTCGTTGATTTCGGTATCGTTGTAACTCGCACCGAACGTGATCAGCAGGCTGTCGGTCAGGTATGCCTCGAGGTCGAGCTCGAAGCCCTGGCCGTCCACCTGGTTGGCATTGATGAGCGTGTTGAAGTTGGTGGTCCCGCCCACCGCCGTCAGCTGCTGGTCGTCCATCGTGAACATGTAGGCCGTAAAGCCGAGCCGGCCGCGTCCGCCGAAGAGACTCGTCTTCACGCCCGCTTCCCACGACAGGACCGTCTCCGAGTCCGCGACGGAGACGGTGTCGCCGAACAGCAGGCGGCCCTGGATCGAGGGCGCGCGGTAACCGCGCGCAACACGGCCGTAGACGTTGGTGTCGTCGCTGAGCGACCAGGTCAAACTGACATCGCCGGTGATCTCCTCATCCGACGGCGATACGCTGATCGGACCCAGGTGATCCGGGACACCCAGGAATGCCAGCGGGGACTGGAACCGCTCGGCGACGAAA
>DATBLN010000059.1:0-14233 GCA_036555345.1 Steroidobacteraceae bacterium
GCAGCGTCGAGCGCGCCGGCGAGCAGGTCGAGATCGGCGGCAACGAGCGCTACCTGCCGCTGTGCCGCCGGCACTTCTTCGACGCGATCGGGCGCGGACGCGCGACCTGACGATGGCGGGCGCGCTCTCGCCGCTTGCGACAACCCTGCTCCTGCTCGCGCCCGTCCCGGCGGCGGCGGGACCGGTCCCGGATCCGCCCGGCAGGGTCGCGGACAGCGCCGGCGGGGACGCGGGGAAATCGAATGGCTGCCGCGGCGAACTGCCGGAGGATGCCCGTCGCCTCGACGCGATGCGCGCCGGCCTGCAGCGCGGCGTGTGCAGCACCGCGCGCCTCGTGGACCGGCTGTTCGGCGGCGAGCACGAGTACGCCGAGGGCGAGGACGCCACCAACGGCCGCGCGGCGCTCGCGCTCGGCTGGAACGAGCAGGAAGAGTTCGACCTCGACGGGCGCTTCCGCGCCAGCGTCGAGCTCCCGGCGCTGAGCGAGCGCTTCAGCGCGACCATCGGCCGCGCCGAGCGCGACGAGTACGTCGCCGACGAGATCGCGGACGTCGGCCCCGTGGCCGGCGCCTTCTCGGACGACGACCCCGCCGAGTGGTTCGCGGGGATCGGCTACCGCGTGCTGCGCGACCGCGACAGCCGCTTCGACCTGGGCGCCGGCGTCAAGCTCGAGTCGCCGCTCAATCCCTACTTCAACGCGCGCTACCGGCACTACGTCTACCTCGGCGACGACCTGCTGCTGACGCTGCGCACCACGGGGTTCGTCGAGAGCGACGAGGGCTTCGGCGTCACCCAGGCCTTCGATCTCGACCGCGTCCTGGGCCGCGACTGGCTGCTGCGCTGGGGCAACTCGTTCCGCCTGTCCGAGGAGACGGAGGGCGTGCGCTGGCGCACGCGGGGCGCGCTCTACCAGGCCATCGACTACCGCCGCGCCATGCGCTATGAGGTGAGCGTGCGCGGCGAGAGCGACGGCACGCAACCGGATCTGTACGGGTTCCGCGTCACGCACCGGCGCTCAATGCTGCGCGAGTGGCTGTTCTTCGAGTTCGGCGCCGCGCTGTTCTGGGCCGACGGGCCGCTGCCATCCGACCGCTGCGACGCCTGCATCGGGGCGAGCGTGGGATTCGAAGTGCTGTTCGGCGACGCCTACGACCGCGTGCTCCACCGGCAGGGACAGCTGGCGCCGGCGCCGCCCGGACCCTGACCGGCGGTTGCCGCGGCGCGGCCGTCCCAGTACGCTCGCGGTCTTGCATCCCCACGAATTCACGCGAAGGAGCGGACCATGAACGCACGGTGGGTGATCGGAACGCTGGCGGCGGTCCTGGCGACGGCGGCTTGCTCGAAGAAGGAAGCGGAGCCCGCGGCGGCGCCCGAGGCGGCGGCACCTGCGGCCGGGACCGAGGCGGCACCGGCCGAAGCGGCCGCGCCCGCGGCGGAGACGGTCGCGGCAGCCGGCGATGCCGGCGCGACCGCCTACCAGACCTACTGCGTGACCTGCCACGGCGCCGGCGGCAAGGGCGACGGCGTGGCGGCCGCCGGGCTCAATCCGAAGCCAGCCGATTTCTCGGCCGGCGCGTTCAAGTACGACGCGAACGGCAACGGCGTGGATGGCGAGGTCGAGGACATCAAGGCGATCGTGCACGACGGCGCCGCGAAGCACGGCGGGTCGCCGCTGATGGCGCCCTGGCCGATGCTTTCGCCGGAGCAGCTGCAGGCCGTCGCGGAGCACGTGAAGTCGCTGCACGCCGGCTGACCGGCGCCGGACCGGAAATCCCCGGCCTCACGGCCGGGGATGCTGGTTGGTGGAGGCGGCGAGAATCGAACTCGCGTCCGCAAGCCCTACGCCACAGGATCTACGTGCGTGTCATGCCTATTGATCTCGCCCCGTGCTACCCGGCAGGCGGGGAAAACACGAGGCCAGCTGCGGAACGTTTTAGCGGCACCGGCCCGCAGCACGCCGGTCCCGCGATCCTGTGAGCGCGTCCCCCGGGTCTGGATGCACAGGCACATGCCAGTCGGAGGTTAGGCGGGATTAAGCCGCCAGAGCGTAGTTGTCGTCGTTGGCAACTATAGGTTTGCAAGCGGATTAACGAGGAGGCCTGCACCTCGGCACGCCCCTGGGGTTTCGCGACCCACGTCGAAACCGATCGCCCCCGGAGTCACGTGCATTCTAGCAGATCGGGCCTTCGCCCGCCGGCGCGTCAGCGGCGCGCCTTCATCACCCGCGCCCGCTCGCGCTGCCAGTCGCGCTCGCGCGTGTCGGCGCGCTTGTCGTGCTGCTTCTTGCCGCGCGCGACGCCGATCTCGAGCTTGGCGCGCCCGTTCTTCCAGTACATCGAGAGCGGGATCAGCGCGCGGCCCTTGCGCTCGACCGAGCCGACGAGCGAATCGATCTGCCGGCGGTGCAGCAGCAGCTTGCGGCTGCGCGTGGGGTCCGGCGTCACGTGCGTCGAGGCGGTCGGCAGCGGCGAGACGTGCGCCCCGAACAGGTACGCTTCGCCGTCCTTCAGCAGCACGTAGGATTCCTGCAGCTGCAGCCGCCCGGCGCGCAGCGCCTTGACCTCCCAGCCCAGCAGCGCGACGCCCGCCTCCAGGCGCTCGTCGATGAAGTAGTCGTGGCGGGCCCGGCGATTGACCGCGATCCGCCCCGGCGCCTCCTGGTCGTCCTTCTCCGCCATGCCGCATTGTAGCCATCGCGCGCGGTTGTCCGGGCGCATCGCGGCGGCGACAATCGCCCCATGCGCGAAGTCCGCCGCAGCGCGCTCCTGCCCTACAGCGCGGGCCAGATGTACGGCCTGGTCGCCGACGTGCTGCGCTACCCGGAGTTCCTGCCCTGGTGCACGGGCGCGCAGGTGCTCGCGGCGGAGGGCGAATTCGTGACGGTCACGCTCGGCCTGCAGCGCGGCATCGCGCGCGGCAGCTTCACGACGCGCAACCGGCTGGTGCCAGAGCGCTCCATGGAGATGCGTCTCGTCGAGGGCCCGTTCGCGACGCTGGAAGGCCGCTGGGACTTCGCGCCGATCGCGGACGCCGGCACCCGCGCAGACCTGCTGGTGCGCTTCGAGACCCGCGGCCTGCTGGGCGGCATCGCGCTCGGTCCGGCCTTCGAGCAGATCTGCAACCAGCTCGTGGATGCTTTCGCGCGGCGCGCGCGACAGGTCTACCGTGGCGGGTGAGCGCATCGCGGTGACGGTCGCCTGCGCCGAGGCCGGCCGCCAGACCGTGTTGCCGCTCGAGCTGCCGGCGGGGGCGACGGCCGGCGAGGCACTCGAGCGTTCCGGGATCTTCGCGCGGCACCCCGGGCTCGATCCCGCGGCCTGCACGATCGGCATCCATGGGCGCGAAGTTCCGCGCGGCCAGGTCCTGCAGGAGGGCGATCGCGTCGAGGTGCTGCGTCCGCTCGCGGAGGATCCGCGCGAGCGCCGCCGCAGGCTGGCGCGGTCGGGCGGGCGCGGGAGGGGATCAGCCCGCGGCCGGTGAGGGCTCGCGCGGGACCGGCAGCGGCTCCTCGATGCGCGCGACCTTGTCGCCCTCGAACCAGACCACGAGGTGGCGGCGCTCGACCTTGCGCGAGTGGCCGCGGCGCAGGCTGTACACGTAGTCCCAGCGCTCGGAATCGAAGCTGTCGATGACCATCGGAGTGCCGAGCAGGAAGCGCACCTGGCTGCGCGTCATGCCGACCTCGACCTGCTCGACCTGCTCGGCGTCCAGCAGGTTGCCCTGCTGGATGTCCATGCGGTAGACGCAGCCGCTGGCGGCGACGGCGGCGAGCATCATGGCGGCGATGGCGGGGGCGGGTCGCATCGGCGGGGGCCCTGGAGGATAATGGCGCGCATCATAGCGGAATCGCCGCCCGTCGCGGCGACGGAGCACCGACGTGGAAACCAGCGACCTGCGCAAGGCAGGGCTCAAGGTGACGCTGCCGCGCGTCAAGATCCTCGAGATCCTGGCCGGCCACCATGGCCGCCACCTGTCGGCGGAGGACATCTACCGCGCGCTGCTGGAACAGAGCGAGGACATCGGGCTCGCGACGGTGTACCGCGTGCTCACCCAGTTCGAGGCCGCGGCGCTCGTGAAGCGCCACCACTTCGAGGGCGGGACCGCCGTGTTCGAGCTCAACGAAGGGGAGCACCACGACCACATCGTCTGCCTGGACTGCGGCCACGTCGAGGAGTTCATGGACAGCGGCATCGAGCAGCGCCAGACGAATGTCGCCGGCCGGCTCGGCTTCGAGATCGAGGAGCACAACCTGATCCTGTACGGCCGCTGCCGCCGCGAGCACTGCCCGCACCGCCGCAAGCGCAGCTGATCAGCCGGCGGAACCGCCGGCCGCGCGCAGCATCTCGCGCGCATGCTCGCGCGCCTTGCGCGTGACCTCGACGCCGCCCAGCATGCGCGCCAGCTCCTCGACCCGTTCGTCCCGCGAGAGCGCGGCGACGGCGGTCCTGCTCGTGCGCCCGTCGGTCAGCTTGGTGACGCGCAGCTGGTGGTGGGCCTGGCTCGCGACCTGCGCCAGGTGCGTCACGCACAGCACCTGGCCGCGCCCGCCCAGTTCGCGCAGCTCCCGCCCGACGATCTCGGCGACGCCGCCGCCGATGCCGGCATCCACCTCGTCGAAGATCATGCAGCACCGGGCCTGGAGGGCCGCGCCCGCGACCTGCACCGCCAGGCTGATGCGTGACAGCTCGCCGCCGGAGGCGACCCTGGCGACCGGCCTGACCGGCTGCCCCGGGTTGGCGCTCACCAGGAACTCGGGCCGGTCGTCGCCATTCGCGGACGGGTCCGCACCGGCGTCGCCCTCGAGTGCGACCTCGAAGCGGCCGCCCGGCATGCCGAGCTGGCGCATGAGGCCGGTCACCGCCGCGGCGAGCCGCTTCGCCGCCGTGCGCCGGGCCGCGGTCAGCGCCGCGGCGGCGGTGCGGTAACGCGCGAGCGCGTCCGCGATGCGACCATCGAGGGCGCCGAGCGCCAGCTCCGAATGCTCGAGCGCCGCCTGCTCCGCCCGCAGCCGCGCGAGCTGCGGCGGCAGTTCCGCCGCCGGCACGCGGTGCTTGCGCGCGAGGTCCTCGATCGCCGCCAGCCGCCGCTCCACCTGCTCCTGGCGCGCCGGGTCCGCATCCAGCGTCTCGAGATAGACCGACAGCCGCGCGCCGGCCTCGCGCAGGCCGATGAGGCTCTCCTCCAGGATCGCGAGCGGCTCCGCGAGGCGCGCGTCGAGGGCCGCGACGGCGCGCAGCTGCGATGCGGCGCGGGCGGCGGACGCGTGGGCATCGGCGCCGTCCGAGTCGTAGGCGAGCGCGAGCGCATTGCGCGCCGCCTCGGCCAGGCGGCCGCGGTTCGCGAGCCGTGCCCGTTCCGCGGCGAGCGCGGGCACTTCGTCCGGCGCGAGGCCGAGGGACTCGAGCTCTCCCACCTGGTAGCGCAGGAGCTCGAGCCGCTCGCCACGGTCGCGCGCCATCGCCGCGAGGCTTTCGCGCTCGTCACGGAGCCGGCGCCAGTCGGCGGCGGACTCCGCGACCGGCACCAGCAGGCGGTCGTGCCCGCCGTGCCCGTCCAGCAGCGCGCGCTGGGCGTCGCGGCGCACCAGTGACTGGAATTCCTGCTGCCCGTGGATGTCGATCAGGAGCTCGCCGAGCTCGCGCACCGGCTGTGCCGGGAGCGCCTGTCCGTTGACGTACTGGCGCGAGCGGCCGTCGCGTCCGATCACGCGCCGCAGCACGATCTCGCCGCCGTCCGCGGCGATCGACTGCTCCTCCTGCCAGCGGCGCACGGCCGCATCGTCGCCGGCCTCGAAGGTCGCCGTGATCTCGGCCCGCTCCGCGCCGTGGCGGACCGCATCCGCGCTCGCGCGCGCGCCGAGCGCGAGCATGACGGCGTCGACCACGATGGACTTGCCGGCGCCCGTCTCGCCGGTAAGCGCGGTCAGGCCGCCCTCGAATTCCAGCTCCACGGCGTCGATGATCGCGAAGTCGCGGATCTGCAGGTGGACCAGCATCAGACTTCGGAGGCGCCGGTGCGGCCGCTGCGGCCCCAGTGCAGCTTCGAACGCAACAGGCGGAAGTAGTCGTGGCCGGGCGGATGCAGGAAGGTGATCTGCTCCGCCGCCGGCTCGACCGTGAGCGTCGAGTCGGGGTCCAGGTCGCCCAACATGACGCCGTCGCAGGTGACCTGGGCGCGGGTGGCGGATCGGGCCACCAGGCGCACTTCGATGCGGCTCTCGCGGCCGACCACGATCGGCCGGTCGGACAGCGTGTGCGGCGAGATCGGCGCGATCACGACCGCGCCGAGCCCCGGGTGGATGATCGGCCCGCCGCAGGACAGCGCATAGGCGGTCGAGCCGGTGGAGCTCGCGATGACGAGCCCGTCGCCGCCGTGCGTGTTGACGAAGCAGCCGCCGATCCAGGTCTCGAGCTCGACCATGCGCCCGGACTCGTGGCGCTGCACGACCACGTCGTTGAGGGCCCGGCAGGACGCGGGCTTGCCGCCGGGGCGCGCGAGCGTCGCGGCAAGCATGCCGCGAACGTCGGTCTCGTAGCGCCCGTCCAGCACGGCGTCGAACGCCGCCACCATGTCCTCCGGCGAGATGTCGGTCAGGAACCCGAGCCTGCCGCGGTTGATCCCGAGCAGCGGGATGCCGCGCCCGATCACGAGCTGCGCGGCGAACAGCATGGTCCCGTCCCCGCCGATGGCGACGACAAGGTCCGCGCCGGCGCCGAGCCCGGCAACCGGGCGCCGTTCGACGCCGTCCGGCAGGCCGGCGACCGCGGCCTCGCGGTCGATGAGCACGGCGAGCCCGCGCCCGCGCAGGTGGCGTGCGAGTGCCGCCATGGACTCGGCCACGCGCGGGTCCTCGACCTTGCCGACGAGCGCGATCCGGGAAAAGGGCTTGTTCATTGGGTTGCGGGGCTTTTTAGCACGGGCACCGCAGGCGGGCCATCCGCACAACCTTCGCGTTCGCACGTTGTCTTGACACTCGGCAAGGGCGATTGCTAGTTTCGACCCCGTGGCGGACCCGCATTTCATTTTCCTTCTGTAACAGGCACTTATGGGGGACACGACAGCTGCTGTCGACGAGGCGCCGAGCGATCGCGCGCAATTGCTGCTGCGCACCCTGATCGAGTGCTACGTGCGCGACGGCCAGCCCGTCGGATCGCGCACGCTTTCCCGGGAGTCGGGCCTCAACCTGTCCTCGGCGACCATCAGGAACGTGATGGCCGACCTCGAGGAGCACGGCTTCGTCAGCTCGCCGCACACGTCCGCGGGGCGCGTGCCGACCGACAAGGGCTACCGCTATTTCGTCAATGCGCTGCTGCGCTACCAGCCACCGGGCGAGAGCGAGGTCGCGGAACTCAGGCGCCACCTCGAGATGCGGGCCGGCGACCCGAAGGCGCTGGTGACCGCCGCCTCGCAACTGGTGTCCAGCCTGACGCACCTGGCCGGCGTCGTGACGGTGCCGCGCGAATCTCATGCCGCATTGTCGCAGATCGAGTTCGTGGGTCTCTCGGGCAATCGCGTGCTCGCGATCCTGGTGGTCAACGGGCGCGAGGTGCAGAACCGCGTCGTGCAGCTGGATCGCCACTATTCCCCGGACGAACTGCACCGAGCGGCCGGCTACCTCAACGACCAGTTCCGCGGGCGCGAGCTCGCCGACGTGCGCGCCAGGCTCGTGGCGCAGCTGCAGGAGACGCGCGAGCAGGTGAACCGGCTCATGGTGGATGCCATCACGCTCGCGCAGCGCGCCTTCGCCGAGCCGCCGGGCGAGCCCGGCGCCGACATGGTGGTCGCCGGAGAGACGAACCTGATGGGCTTCGCGGAGCTCTCGAACGTGGACCGGTTGCGGCGGCTGTTCGAGGCGTTCAACGAGAAGCGTGACATCCTGCACCTGCTGGACCAGAGCCTGCATGGGGAGGGCGTGCAGATCTTCATCGGCCACGAGTCCGGCTTCACGATCCTCGACGACTGCAGCGTGGTCGCCGCCCCCTATGCGCAGGACGACCGCGTCGTCGGCGTCGTGGGCGTCATCGGCCCGACCCGCATGGCCTACGAGCGCGTGATCCCGGTGGTGGACCTCGCCGCCCGCATGCTGGGCTCCGCCTTGAAATCGCGCGACTGAGCCCAACCCCTGCGGCCATGAACTCCCCCGACCCGACCGCGCCCGCCGCCCCCGCGGAGACCGCCTCGCCCGCGACCGACGCCACGCCCGAATCCCGCCTCGCAGAGGCCGAGGCGAACGCGGAGCAGCACCGCGCGGACTTCCTGCGCGCCATCGCCGAACTCGAGAACTTCCGCAAGCGCGCGGCGCGCGAGATCGAGTCGGCGCGCCAGTTCGGGGTCGAGCGCCTGGCCGCGGAGCTGCTGCCGGTGGCCGACAGCCTGGCGGCGGGCATCGAGGCGGCGGAAGCGGACCCGGCCACCCATGTCGAGGGCCTGAAAGCCACCTTGCGTCTCCTCAGCAGGGCCCTCGAGCGCGCCGGCATTGCCGAGGTGGATCCCGCGGGCCGGCCGTTCGACCCGTCCCTGCACGAGGCCATGGCGACCCGGCCCTCGGCGGAGCACCCGCCCCATACCGTGCTGCAGGTGGTCCAGCGCGGTTATGTCCTGAACGGGCGCCTGCTGCGGCCGGCGCGCGTCATCGTCTCCACCGCCGCCGAGGCACCCTCGGAACCGGCCGCCGGCGGTTGAAACCGGCAGGCAAAGTCCCCACACCGGGGGCAATCAGTCACTCCGGAGCCATTCATGGCCAAGATCATCGGCATCGACCTGGGCACGACCAACTCCTGCGTCGCGGTCATGGAGGGCTCGACGCCCAAGGTCATCGAGAACAGCGAGGGCGACCGCACGACGCCGTCGGTCGTCGCCTTCACCAAGGACAGCGAGATCCTGGTCGGCCAGCCGGCCAAGCGGCAGGCGGTCACGAACCCGCAGCACACCTTCCACGCAGTGAAGCGCCTCATCGGCCGCCGCTTCGAGGACGCGGTCGTGCAGCGGGACATCCCGCTCGAGACCTACCGGATCGTGCGCGCCGATAACGGCGACGCCTGGCTCGAGTGCCAGGGCAAGAAGATGGCGCCGCCCGAGATTTCCGCGCGCGTGCTCATGAAGATGAAGAAGACCGCCGAGGACTACCTCGGCGAGACGGTCACCGACGCCGTGATCACGGTGCCGGCCTATTTCAACGACGCGCAGCGCCAGGCGACCAAGGACGCGGGCCGCATCGCCGGCCTCAACGTCCGCCGCATCATCAACGAGCCCACCGCGGCGGCGCTCGCCTACGGCATGGACAAGAAGGGCAAGGACCGCAAGATCGCGGTCTATGACCTGGGCGGTGGCACCTTCGACATCTCGATCATCGAGATCGCGGACGTGGACGGCGAGCGCCAGTTCGAGGTGCTCTCCACGAACGGCGACACCTTCCTGGGCGGCGAGGACTTCGACCGCCGCGTGATCGACTACGTCGCCGCGGAGTTCCAGAAGGAGAGCGGCGTGGACGTGCGCAAGGACCCGCTCGCGGTGCAGCGCCTGAAGGAGGCCGCGGAGAAGGCCAAGATCGAGCTGTCGTCCGGCCAGCAGACCGAGATCAACCTGCCGTACATCACGGCGGACGCCTCGGGCCCGAAGCACCTGACCCTCAAGCTCACGCGCGCCAAGCTGGAGTCGCTGGTCGAGGATCTCGTGACGCGCACGGTCGAGCCCTGCCGCGTCGCGCTCAAGGACGCCGGCCTCTCGATCAGCGACGTCGACGAGGTCATCCTGGTCGGCGGCCAGACCCGCATGCCGCTGGTGCAGAAGGCGGTCAAGGACCTGTTCGGCAAGGAGCCGCGCAAGGACGTCAACCCGGACGAGGCGGTCGCGGTCGGCGCCGCCATCCAGGGCGGCGTGCTGGCGGGCGATGTCAAGGACGTGCTGCTGCTCGACGTCACGCCGCTCTCGCTCGGGATCGAGACCCTGGGCGGCGTGATGACGCGCCTGATCGAGAAGAACACGACGATCCCGACCAAGGCGACGCAGGTGTTCTCGACCGCCGAGGACAACCAGAGCGGTGTGACGATCCACGTGCTGCAGGGCGAGCGCGATCGCGCGGGCGACAACAAGTCGCTCGGCAAGTTCGACCTGTCGGACATCCCGCCGGCGCCGCGCGGCATGCCGCAGATCGAGGTGACCTTCGACATCGACGCGAACGGCATCCTCAACGTCTCGGCGAAGGACAAGGCCACGGGCAAGGAGCAGAGGATCGTCATCAAGGCGTCCTCCGGCCTGTCCGAGGACGAGATCAGGAAGATGGTCCGGGACGCCGAGGCGCATGCGGCCGACGACAAGAAGTTCCGCGAGCTGGTCGAGACCCGCAACCGCGCGGATGCGCTGCTGCACGCGACCGAGAAGTCGCTGAAGGACCTCGGCGACAAGGTCAGCGGCGAGGAGCGCGCCTCGATCGAGGCCGCGATCTCGGACCTGCGCGGGGCGCTCAAGGGCGAGGACAAGGCCGCGATCGAGCACAAGGCCGAGGCGCTCGCCAAGGCGAGCGCTCCGGTGGTGCAGCGCGCGTACCAGGGTGCGGAGTCGCAGCAGCCGGGCGCGGGGCAGGCGGGCGCCGGCGCATCCGGCGGCGGCAAGGAAGACGTGCTCGACGCCGAGTTCGAGGAAATCAAGGACAAGGGGCCGAAGCCGAACTGACGCCGGCTTCACCCGCGTCCACTGGGTCCGCGTGCGCCGGGTGACCGACGGTCACCCGGCGCACGCCCTTGCGGAGCGCCATGTCGAAGCGTGACTACTACCAGGTGCTGGGCGTGCCGCGAAACGCCACCGAGGATGCCGTCAAGAAGGCATACCGGCGCCTCGCGATGAAGTACCACCCGGACCGCAATCCCGACGACAAGGAAGCCGAGGAGCGCTTCAAGGAAGCGAAGGAAGCGTACGAGGTCCTGACCGACTCGCAGAAGCGCGCGGCCTACGACCAGTACGGCCACGCGGGCCTGGACGCGGCGAGGGGGGCGGGGCAGGGCTTCAGCCCGTCGGACGCCTTCGGCGACATCTTCGGCGACGTCTTCGGCGACATCTTCGGCGGCGGCCGCCGCGCAGGGCGCAGCGCCGTCTACCGGGGCGCGGACCTGCGCTACGAGCTCGCGCTCGACCTCGAGCAGGCGGTGGCCGGCGCGACCACCGAGATCGACTTCCAGACCGTGGTCGAATGCGGCGAGTGCGGCGGGTCGGGCGCCGCGCGCGGCCATGCGCCCGTCACCTGCGACACCTGCGGCGGCAATGGCCAGGTGCGCATCAGCCAGGGCTTCTTCGCCGTGCAGCAGACCTGCCCCCGCTGCAAGGGCCGCGGCACGATCATCCGCGAGCCCTGCGCGAAGTGCTCGGGCCAGGGCCGGGTGAGGAGCGGCAGGCGCCTGTCGGTCAAGGTGCCGGCGGGCGTCGACACCGGCGACCGCATCCGCCTCGCGGGCGAGGGAGAGGCCGGCCGGAACGGCGGCCCGCCCGGCGACCTGTACGTCGAGATCGCGGTGCGCGAGCACCCGATCTTCGAGCGCGACGGCGCGCACCTGTCCTGCGAGGTGCCGGTCAGCTTCGTGACGGCGGCGCTCGGCGGCAGCGTCGAGGTGCCGACGCTCGACGGCCAGGCCGCCATCAAGGTCCCCGCCGGGACGCAGTCCGGGCGCGTGTTCCGGCTGCGCGAGAAGGGGGTCCGGCCGGTGCGCGGCGGGGCGACCGGCGACCTGTTCTGCCGGGTCATGGTCGAGACGCCCGTGGAACTGACCGCCGAGCAGAAGGAACTGCTGCGCCAGTTCGAAAAGTCACTGTCCGCGGACGGCAAGCGTCACAATCCGCGCGAGCGTTCCTGGCTCGAGGGCGTGCGCGATTTCTTCGGGCGGATGGGCGGGTAGGAGCCTGACATGACCAATGTCGCGGTGCTGGGCGTCAGCGGGCGGATGGGACGCTGCCTGGTCAAGGCGCTGCGCGACAGCGAGGACCTCGTGCTCACCGGCGCGCTCGCATCTCCCGCGAGCGCGGCGCTCGGCCGCGACGCGGGCGAAGTCGCGCAGGCCGGGCCGGTCGCGGTGGAGGTCACCGCGGATCGCGCCCAGGCGCTCGCGAAGGCGGAGGTCGCGATCGATTTCACGCTGCCGGAGGCGGTCGAGGACAACCTCGCCGCCGCCGGACGGGCCGGCATCCCCGTCGTGATCGGCATGACCGGGCTCGACGCCCCGCGCCACGCCGCGATCCGCAAGGCGAGCGCGACGCTGCCCGTGCTGGTCGCGCCCAACATGTCCCTCGCCGTCAACCTGCTGTTCGGGCTCGCCGGGCGCGCCGCGGCCGCGCTGCCCCGCGACTACGACGTGGAAATCCTCGAGGCCCACCACCGCCACAAGGCGGACGCGCCGTCGGGCACGGCGCTGCGCCTCGGCGAAATCGTGGCCGGCGCCCGCGACGGGCGGCTCGCGGACCTCGCGGTCTACGGCCGGCTCGGCAAGGCGGCTGCCCGGGCGCCAGGGTCGATCGGCTTCTCCAGCCTGCGGGCGGGCGACATCGTCGGCGAGCACCACGTGCTGTTCGCCGGCACCGGCGAATCCCTCGAACTGGTCCACCGCGCGACCGACCGCATGACCTACGCGCATGGGGCGCTCGCGGCCGCCCGCTGGCTGGTCGGCAGGCCGCCCGGGCTCTACGGCATGGCGGACGTGCTGGGGCTCTGAATCTTGTAGAATCGGCGCCCGGGTCGCGCGCCCCCATGCACATGAGTTGACGGCTGGTGGAGTCCCTGGCGGCTCCACCCGTCCACGGGCTGCGCCTCGCACAGGGAGAACGCACCGGTGACACCGACGCCCGCAGTGCTCGCGCTCGAGGACGGCACGGTGTTCCGGGGCGTTTCCGTCGGGGCCTCCGGCGTCACGACCGGCGAGGTCGTGTTCAACACGGCGATGACGGGCTACCAGGAGATCCTCACCGACCCGTCCTACAGCCGGCAGCTCGTCACGCTGACCTGCCCGCACATCGGCAACACCGGGGTCACGCCCGAGGACCTCGAGTCGGAGGCGATCCACGCCGCCGGCCTCGTGATCCGCGACCTGCCCATCGCGCATTCGAGCTGGCGCGCCAGCCATTCCCTGTCGCAGTTCCTGGTCGAGGGCGAGACGGTCGCGATCGCCGGCATCGACACCCGCATGCTGACGCGCATCCTGCGCGAACGCGGCGCCCAGGGCGGCTGCATCGCGACCGCGGACAAGGCCGATGCCGACGTCGCGCTCAGGGCCGCGCGCGCGTTCCCCGGCCTCAAGGGCATGGACCTCGCCAAGGTCGTCTCGGCGGACGCGCCTTACCAGTGGAACGAGGGCAGCATCGGCCAGGATGGCCGCGTGGCACGGCCCGGTTCGCGCCTGCACGTGGTCGCCTATGACTTCGGCATCAAGCGCAACATCCTGCGCCTGCTCGCCGACCATGGCTGCCGCATGACCGTGGTGCCGGCGCAGGCGGCCGCGAAGGACGTCCTGGCGCTGCATCCCGACGGCATCTTCCTCTCGAACGGCCCGGGCGACCCGGAGCCCTGCGACTACGCCATCGCCGCGATCCGCGAATTCCTCGCCACCGACATCCCGGTATTCGGCATCTGCCTGGGCCACCAGCTGCTCGCGCTCGCGAGCGGCGCGCGCACGGTCAAGATGAAGTTCGGCCACCACGGCGCGAACCACCCGGTACAGGAGCTGGTCAGCGGCCACGTCGCGATCACGAGCCAGAATCACGGCTTCGCGGTGGACGAGTCGACGCTGCCCGCGAACCTGAAAGCCACGCACCGCTCGCTGTTCGACGGCTCGCTGCAGGGCGTCGCGCGCACCGACTGCCCGGCCTTCGGCTTCCAGGGCCATCCGGAGGCGAGCCCGGGCCCGCACGACCTGCGCCCGCTGTTCGAGCACTTCGTGTTCCTGATGGTGCGACGCCTCCAGCAGCTGCTCCAGGCGCAGGCCGCGGCCGGCGGCGCGCACTGATGGGCAAGCGCACCGACATCGAGAGCATCCTGATCATCGGCGCCGGCCCGATCGTCATCGGCCAGGCCTGCGAATTCGACTACTCGGGCGCCCAGGCCTGCCGGGCGCTGCGCGAGGAGGGCTACCGCGTCATCCTCGTGAACTCGAACCCGGCGACGATCATGACCGACCCGGAGATGGCCGACGCCATCTACATCGAGCCGGTGGAATGGCGCACGGTCGCGCGCATCATCGAGAAGGAGCGCCCGGAC
>DATBLN010000148.1:0-26219 GCA_036555345.1 Steroidobacteraceae bacterium
CTCGATCAGCGGCAACCACGTCAGGTCGGGGAGCGTCGCGTCGTTTCCGTCCTGGTCGCCGTTCCTGATCGCGGTGATCGGCCGCCAGAAATTGTAGTGGTACTTGGCGTCGAACACCGCAATGAGCGCGTCGTCCATCGCCTGCGTGACGGCCATGAACAGGCGTGCATTGCGCGTGACCTCGCGGCCGGGCTGGCCCGTCACGGAGCGCACGACGCCGTGGTACACGGTCGGCAGCGTGCCCTCCCAGAACCGGGCGATCGCCGTCTGCTCGGCGCTGCGCGTGGAGCCGTCGCGCGCGCCGAGCGCCTTCACTTCGCCGTAGTCCCGCGTCCAGGTCGCGCTCTTGAGGTCCGGCGGCGGGCCCGGGCGGAATTGTGACGCGCTCTCCAGGAGCCAGGGTTTGCGCCGCGACCAGTGCGGGATCACCGGCAGCGTCGTCGGCACGTAGACGCCGGGCGCCGCCGCCGGGCGGTAGGGGACGACGCGCATCGCATGGTCGTCCGCGCGCGAGGCCAGCACGGCCTCGGCCGCCTTTTCGCCGAGGGCGATGCCCGCGGCCTTCGCATCGCCGTCCGGGACCGCGGCCAAGGCCTCGCCGCAATGCCGGTCGATCGCGGCGGACGACGCCGGCAGCAGTCTCCTGAGCGCCGCGCAGCTGGCCGCGGCGACCGCGGCCTCGGCCGAGGCGCCGGGCGCGGCCTCCAGCGGGAACGCGCTCGCCGGGTATCGCTGCGTGATGCGGTTGACGGCCTCGTACACCGCCGTCTGGACCATTGCCATGACGCGGTTCGCGGACGGCGTGCCCGCGCCGGCGCCGAGGATGATCTCGCCCGCGCGGGCGTTCCAGTCGGTGACGGGATCGGCCTGCACGACGGCTGCTGCGCAAACGGCGGCGAGGCCCGCGACGAGCTTCCTCATGGTGACTCCTGGCAGGGGTGGCTACTTCGGGATCGGGACGATCATCCGCACGCGCTCGCGGTACTCCATGTATGCCTGCCCGTGGAAGCGCACCAGGTCGCGCTCCTCGAGCAGCATCGCCACGTAGATATACGCGGTCGTCGCGATCGAGAACATCAGGTGGCCGGCGGTCATGGTCGGCGTCGCCCAGAAGGCGATGATGAAGCCGAGATTGATCGGGTGCCGGACGAGGTTGTAGAAGAACCGCGTCACGAACGGCAGGTGCGTGTATGGCTGCCCGCGCCAGTAGAGGTAAACCTGGCGCAGCCCGAACAGGTCGAAATGGTTGATGAGGAAGGTGCTGATGAGGACGATGAGCCAGCCGAGCGCGAACAGCGCCCAGAGCACCATCGCGCCGGCCTGGCTCTCGACGTTCCAGACGACGTCGGTCATCGGCCGCCACTGCCAGTACAGCAGGATGAGCGCGGCGGAGGCGAACAGCACGTAGGTGCTGCGCTCGACGGGCCGCGGCACCAGCCGGGTCCAGCCGCTCTTGAATCCCGGGCGCGCCATCACGCTGTGCTGCACGGCGAAGATTGCGAGCAGCACGGCGTTGACCAGGAGCGCCTGGCCGACCGGGCCCGGGACGCCGGTGTCGATGGACTTCGGCACGACGAGGTTGCCGACGAAGCCGATGGCGTAGAGGAACGTTCCGAGGAATATGACGTAGCACACCGCGCCGTAGGCGACGGCAAGGAAGCGACCCATGGCCAATCCCCCCTGGAAGAATCGCAGGGGCCGAGCGTAGTCCCATTCGCCCGCCTTTTAAAGGGGACGCATCCCCATTACCCCGCGGCCCGGAACCGGCAGTAGATGAAGCGCTGTTCGGCGTTCGAAGGCGTGATGTGTGTTTCGCGGCGGGCGTCGTGCAGCCGGAAATCCGGGCCAAGCTCGGCCCCGAGCGTCGCCTCGTCATGGCGCAGGACGTCGAGGCCGCTGCACTTCGGCGGCCCGTCGGGCGCGAAAGTGGCGATGACCACCGTGCCGCGCGGCTGCAGCGCCTTGCGCAGCGTGGCGACGTACTGGCGCCGGTCCACGGCCGACGTCAGAAAGTGGAATACCGCCCGGTCGTGCCACAGTGCGTACCGCCGTGGCGGCTCGAAGGCCGTGACGTCAGTCTCGTACCACTCGACGGCTCCGGCCCGCGAGCCGAGGCGCGCGCGGCTCGCCTGCAACGCGGCGCCCGCGATGTCGAGCACGGCGAGATTGGTGTAGCCGAGATCCAGCAGGCGATCGACGAGGACTGAGGCACCGCCGCCGACGTCGATGATGCCCGCGTCCTTCCCGATGCCGGCCGCGGCGATCAGCTCCAGCGAGACGCGCGGCTCGGCCTGGTACCAGCTGACCTGCTGCGGTGTCCTCGTCCGCCAGACCTGGTCCCAGTGTTCGAGGCGACCCACGTGCGGCTTGCCAGCTTGGCCGGGATGGGTCGCTGCTTACCCGCGCATCAGCTTCGGGTTGTGGACCCGCTGCGTCGAGGCGGGATTGCGCGCGAGCTTTTCCGCCGGCCGGCGCGGCCGCGGCGTGAGCTCGCCGCCGCAGTTCGGGCAGCGGCCCTTCAGCACGTTCGTCACGCAATCGCTGCAGAACGTGCATTCGAACGAGCAGATCATCGCGTCCGCGCTGTCCGGCGGCAGGTCGCGGTCGCAGCATTCGCAGTTGGGGCGAAGTTCGAGCATGCCCATGCCTCAGGCCCGCGCGATCGTCCAGCTGCCGATGGCGGCCGCCAGCGTCCTGAATGCCATCAGGTCTTCCTCAGCGCCTTGTTGTACACGTAGAACGCCTCGTCGCGCGTCCAGCCCTCCGACTCGTAGAGCGACTGCGCAATGACGTTGGTCTTCGCGGTGGAAAGCTCGAGGCGCGCGGCGCCGGTGCCGGCGGCGTGGGCTTCCGCGGCCTGCATCAGCGCCCGTCCGGCGCCCGTGCCGCGGGCCTCCGGCGCGACGAAGAGGTCATAGAGCACGAAGGTCGGCGCGGCGCGCACCGAGCAGAACGTCGGATAGAGCTGGGTGAAACCCACCGGCCCGCCCGAGGCATCCTCGGCGACGAATATGACGGATTCACCTCGTTCCATGCGCTCGCGAAGGTACTCGCGGGCGCGCGGCAGGTCGGGTGGTTGCCGGTAGAACTGCCGGTAGGCGTCGAAGAGCGGCGCGATGGCGTCGAGGTCCCGGAGCGTCGCGATGCGCGTGCGAATGGCCTTCACACCGCCTACCCGGCCAGCAGCACGATGTCCCAGCGCAGCACGATCGAGTCCGGTTCGGCGTCATCGGCCGGCAGCACCGCGGCGGTGGCCGCCTTCCGCTCCGCGGCAGTGAGGTGCTTGAAGATGATGTCGCCGTCGTTCTCCGGCTCGCCGGGAAAGTACATCTGCGTGACGAGGCGCGTGTTGCTGCCGTGGACGTCGAAGTGGATGTGCGGCGGGCGGATGGCGTCCGGGTTCATCGGCCCGATGGGGTAGGCGGCCGGCTTGATCGTCCTGAACCGGTACTGTCCCTCGGCATCCGTAGTCTGCACGCCGTAGCCCTGGAAGTTCGGGTCGAGCGGCGCCGGGTTGACGTCTGCCGGGTGCGCATAGCGGCCGCGCGCATTCGCCTGCCACAGCTCGATCTTCGCGTTGCGCACGGGGTTGCCGTGCGTGTCGAGCACTCGCCCCGACAAATGAACCACCCGGCCGTGCGCGCGCTCGGCGTGACCCTTCAGGAGCGTGAGATCCGCGTCGTCCTCGAGCGGCCGCGTGACCGGGTAGAACGGGCCCATCGTCTGCATGGGCGTTTCCGGCAGGCCGGCGAATGCGCGGTGCAGCGGGGCCACGGCGGCGAGTCCGCCGAGCGAGAGCGTGGTCTGCAGGATGCGGCGGCGAGTGGCGAAGCGCATGCGATGAGTCACGGCGAGGTCCCCTGGACGTTCATGGTCGTGCTTCTGTCAGCGCGCATCCTGCGCCCGCGGGTCGGGGCTGGCAACCGGGAACTTCAGACGTGCTGGTCGACGAGGACCGGGTTTCCGTCCGGGTCCTCCGCCGTGAAATGCGCGGGCCCGGTCGTGCTCTCGTCGGCCTCCGTCGAGAGCCTGACGCCCTGCGCCTTGAGCCGACGCTGCAGCTCGCGAATGTCGGTGAACGAGGGGAGCGGCCGGGCGCTCTGGTCCCAGCCCGGATTGAAGGTCAGGAGGTTCTTCTCGAACATGCCCTGGAACAGGCCGATGACGGTGTCGCCGTTCTTCAGGATCAGCCAGCCCTGGGACGCGTCCCCGTGAAACACGCTGAACCCGAACTTCTCGTAAAAAGCGCGGGAAGCGGCGATGTCCTTGACGGCCAGGCTCACCGAGAATGCGCCGAGGTGCATGACCGGCTCCTTATCGGGCGCGGTGCGCCGCGAAATCCACGAACATCGACCGGACGTGCAGGGTGGACGGACCATCCGGGCCACTGAAAGCGATCCAGTAGTCCGGCCCCGGCACATAGAAGACATCGCGGCTCACCTGGAACGCGTCGAACTCCAGTCCGTCGCCTTCCCGGAGCCGCAGTCCGCCTTCGCCGCCGGTGATCGTGAGCGCAGGCCTCCCGTCGGCGACCCAGGTTCCGGCGAGCGACGCGCGTGCGTCCGCATCCAGCGGGATGAACCCTGCTGCCGTGTCCTGGGTGAGCGGCCGGCCTGCGAGCGCGGCGACCAGGTCGCGCTGCAGCGTGATCGTCTTCCACGGCGGGATCGCGCTGTTCGCGATGAATGCGATCGCCTCGTTGGTCTCGCGGTCCCAGTACGCGAGGCCGTGAAAAGCGTTGATGCTGCCGGTGTAGTAGCAGTGCAGCCCGGAATCGTCGCAGTACCAGCTGAGGCCCGTGATCGGCGAGGGCCTGCCGCCGATCAGGCTGTGCCGCTGCCCGGCTGCGTACGCCGCCGGCGCGATCGCGGTGCCAGCCGCGTTCGCCCCCGCCCAGCGGGCCAGGTCGGCGACGGGAAAGTAGAGGTTCGAGGCGCCGATGAAGGCCTCCAGGTCGTACACGTCGACGACCCGCCAGTCGCCGCTTTCCCACTGGTAGCCCATCGTCCGGATGCCGGGCCAGTCCGCGAAGCGCGCCGGGCGCGCGAACGTACCTTCCATCCCGAACCGCGAGAAGAACCGCCGCTCGAGGAAAGTCCCGATCGGCAGGCCGGACACGCGCTCGATGACGAGCGCCGCCACGTCGAAGCCGAAGTTCGAGTACTCGAAGCGTGAGCCGGGGGTGAAGGACGGCGCCGGGAGCTCGCGCGCGACGATCTCGAGCATCCTCGACGTCGTGCGCGCCTCGTCCGGCGCGAAGTAGGGATCCCAGTACTCGTAGTACGGCGGCAGCCCGTTGCTGTGCGAGATCAGATGGCGCACGGTCGTGCCGGCGTGGGGATACTCGCGCAGATACCGCTGGACGGGGGCGTCGACGTCGATCCGCCCCTCGTAGGCCAGTTGCCAGATGCCCGCGGCGGTCAGGGTCTTGGCGAGCGAGCCGCCATCGGCCGGCGTTTCCGGCGTGAAGGGCAGGTTCGCCGCATGGTTCGCGAGGCCGAAGCCGCGCTGGTAGATGATCCGGCCCTTGCGCGTCATCACCACCGCGCCGCTGAATTCGTGCGCGGCCACGAGCGGTTCCATCACGGCGTTCACGCGCGCGGCGAGCGCCTCGTGCTCGCCGCTGCAGCCCGCGAGCAGGGCGGCGAGGATTACGGCCGGTGCCCGTAGGTTGCGGTGCGCCATACCCATTCCAGTGGACCGAAGCGGAACCGGGCGAGCCACAGCCCGCTCAGCCAGACCTGCGCGGCATAGAAAGCGATCACGATCAGCGTGAGATGCAGGGTCCCGATCCGGCCCGCGAGCCCGAGGCCCGGACCCCAGCCGAAGAGGATGAAGGCGATCAGGAAGCTCTGGGTGACGTAGTTGGTCAATGCCATGCGACCGGACTGCGCGAATGGCGCAAGCAGGCGCCGGCCGAGGGGCGTGTGCAGCCCGAGGACGACGGCGCAGACGTATCCGAGCGCGAGTACCGGCAGGCCGCACTGGCCGATGATCCTGCCCGCACGTCCCCAGTGCGGCCACTCGGGCAGCCAGGCGCCACCCGCATGCACGCGCAGCAGTTCGCCGACGCCGCAGATGATCAGGCCCGCCGGCAGGGCGATGCGCATGACGCGCCGGAAAGCCGGCAGGTGCGAGGCGGCATCCTGGAACCAGCCCCGGCGCCCGACCCAGGCGCCGATCATGAATCGCCCGAGCGACCAGGCGAGCCAGGCGAACAGCGCGCCGGACAGCAGCCAGTCCGCGACCGTGAAGTCCAGCATGGCGCGGAAGAGGACCGCGTAGCTGCCGGATCCGGATGCCGCCTGTCTTGCCAGGATCGCCTCGTCGGAATAGGGCGACGGCCGCCCGTGCCATTCCGAGATACCCAGGACGTCGTCGGCGACCCCGTACAGCGGCATGCTGAGTACCGCGAGGCCGATGCCGCCGTACAGCAGCGCGCGGTCGCTGATCCCGCGCAGCGCGAACAGGATGAAGCCCGCGAGCGCGTAGAGGTGCAGGATGTCCCAGGTCCAGAGGAACAGGGTGTGGGCGATGCCGATCGCGAGCAGCACGAAGAGACGGCGGAGGTAGATGGCGTCGAAATTCCCGCCGCGTGCCGCCGAGCGCTGCATCTGCACGTAGAAACCGAGGCCGAACAGGAACGCGAAGAGCGTGTACGCCTTGCCGGCGACCAGCCAGTCGAGGAGCTTATGCAGCACTCCGTCGGCCGCCGCCGTCGGCAGCGCGAGCAGCTGCTCCTCGGTCGCCATGAGATCCGGGCGCGCGAAATCGGTCAGGTTGATGAGCAGCACGCCGAAGAGCGCCACCCCGCGCAGGACGTCGAGCTCGAACACGCGTTCGGCGACCAGGACTGGACCCGCATCTGCCGAGCGGCTCATCGTCATGCCCTCAGACAGCGCCGATCAGCACGGCGAGGATCGCGAGGGGACATGCATACTCCAGCAGCCGCAGCAGCGCCAACCGCACGCCCGCGTGGCGGCCCAGGTCCGTCGCGACCGCCTGCTGGTCCAGCCGCCACCCCACCAGCAGCGACGTGAGAAGCGCCCCCGCCGGCAGCAGGATGTTCGAGGCGAAGAAGTCGGTGAGGTCGAACAGCGTCGCCGCGCGAAATCGCTCGATGGCGCCGAGCGGATGGAAGTCGCTCCAGTGGTTGAATGAAAGCACCGTCGCGATGCCGACGAGCCACGTCGCGAGCGCGACGATCGAGATTGCTGCGGCACGGCGCAGCCGGAACCTCTCCATCAACCAGGCGCCGGCGGGATCCAGGCCCGCAATGGCGGATGAAAGTGCCGCAAATGCGAGCAGGAGGAAGAACAGCGTCCCGACGACGGCGCCGCCCGGCATGCCGATGAAGATGGACGGCAGCACGATGAAGGCGAGTTGCGGCCCCTGCGCCGGGTCCACGCCCGAGCCGAACACGAGCGGGAAGATCAGGAGGCTCGACAGCACGGAGGCGAGGATGATGGAGGCGACGACCACGGCCGCGGATTTCGGCAGCGAGGTCGTTGCGGAGACGTGGCTGCCGTAGGCGATCATGATCGCCATGCCGACACCGGTGGCGAAGAACGCCTGGCCGACGGCGGCGAGCACGAGGCCGCCGGAGAGCCGCGAAAAGTCCGCCTGCGTCAGGAAGGCGATCGCGCGGTCCGCGTCGCCCTGCTCGAGCGCGTAGATCGCGAGCGCGAGCAGGATGCCGAAGAGGCCCGGCATCATGATCTTGTTGCCGAGCTCGATGCCGCGGTGCAGCCCGGCGGCCGAGATGAGCACGGTCGCGCCCATGAACGCGGAATGCCAGAACAGCAGCCGCCAGGGATCGGCGAGCAGCGCCTGGAAGCGCGCGGTGAGGCCGGCATGGTCGAGTTGCGCGGCGGCGCCGGTCGCATAGGCCGCGACGTAGGAGAAAACCCAGCCGCCGATGACGGTGTAGTAGCTCATGATCAGGAAGATCGAGAGCGTGCCGAGCACGCCGATCGCGGCCCAGCGCGGCGAGCGCCCGGAGGCCGCGGCAACGCGGCCCGCGGCCAGCGGCACGTTCGGGCCGCCGCGCCGGCCGATCATGAACTCCGCCGTCAGCAGGGGCACCGCGATCACGAGGCAGGCGGCGATGAACACCAGCACGAACAGGCCGCCGCCATGCTGGCCGGCGAGGAACGGGAAGCGCCACAGGGTGCCGAGGCCGACCGCGGCGCCCGCGACCGAGAGGTAGAACGCGAAGTTCGACGACCAGGTCTCGACGGGCGGGCCGGCGTTCATGGCTGGGGCGATTCTAGACGACGGCGACGGCAGCGTCCTGCAGCCAGTCGAACAGCCACTGCGCCGCGGAGCGGTCCGCCATCAGCTCGAAGCGCTCGTGGCTCACGCGGCGCAGGACGACAGGCAGCTGCGCGAAGCGCGTGCGCGCGCAGGCATCCTGGCCGAACGCCGCGTCCGCGAGGTCCAGCCCGCAACCGCGCGCGAGCAGATCGGCGGCCTGCGGCCCTTCGATCGCGAGCGTGACATTGGCGTCCGACACGTCGGTGATCGCGCACGACTTGCGCCTGCAGCCCAGCCGGGCGGCCTCCACGAGGTCGGCCGCGCCGTGCTGTGCCGATGCCAGCAGCCAGGCGTCCGGGCCGACACGGCAGAAGACGGGGTCGTCGCCGCTCCAGCGGTTGACTGCGACCGGCAGCGGCCGCCCCGCGATGCGGATCTCGCCGGCGTTCCTCTGTGCGCGGGCGCCGAGCTTCAGAACCACGACCGCGCGTGCCGGAAGGATGGCGAGGTGCAGCGTCTCGGCGAGCACGCGGCCGCCCGCGGGCAAGGCGGACTGCTCGAGGAGCGTCGTGACCGCCTCAGCCATGCAGCCGCCTGCCCTCGGGATCGTAGAATGGGGTCGGGACGACCATCGCGGCTCCCCGCCGGTCCTGCTCGTGCACGCTGACGGTCTCGCCCATGCGTGACCGCCCGCCGCGCAGCATCGCGAGCGCGATCGGCCTGCCGAGCGCGGGGGAGTGCGCGGCGGAGGTGACCCAGCCGTCGCTGCCCGCCTGCGTGCCCGCGAGTCGCAGGTGCGCGCCCGGGACGAGCGCCGCCGCGTCCGTCGTCGTGAGCCCCACGAGCTGGAGGCGGTCGCCACGCAGGTTGTCGCTGCGCGTGAGCGAGCGCTTGCCGATGAAGTCCGATTTCTTGCGGGCCGCGACCTCGCCCCAGCCGACGTCCGCGGGGCAGGTCGTGCCGTCGGTGTCCACGCCGACGTGCAGGAAGCCCTTTTCGAGCCGCAGCAACAGCACGGTCTCGATGCCGTACGGCACGACGCCGAATGGCGCGCCTTCCGCGAGCAGCGCCCGCCACAGCGCGGCGCCGTAGCGCGCGGGGACGTTGACCTCGTAGCCGAGCTCGCCCGAGAAGCTCACGCGGCAGATCCGCGCCGGCGCGCCCGCGAAGCGCCCTTCCCGCAGCGCCATGTGCGGGAAGCTCGCGGCATCGAGCGCGACGTCCGTCTCGAAGCGCGAGAGCAGTTCGCGCGCGCGCGGCCCCGCCACCGCGACCGTCGCCCACTGCGTCGTGACGGGCGTGACGAAGACCTCGAGGTCCGGCCATTCGCATTGCCGCCATTCCTCGAGCCAGGCCCCGATGCGCGACGCGCCGCCGCTCGTCGTCGTGACGATGAAGTGGTTCTCGTCGAGCCTCGCGAATGTCCCGTCGTCGATGACGACGCCGCTTTCGTTCAGCATGAGCCCGTAGCGGACGCGGCCCCGCTCGAGCGTCGCCACATGATTGATGTAGAACCGGTCGAGGAACCGCGCGGCATCGCGCCCCCGGACCTCGATCTTGCCGAGCGGGGAGGCGTCGAAGATCCCGACACCGGCGCGCACGGCTGCTGCCTCGCGCGCAACGGCCGCGCCGGGGGACTCGCCCTTGCCCGGATAGCAGGCCGGCCGCATCCAGCCGCCGGCCTCCCACCAGCGGGCGTTCTGCGCCTCGTGCTCCGCGTGCGCCGGCAGCAGGCGCCGCGGCGCGTAGCGTTCCCCGACTTGCCGTCCCGCGAGCGCACCGAGCGTCACGGGCGTGTAGGGTGGCCGGCAGGTCGTCGTCCCGACCTCGGCCGGCCGTTCCTTGCGCAATTCCGCCGCGACCAGCAGCGTGTTCCGGTTGCTCGTCTTGCCCTGGTCCACGGACATGCCGGCGGTCGTATAGCGCTTGATGAGCTCGACGTGGTCGAAGCCCTCGTCCCAGGCGAGCCGTACGTCGCTGACCGTGACGTCGTGCTGGAAATCGAGCCATTCGCGGCGGCGTCCGGGCGCATCGCCGCGCACCGGCCCGACGTGGGCCGACACGGCGGGTTCATCCACCGCGGGCACTTCGACCGGGGCGGACATCGGCACGCCCGCGCGCTCGAGCGCGAGGCGCACGGCGCGCGCGGCGTCCGCGAACGCCTCCTCGAGTGTCACCGCGCCGGTCACAGCGCCCGCGCAGATCGGCGCCAGGTCGCCCCGCGGAACGAAGCAGCAACGGGTCTCGTCATACCCGAGCGGCCCGCGCGCCTGGGAGTAGAGGTGAACGGCCGGCGCCCAGCCGCCCGACATGCCGAGCGCGTCGCACTCGATCTCGCGCGCGCCGGCGATGCGGCCATCCGGCCCCCGCCGGGCAAGACGAAGGCCTCGCAGGCGGCGGTGGCCATCGGCCTCGACCAGGACGCTCTCCATGACGATTTCGACGCCGCACTCGCGCACGCGGTCGACGAGCGCGGCCGGCGCGGCGATGCGGCTGTCCACGAGCAGGGGCACTTCGACGCCGGCTGCGGCGAGGTCGAGCGCGGCGAGGTAGGCGGAGTCGTTGTTGGTCGCGAGGACGATGCGCCGCCCCGCGGCGACCGCGTAGCGGTTCACGTACTGGCGGATGGCGCCCGCCAGCATGACGCCCGGCAGGTCGTTGTGCCCGAACACCAGCGGCTGCTCGATCGCGCCCGTCGCGAGCAGCACCTGCCGCGCGCGCACGCGCCAGTAGCGCTCCCGGACCGCGCGCCTGCCGCCGCCGAGGTCGAGGCGCTGCAGCAGGCCGGCCGTGCCGTGGTCATACAGCCCGAAGGCCGTGGTGGACGTCAGCACTGTGACGTTGCGCGAGGCGGCGAGCTCGCCCAGCACGCCCGCAACCCAGGTGATGGCGGGCTCCTCGTCGAGCACGGCGCTCGGGCGCAGCAGCTCCACGCCGCATTCGTAGTCCTGCTCCGCGAGGATCACGGTGAGCCCCGCGCGCACGGCGGTCCGGGCGGCGAGCAACCCGGCGGGCCCGGCGCCGACGATCAGGAGGTCGCAATGCGCGTTCACCGACTCGTAGCGCGAGGGATCCGGCAGCCGCGGTGGCGGGCCGAGCCCGGCGGTGCGGCGGATGAGCGGCTCATACAGGTGCCAGGACGGCCAGGTGAAAGTCTTGTTGTAGAAGCCCGCGGGCCACAGTGGCGAGGTCAGGTCGAAGAGGCGGCCGAGGTCGAAGCCGAGCGCAGGCCAGGCGTTCTGCGACCGCACCTCGAGGCCGTCGCGCACCGGGACCATCGTCGCGCGGACGTTCGGCTCGAGCGTCGCGCCGCGTCCGAGCGTGACGAGCGCGTTCGGCTCCTCGACGCCGGCGGAGAGCACGCCGCGCGGCCGGTGGTACTTCATGCCGCGGCCGGCGATCGCGACGTCCTCGGCGAGCAAGGCCGAGGCGATCGTGTCGCCGGCGCAGGCGTAGATGCGCCGCCCGTTCCAGCGGAAGCTGAGCCGCTGGCTGCGGTCGATGTGCCCGCCGCGGTCCAGACGGTGGCCCATCAGTGCGCGACCCCCGACGCCGCGCCCTCGTCCACGAGCGCGCCGCGCGCGAAGCGGTCGAGCCCGAAGGCGGCGATCAGTTCGTGCGGCCGGCCATTCGCGATGGTCCAGGCCATCGTCTCGCCGCCCGCGGGAATCGCCTTGTAGCCGCCGGTGCCCCAGCCCGCGCTGACGAAGAGGCCCTCGACGGGCGTCAGTCCCATGATCGGGCTCGTATCGGGCGTGATGTCCACGAGCCCGGCCCACTGGCGCATCACGCGCAGCCGGCTGAGGCACGGGAACAGCTCGACGGCTGCCGCGGCGTTCGCCTCGAACGCCGGCAGCCCGCCGCGCTGCGCGTAGGACTGGAAGAGGTCGGAGCCGCCGCCGATGACGATCTCGCCGCGGTCCGTCTGGCTCAGGTACGCATGCACGAGCGGCGAGAGCAGGACGGTGCGCAGGAGCGGCTTCACCGGCTCCGTCACCATCGCCTGCAGCGCCTGGCTGACGATCGGCAGGTCGATGCCTGCGCGCCGCGCGAGCACGCTCGAGTGCCCCGCGACCGCCAGGCACACGCGCGGCGTCGCGACGGGACCGAGCGCCGTCTCGACGCCGGTCACGCGCCCGCCGTGGATCGTGAATCCCGTGACCTCGCAGCCCTGCACGATGTCGACGCCCAGCGCCCCCGCCGCGCGCGCGAATGCCCACACGACGGCGTCGTGGCGGGCCAGCCCTCCGCGCCACTGCGCCGCGCCGCCCTCGACCGGGAATCGGCCGTCGAGGTTGAGCGCGGGCTCCAGCCGGCGGATGTCGTCGCGCGTCAGCATCTCCGCATCCACGCCATTCATCCGGATCGCGTTGACCGCGCGGCGCAGCGTCTCCATCGCGTGCGGGCTGTGCGCCAGGTCGAGCTTGCCGCGCTGGCTCAGCATGATGTTGAAGTTCAGCTCGCGGCTGAGCCCCTCGTACAGCCGCAGCGAGCGCTCGAAGAACCTCGAGCTGGGCAGGTGGAAGTAATCCGACCGCACGACCTGCGTGTTGCGGCCGCTGTTGCCGTGCCCGATGACGCCCTTCTCGAGCACGGCGATGCGGCGCATGCCGTGCGCGCGGGCGAGGAAGTACGCGGTCGCGAGGCCATGCCCGCCGCCGCCGATGATCACGGCGTCATAGGCGGGATCGAGGCCCGCGGTGCAGAGCGCCCGCGGCCAGTTGCGGTGGCCGTTGACCGCGTGCCGGGCGAGGGCGAAGAATGAATAGCGCTGCATCGGGTGGCCCGGGAGAATCATAGAGCATGCTCAGGATCGAATGCCCCTGGTGCGGACTGCGCGACGAGCCGGAGTTCACCTACGGCGGCGAGTCGCACGTCACGCGGCCGCCGCCCGGCTGCGGCGACGAGGAATGGTCCCGCTACCTGTTCTTCCGTTCGAATCCCAAGGGGCGGCTCGCGGAGCGCTGGTGCCACAGCCATGGCTGCGGCCAGTGGTTCAACGTGCTGAGGGACACCGCCACGCACGAGATCGTGGCGGTCTACCGCATGGGAGAGCCGCGGCCGGAGTAAGGAGAATCCGGCGCCCAGTCGCCGCGCGGCATCGCGGACGCGGGACGCCCCGTCTAGGGCTGGCGTCGCAGGACCGTGCGCCCGAAGACGCGCCAGCCGCCGTCCGGGTTCATGACCTCGTCGGTGACCTCGAGCGCGCCTTCGAGCAGCCGGTAGGTGCTGCGACCGCGCTCGGTCTCCGCCGTGCCCCAGTCGATCGTGAGCGCGCCGGAGTCGTCCACCAATCCCGTGAGGGGCAGCGTCATGCCGCGGGAATCGAGCCAGGTGCCGGTGACGGCGCCGTCCCCGCCGACCCGGTAGAACGCCTCCGCGCGGAAGCGCGACTCCTTGCCGTCCGAGGTGGTCATGCGGTTGTCGAAGACGAAGCGGAAGAAGGCGGCATCGAGCGCCGGCTCCCAGCGCGCCCGCTGGGTCGAGGCCATGCCGAGCGTCTCGCCCGAGCCCAGCCATTCGCCCGCAATCGCCGCGAAGAAGTCGCGCGTGCGGGCCTCGTCCGCCCGGGCGGCGGGGCTGCCGAGGAGCAGCAGTGCGAGCAGGAATCCCCTCATGTCGATGCGTCTCCGGGCTGATAGACGCTCAATATATGCCCGTCCGGGTCGCGGAAGTCCGCGGACAGCCCGCCATCCGGCGTTTCGCTGACGGGCATCACGATCTCGACGCCCCGGGCGGCCAGCGATTCGACCACTTCGTAGATGCCGGACTCGAGCCCGAACACCACGATCGGGGTGCGGCCCGCGGGTTCGTGGCGGGGGATGAAGACGAGTTCGACCGCGCCCGCCTTCGCGAGCGCGAACGGGCCGTCGTGGCCGTCGAGCGTCCGCGGCTCCAGGCCGAGCGCGTCGCGATACCAGGCGATGGTGCGGGCGAGGTCGCGCACGAAGAACACGACCGCGCCGACGCTGGGGTTCTTGAGCATCGAGGTCTCTCCCGGCAATCACTCATCCCATAGTTGCCGCCGGCCGCGCAACTGTGAGGTCAGCGCAGCTCGATCGCCAGCAAATGGCCGTCCGGGTCATGCGTGCCGATGTCGCCGCGGCGGCGGATGCGATGGAGCAGCGCGCGGCGGATGAGGCCGAAGTCGAGCCGGTGCTCCCCGGCGCGCCGCGGTTTCGCATACGCGAGGGCGAGCGCCTCCGCCCTCAGCGGTTCCGGCAGCGCGCCCAAGGCGCGCCGCAGCGCGGTCAGCCGCTGGCGGAACGCGGCCGGCTTCAGGCCGAGCACGTACTGGATCTCGTCCGCATTCAGGCCGTGCAGCGCGAGCACCGCGACGCGCCGCGTGCCCGTGGACAGGCGCGCGAGGACGTCTTCCGCCCCCACCGGCGTGGCCTCGTCCGTCGCGGCGACCGGCTGCGCGTCCGCCCAGCGCGATTCGCGCCGCCGCCGCCGGGACTCGGTGCGGATCGCCTGCGCCGCCATGTGGCGGATCGTGCCCGCGAGCCAGGCGCGGCCGGACTCCTGCGAGAAGTCCAGGCGGCCCGCCTGCGCGCCGGCGAGCAGCGCGTCGTGCAGCAGGTCGGCCGCATCCGCTGCGTTTCGCGCGTGACGGCGCGCGATCGCGAGGCAGGCGCGATAGTCGGCCAGGTTCACGCGGTTCCGGCGAGCGCCGCGCCCACGGCAGTCATGTAAGCGCAGTCCGCGAGCGGAATCTCCCCCGGATATGCCGCGAACGCGAACCCCGCCCGGCGATAGGTCGCGATCGCCGCGGCATTGTCCTCCATGACGAACAGCGAACATTCGCGCGTCCCGAGCCGTTCGCAACCGGTGCGGGCGAGTTCCCGGACCAGCCGCAGGCCGATGCCTCGCCTTCGATGGATCGGCGAGACCACGAGCCGCGCGAGGTGGCATCGCCCGGCCCGCAGGTAGTACTGCCCGAAAGCCAGCACGTCGTCGCCCTCGACCAGCGAGTGGGACGGCAGGTCGAGCCGTATGTCCTCCCGGAACGTGGCCTCGTCGTACGGATAGCGGAATTCCGGGCCGGCCCAGGCGGCGCAACTGCGCGCGTCGGGGAACCAGCCCATGAGTTCGCCCAGGTGCCGCCGGGTGACGGGCACGAGCCGGATTGCCGGTGATTCGGTCACGACGCGAGCGTAGCGCATCGATCGGGCCGCGAAAGCTGGTCCCCCATCGTCCAGCCGGTACAATCCCGCCGGATGCCCCTTTCCGTCGTCATCCTGGCCGCGGGCCAGGGCAAGCGCATGGCGAGCGACCTGCCGAAGGTCCTGCAGCCGCTGGCGGGCCAGCCGCTCCTGGCCCATGTCGTCGGGACGGCGCGCAGGCTCGCTCCCCGCGCCATACATATTGTCTACGGTCACGGCGGGGAGCGCGTGCGCGAGGCGCTTGCCGCGGCCGACCTCCGCTGGGTGCTGCAGGCCGAGCAGAGGGGAACGGGCCACGCGGTCGCGCAGGCGATGCCGGCGATCCCGGACGACCACACGGTCCTCGTGCTCTACGGAGACGTGCCGCTCGTGAGGGCCGCGACGCTCGAGGGGCTCGTTTCGCGCGCGGGGCCGCAGGCGCTCGCGTTGCTGTCGGCGAGGCTCCCGGACCCGACGGGCTATGGTCGCGTCATCCGCGACGACGGCGGGCGCGTGGTCCGCATCGTCGAGGAGCGCGACGCGGATGCGGTGGAAAAGGCCGTTCCCGAGGTCAACACGGGCCTGCTCGCGGTGCCCGCCGGCCGGTTGCGCGGCTGGCTCTCGGCGCTGCGGCCCGACAACGCGCAGGGGGAGTATTATCTGACCGACTGCATCGGCGCGGCCGTGCGCGAGGGCATCGCGGTCGAGGCGGTCGTGGCGGAGTCGGCCGGGGAGGTCCTGGGCGTGAACGACAAGGTCCAGCTCGCCGAAGTCGAGGCGGCGCACCGCCGCACGCGCGCGACGGAGCTCCTGCAGAAAGGCGTCACCCTGATCGATCCCGCGCGCGTGGACGTCCGCGGCGAGGTCGAGTGCGGCCGCGACGTCGTGCTCGAGATCAACGTGATCCTCGAAGGACGAGTGAAGCTCGGCGACCGCGTCAGGATCGGCCCGGGCTGCGTGCTGCGGGACTGCGACATCGGCGCCGACACGGAGATCCGCGCGCACAGCGTCCTCGAGGGCGCCGTGACCGGCATGCGCTGCGTCGTCGGCCCGTTCGCGCGGCTGCGCCCGGGCACGCGGCTCGCGGACGAGGTGCACATCGGCAACTTCGTCGAGGTGAAGAAGAGCGAGATCGGCGCCGGCAGCAAGGCGAACCACCTGAGCTACGTCGGCGACGCGACGATCGGCGCGAAGGTGAATGTCGGCGCCGGCACCGTGACCTGCAATTACGACGGCGCGAACAAGCACCGCACGACGATCGGCGACGGCGCCTTCATCGGCTCGGGCACCATGCTGGTCGCGCCGGTGTCCGTGGGCAAGGACGCGACCATCGGCGCGGGCTCGACCATCACGAAGGCCGCGCCGGCCGGCAAGCTGACCGTGGAGCGCAGCCGCCAGCAGACGATCGAGAACTGGAAGCGCCCAAAAGAGAAACCGGGCTAGGAGGGGTGGCATGAACACCGGGGACAGCGGTTCCCGGCTGGGCATCAACTTCACGCTGGAACCGCGTGAAGGCTACCTCTACATACACCTCGCGCCCGGCTTCGAGGCGACCCCCGAGAGCATGACCCGCCTGTGGACCGCCATCAGCGAGGCCTGCCGCCGCCACAACCTGCGCCGCGTGCTCGCGGACGGTGAAAACGTTCAGCGCAAGCTGACGCCGATGGAATCCTACGACCACGCGAGCCTGGCGGCGCGCTTGATGCCGGGCCTGACGGTCGCCTGCTGTTTCCGCGGCTACAGGACCGACGAGCAGACCGAGTTCTTCAGGACCGCGGCCATCAACCGTGGCGTCCAGATCGAGTTCTTCCAGGACCTCGACAAGGCCCTGCGCTGGCTGGGGGCGGGGATCCAGGCCTGATTCTGTGAAATGGCGTTCGGGGCGGCCGGGTCCGCTTTGGAATAGAATGGCGCGACCACGGCACCGGGACCCCCTCCCGGCGTGAGGTCGAACGCGGCATGTGTGGCATCGTCGGAGCGGTCGCTGACCGCGACATCGTCCCGATCCTGATCGAAGGCCTGAAACGCCTCGAATACCGGGGTTACGACTCCGCCGGCGTCGCCGTGCTGAACGGCGGCGCCGAAGTCTCGCGCCTGCGCGCGGTCGGCAAGGTGGCGAAGCTGTCCGAGGCGCTGGCCGCGACGCCGACGTCCGGCCACCTCGGCATCGCGCACACGCGCTGGGCCACCCACGGCGTGCCGAACGAGCGCAACGCTCACCCGCACGTCTCGCGCGACGGTGTCGCGATCGTGCACAACGGCATCATCGAGAACCACGAGGAGCTGCGCGCGGACCTCGAGAGGCTCGGCTACGAGTTCGCCTCCGAGACGGACACGGAGGTCATCGCGCACCGCATCCATCATCACCTGGACGCCACGCGGGATCTCTTCAGGGCAGTGCAGAAGACCGTCGCGGAGCTGCGCGGGGCATATTCGCTCGCCGTCATGTGGGGCCAGGACCCGGATTGCATCGTGCTCGCGCGCGCGGGCTGCCCGGCGCTGATCGGCATCGGCCAGGACGAGAACTTCGTCGCTTCCGACATCGCGGCGCTGCTCCCGGTGACCCGCCGCTTCGTGATCCTGGAGGAGGGCGACGTCGCCTGCATCCGCCGCAAGAGCGTCGAGATCGTGGACGCGGAGGGACGCAAGGTCGAGCGCGCGGAGTACGTCTCCGGGCAGTCGGCGGAGGCCGCCGAGCGCGGCGAGTACGCGCACTTCATGCTCAAGGAGATCCACGAGCAGCCGCGCGCCGTCGCCCAGACGCTCTCCGAGCGCGTCGCCGGCGGGCGGCTGCTCGCCCAGGCCTTCGGGCCGGCCGCGACCGAGGTGTTCAGGCGCACGACCTCGGTGCACATCGTTGCCTGCGGCACGAGCTACCACGCAGGTGTGGTCGCGCGCTATTTCATCGAGCAGATCTGCCGCGTGCCCTGCCGCGTCGAGATCGCGAGCGAGTTCCGCTACCGCGACCCCGTCGTCCCGGCGAATTCCCTGTTCGTCTCGATCTCGCAGTCCGGCGAGACGGCCGATACGCTCGCCGCGCTCAGGCTGGCCCGGAAGGCCGGCTTCCTCTCCACGCTCGCGATCTGCAACGTGCCGGAAAGTTCGCTGGTACGGGAATCGGAGCTCGTGCTGCTGACGCGCGCGGGCCCGGAGATCGGCGTCGCCTCCACCAAGGCCTTTACGACGCAGCTCGCCGCGCTCGGGATGCTGGTGATCGCGATCGGCAAGCACCACGGGCTCACGGCGGAGCGCGAACAGAAGCTCGTGCACCGGCTGCTCGAGCTGCCGGCGATGCTGGAGCAGGCACTCGCGCTCGACCCGGTGATCCGCGGGCTCGCGAAGGAGATCGCGCCGAAGCACCACGCGCTCTTCCTCGGGCGCGGCGCGATGTTCCCGATCGCGCAGGAAGGGGCGCTCAAGCTCAAGGAGATCTCCTACATCCACGCCGAGGCGTATGCCGCGGGCGAACTGAAGCACGGCCCGCTCGCGCTCGTGGACGCCGACATGCCGGTGATCGCCGTTGCCCCGAACAACGACCTGCTCGAGAAGGTGAAGTCGAACCTGCAGGAGGTGCGCGCGCGCGGCGGCATGCTCTACGTGTTCGCGGACCCGGAGTCGGGGATCGAGTCCTCGGAGGGCGTCAGGGTCATCACGATGCCGCGGCACGTGAGCTACTTCCAGTCGCCGGCGGTCTACACGCTGCCGCTGCAGCTCCTCGCCTACCACGCCGCGGTGCTCAAGGGCACCGACGTCGACCAGCCGCGCAACCTCGCCAAGAGCGTGACCGTGGAATAAAGGGGACGCATCCCATTTATCCTGTATGCGATAAATGGGATGCGTCCCCTTTATACGATGTTCGACGCCCGCTTTTACCGGCGCTACTACGTGGACCCGCGCACTCGCGTCGCGTCGCGCAAGGACGCGCTCGCGCTCGGCCGCTTCGTCTGCGCGTATGCGGCCTACCTGGGGTTCACGGTCAGGCGCGTGCTGGACGCCGGCTGCGGGCTCGGCCACTTTCGCCCCGCCGTGCGCGAGCGCTTCCCGCGCGCGCGCTACGTCGGGCTGGAGGCGAGCGAATACCTTTGCCGCCGCTACGGCTGGGCCCATGGCAGCATCGCCGACTACGCGCCGCAGCAGCCATTCGACCTGGTCCTCTGCCACGACGTGCTCCAGTACCTGGAAGACCACGAAGCAGTACGGGCGCTCGCGAACCTGGCGCGCCTGTGCCGCGGCGCGCTCTACGTCAGCGTGCTGACGCGGGAGGACTGGCGGCGAAACGCCGACCGCTCGCGCACCGATGCCGGTGTCCGCCTGCGGCCAGTCGGGTGGTACAAGTCCCGGTTATTCCGCCATTTCCGGCCACTGGGCGGGGGATTGATGGTCCGGCGCGGCTGCGATCCGCTGCTGTGGGAGCTGGAACGGCCCTGGATCGCGCCGGAACCGTCCGGGCGGCCCCGCCGCGCACGGAATTGATCTAGAATCGGCGACTGCAATCAGGGTCCGGAGCGGACCGACAGTACGGGGGAGCGATCGACGATGTCATTCTCGAAGAATCCGGGCCTGCGTGCCCTTGGTACCGCCGCCGTGGCGGCTGTTGCGCTCAGCGCCTGTGGCGGCTCGGGCAGCGCGAACGACGAGCTGCCGCTGATCCGCGCGACGCTCACGATCAAGACCGTGTCGCAGGGCGGCGTGTGCGATTCCATTCGCGTGCGCATCACTCCGAAGGAGTTGATCGGCGTTTCGAACAAGTACGCGAACAACAAGTTGATGGTCGCCGAGGTCGCGATGACGGGCCCGACCGACGAGGGCGGCGCGCCGATGTGCAATGGCACCGGCGAGACGCTGCCGATGGCGACGGGCAACTGGGAATTCACCGCGCCACTCGCCTCGGGCACCGCCAGCTGCGTGCGCAATATCCAGCCGGACGGCGACCTCTCGATCGTCTTCATCGACGGCGTCGAGGGCTGCGCCGGCAACGGCGCTGCTGAGCCCGTGCCCATGATGGAAGTGCCGGCCGACGACGAGATGGCGCCCGCCGAGGGCGAGGCTCCGGCCGAGCCCGCCGCCGGCTGACGCGACGCTTCCGGTTCGAACAGGAGCCGGCACGGGCAACCGTGCCGGCTTTCTTGACCCTTGGCCGACAACATACCCTTCTGGCTGCCGCCGCTGCTGAAGACGACCGGCACGATCGCGCCGTCGATCGCCGCGCGCATCATGGCCGAGCTCGTCACGCGCCCGCGCGGCCGCAATCCCACGCAGCCCTGGGAGCTCGTGAAGCCCGCGGCCGAGCGCGAGGTCGAGTTGCGGCCCGGCCTCTTCGCGCTCGTCACCGGCGAGTCCGGCCCGCTCGTGCTCGCGCTGCACGGCTGGCGCGGTCGGCCCACGCAGTTCCGCCCGCTCGCGGCAGCGCTGCACGAGCGCGGGTTCCGCACCGTCGCCATCGACGGGCCCGGTCACGGGCGCTCGGCCGGTGAGCACGCCACACCCAAGCTCTACGGCGAGATCCTGATCGAGACGGAACTGCTGCTGGGCCCGTCACACGGCGTGATCGGGCACTCCTTCGGCGGTGCCGCGCTCGGCGCCGCACTCGCGCTCGGATTCCGGCCCGGCCGCATCGTGATCGCCTCCGCCCCGACGAGCGTGAGCGAGCTGCCGCTCATGCATGCGCGGGACGCGGGCATGCCGCGGCGGGCGATGGCGCGGTACCTGCAGATGCTCGACGAGCACGCCGGCCGGCCGATCGCTGAATTCGACCTGCTCCGCACCGGCCCGGCCTGCGGGATTCCGGCGCTGCTCGTGCACGACGTCGGCGATGCCGTGATCCCGTATTCGGACGCCGAGGCGCTCGCCGCCGCCTGGCCGGAGCTCTCGGTGATGACGACCGAGGGTCTGGGGCACCGGGATATCCTGTCCGATGCGGGCGTCGTCCGGCGGATCGCGGAATTCATTGATTCTCCGGGCTGATTCGTCCGCGCTGCCCGCTCGAATTTCGGCGGCGTCCGCCGCGCCATGCGCTAGAGTTCTCCCCGCGTGAACACGCCAGTGAAGCCCTTCGACGATGAAACGCTCTACGCCGCCCTGCTGCGGCGCGACCCGTCCTTCGAGGGCGTGTTCTTCGTCGCGGTCACCTCCACCGGCATCTTCTGCCGTCCGACCTGCCCGGCGGGGCCGCCGAGCCGCCGCAACTGCCGCTTCTTCCGCACCGCGCAGGAGGCACAGCAGGCGGGTTTTCGCGCCTGCCTGCGCTGCCGGCCGCTGGAGCCACCGAACGCCGAATCCGCCGCGATCCGCCGGCTGCTCGACGCGGTGGAGGGCGACCCGGCCCGCCGCTGGCAGGAAGCGGACCTGGCATCGTTCGGCCTGCACGCGGCGACCGTGCGCCGCCATTTCCAGCGCCGCTTCGGCATGACGTTCCTGGAATACGGCCGTGCGCGGCGGCTTGGAACGGTCGTGAACGGCATTCGCGGGGGCTGCCGCGTGATCGACGCGCAACTCGACGCGGGATACGAGTCGGCGAGCGGATTCCGCGATGCCTTCGCACGGACCTTCGGCGCGAGCCCCGGACGCAGGCGCGCGAGCGCCATCGGCGTCCACTGGTTCGACTCGCCGCTCGGCCCGATCGTGGTCGCGGGCGATGAGCGCGCCGTTCATTGCGTGGAATACGCCGACCGCGAAGGGCTGGACCGCCAGATGGCACGGCTTGCGCGGCGCCTCCGCGCGCGGCCGGTCCCGGGCCGTGGCGCTCCCGCCGCGCGCATCGAGGCCGAGCTCGCGGAGTACTTCGCGGGCCGTCGGGCGACGTTCACGGCGCCGCTCGACCCGGGCGGCACGCCGTTCCAGAACGCGGTCTGGGACGCGCTGCGCAGGATCCCGCTCGGCGAGACGCGAAGCTACGCCGACATCGCCAGCGCCGTCGGCAGGCCCGCGGCCGTGCGCGCGGCAGCGCAGGCGAATGGCGCGAATCCGTTCGCGATCGTCATTCCCTGCCATCGGGTGATCAACACGGGCGGCGCGCCAGGCGGCTACGGCGGCGGGTTGCCGCGCAAGCTGTGGCTGCTGGAACACGAGCGCAGGATGCGCGCGGACATGGCGGCGCCGTCGGCCGCCTGAGCGCGCGATGAACGCCGACCTGCCGGCGACCCACCCGTCGGTGGACTACTACGACAGCGACTATCCAGGGGTCGGCACCTCGACGCTGCCCGCGAATCTCGACGGGATGGTGGAGGCGCAGGGGCTCGCGCACGACATCGGGCGCTATCTGGGCCTCGCCGCAGCCGCGGCCGGGCCGGTGCTCGAGCTCGGCTGCGGAACGGGCCGGGTGGCGATCCCGCTCGCGCGCGCGGGAGCGCGGGTCACGGCCGTGGACATCTCCGCCGCCATGCTCGCCAGATTCCGGGGGAAGCTCGACGCGGAGACGGCCGGCGTCGCCTCGCGCATCGAGCTCGTGCAGCAGGACATGCGCGAACTGACGCTCCCCGGCCAGGGCTATGCGCTCGCGCTGATCCCCTTCAACAGCCTGATGCTCCTGACCGAACGCCGCGAGCAGCAGCGGGCGCTGGCGCGCGTCGCCGCGCACCTGGCGCCCGGTGGCCGGATCGCCGTGGACGTGGTGAACCCGCTCTCGCTGCCGCTCAGGGGCGACCCGGTGCCGGCGCCATTCCTGCGGCGCCGGCATTGCGGACGCGATCGGAGCTACACTCGTTTCGCGGCGCTCGGGCCGCTGGACGCGGACCAGCGGCAGCTGCTGTTCGGATGGTACGACGAGCAGGATGAGCAGGGCCTGATCCGCCGCACGCCGTACGAGATGTGCTGGCGCCCGGTCTTCCGGGCCGAGCTGGAGTTGATGCTCGAATGCGCGGGGTTCCGGGTCGAGAGCGTGGAGGGCGGGCATCGCCGCGAGCCGTTCGTGGCGGCGTCACCCAAGCTGTTCGTGGTGGCCCGCAAGCCGTGATGCCGGCGGTGACGCGCCGCAGCGTGCTCGCGCTTCTCGGCGCGGTCGCGGCCTTCGGCGCCGGTTCCTCACGGGCGCAGGCCGACCGCCGCAACGTGCAGGCCGCATGGAACCTCAAGCGGCTGGACGGCCGCGGCCTGGACGGCCTGGTCCTGCTCCGGATTTTCCGCGGCTACTTCCCGCTGCCCGCGCATCTCGTGCTGGACGTCGCGGCGCCGCCTTACTACTTCGTCAACTATGACCGCGAGTTCGGGGACGACGCCCGGGACGGCGCCGTGATCGCCGCGCGCCGCACGGATGCGGCCAGGCATCCGCTGATGGAATGGATCCGCAGGACCGCGCCGGAAGCGCGCGACCTGCGCTACGGCCTCGTCATCGAGCGCCGCCGCCATCCGCCGCCGGTCTCCGGACATCCGGACCTGAAGAGCGTGGTGTTGAGCGACCGGACCCACTTCGTCGCCATCGTCGGTCCACCCGAGAGGCTCTGGCCGGAAATGCTCGAGGCCTTTGCGCGGCTGCCGCGGAGCAGGCAGGGGTAGGATCATGGCCGATATCCTGCTGGACCTGCCGATCCGCGCCGGACCCGAACGCCTCTTCGACGCAGTGACGACGCCCGCCGGCCTCGACCAGTGGTGGACGCTGCAATCGTCGGGGGAGAGGCGCGTGGGCGCCGAATACCGTCTCTGCTTCGGGCCGGATTACGACTGGCGCGCGAAGGTGATCCGGTGTGCTCCGGTCACGGACTTCGAGTTCGAGATGTCAGCGGCGGATTCCGACTGGGTCGGCACCCGCGTGGGATTCCGGCTCACTCCGCGCGGCGACGTGACCTGGCTGCGTTTTCACCATCTGGGCTGGAAGATGCCGAACGAGCATTACCGCATATCGTGCCATTGCTGGGCGATGTACCTGCGGGTGCTGCGGCGGTACCTGGAGCACGGCGAGACGGTCCCGTACCAGAGTCGGCTGGATGCATGAGCCGGCCCGTGCCGGGCAGCGGCCGGAGAGGGCGAGTTCCCGGGTGAATGGGCCGGCGCCGCCTGCGCGGTCCTAGAGCCTGACCATCACGTGCCGGACCGTCGTGTAATCCTCGAGCGCATACATCGACAGGTCCTTCCCGTACCCCGAGCGCTTCACGCCGCCGTGCGGCATCTCGGAAACCAGCATGAAGTGCGTGTTCACCCAGGTGCAGCCGTACTGCAGGCGCGCCGCCACCTGCATGCCGCGGCCGATGTCGCTCGTCCACACCGATGAGGCGAGGCCGTAGTCCGAGTCGTTCGCCCAGGCGACCGCCTGCTCGACGTCCTTGAAGCGCGTGACCGAGACCACCGGCCCGAACACCTCGCGGCGCACGATCTCGTCCGTCTGCCGCGCGCCCGCGACGACCGTCGGCTCGTAGAAGAACCCGCCGCCTTTTCCGGCCTTGCCGCCGGCGGTGATCTCGACATGCTTGGTCGCCTTCGCGCGCTCGATGAAGCCCGAGACCCGCTCGCGCTGCTCCTGGCTGATCAGCGGGCCCATCTCCACGCCTTCCTCCGTCTGCCGGCCGACCTTGATGGATTTCGCGGCGAGCGAGAGGTCCGCCACCAGCCTGTCGTAGATCTTCGCGCCCGCGTACAGCCGGCAGGCCGCGGTGCAGTCCTGCCCGGCGTTGTAATAGCCGAAGGTGCGCACGCCGCCGACGACCTCCTCGAGGTTCGCGTCGTCGAAGACGATGACCGGCGCCTTGCCGCCGAGCTCGAGGTGCGTGCGCTTGATGCCCTTTGCCGCCGCTTTCAGGATCTTCTCGCCGGTCGAGACGTCGCCCGTGAGCGAGACCATGCGCACGCCCGGGTGCGAGACGAGCGGGGCGCCGACCGTCTCGCCGCGGCCGGTGATGATGTTGACGACGCCGGCCGGAAAGAGCTCGGCGAGCAGCTCCGCGAGCTTCAGCGTGGAGAGCGGCGTCTGCTCGGACGGCTTGAGCACAATGGTGTTGCCGGCCGCGAGCGCGGGCCCGAGCTTCCACGCCGCCATCATGAGCGGGTAATTCCAGGGCGCGATGGAGCCGACGACGCCCACCGGATCGCGGCGGATCATGCTGGTGAACCCCGCGAGGTACTCGCCGGCGACCGCGCCGGTCATCGTGCGGCAGGCGCCGGCGAAGAAGCGGAATACGTCGGCGACCGCGGGGATCTCGTCGTTCTGCGCGGCCAGCAGGGGCTTGCCGCAGTTCTGCGACTCGAGCTTCGCGAAGCCCGCGGCGTCGGCCTCGATGCGGTCGGCGAGCTTGAGCAGGATCGTGGCGCGGTCCCTGGGCGGCGTGCGCGCCCAGCCCTCGAAGGCGTCCGTCGCGGCCGAGACCGCGGCGTCCACCTGCGCCGAGGTTGCCTCCGCGACCTTCGCGACGGACTTGCCGGTGGCCGGGTCCAGGACGTCGAGTTCCTCGCCCTTGCCGGCGACGAACTTGCCGTTGATCAGCAGCTTCTTCTGCATGTCAGCCTCTCGTGGCGGGCCGGCTCAATGCCGGTCCCCGGGTTCGTTGGGTCGCGTCAGGCGGTACGCGAGCAGGATGGGCACGAGCGTGATCAGCACGACCGTGACCGCGACCACGTTCGTGATCGGCCGCTCGCGCGGGCGGAACAGCTCGTTGAAGAACCAGATCGGGAGCGTCTTCTCATGCCCGGCAGTGAACAGGGTCACGATGATCTCGTCAAATGACAGCGCGAAGGCGAGCATTCCGCCCGCGAGCAGCGCGGTCGCGATCTGCGGCAGCAGCACGTGGCGGAACGTCTGCCAGCCGTCGGCGCCGAGGTCCATCGAGGCCTCGACCCAGGACGGCGGTATCCGGCGCAGCCGCGCGATCACGTTGTTGTGCACGATCACGATGC
>DATBLN010000150.1:0-4813 GCA_036555345.1 Steroidobacteraceae bacterium
CGACTCCGCCGGCTTCAACGTCGGCGGCGGGCGCACGCGCCATCGTGGCCTCGAGTACGAGTTCGACTGGAGCATCGGCGGCGGATGGACGCTCGCGGGCAGCGGCACCGTCGCGCGTCACGAGTATCGCTTCACGGCGGCGGTCGAGCAGGGCGAACAGATCACCGCCGGCAACGACGTGGACACCGCGCCGCGCGAACTGCATGCCTTGCGCCTGCAGTACGCGTCCGCCGCCATGGGCGCGGAGCTGGAGTGGCTGTGGGTGGGCGACTACTGGACCAATGCGGCGAACACCGCGCGCTATCCGGGACACGACGTCGGCAACCTGCGCCTGTCCTGGCGGCCCGCGCCTTCGTGGTCGCTCGCCGCGCGGGTCACCAACCTGCTCGATGCGAAGTATGCCGACCGCGCCGACTTCGCCTTCGGCAGCGACCGCTACTTCCCCGGCCGTCCTCGCGCCTTCTTCCTCGAACTCGGCTGGCAGAAATAAAGGAAATAAAGGGGACGGGTCCAATTATCTAATTGGACGCGTCCCCTTTATTCGGGTTGTTGCTGGGTGATGCAGTGGATGTTGCCGCCGCCGAGAAGAATCTCGCGCGAGGGCACGCCGATCACGCGCCGGCCCGGGAACAGCTGCGCGATCGCGGCGCGGGCGCGCTCGTCGCTGCGATCGTCGAGCAGCGGCATCGCGACGATGCGATTCGCGACATAGAAATTCACGTAGGAGGCGGCGAGCCGGTCGCCCGCGCGCCGTGGCCGGCTGCCCGGCGCCACTTCGATGCCCGCCGCCTCGGCCTCCGCCATGTACAGCGGGCCGGGCTGTGGCAACTTATGTATTTTCAATGGTTTACCACGACTATCTCGTGCACTTTGCAATCTCTCGAAGGCGTCGTGCGAGATGTCGTACTGCGGATCGTCGCGGTCGTCGCACCAGGTGAGCGCGACCTCGCCCGGGCGCACGAAGCAGCACAGGTTGTCCACGTGCCCGTCGGTCTCGTCGTTGAACACGCCGCGTCCCAGCCAGATGATCTTGCGTACGCCGAGGTAGTCCTCGAGCAGGGCCTCGATCTGGCCGCGGCGCAGGTCGGGATTGCGGTTCGGGTTGAGCAGGCATTCCTCGGTCGTGATCAGCGTGCCCCGGCCGTCCACGTGGATCGCGCCGCCCTCCAGCACGAAAGGCGCGCGATAGCGCGGCCGGCGCTCGATCTCGAGCACCTTCGCCGCCACCTGGTCGTCGAGGTCCCAGGGCGCATAGATGCCGCCCTGCAGGCCGCCCCAGGCGTTGAAGACCCAGTCCACGCCGCGCAGGCCGCCGCGGCCGTTGACGACGAAGGTCGGCCCGACGTCGCGCATCCAGGCGTCGTTCGAGGAAACCTCGACCACGCGCACCGCAGTCGGCAGCGCGCGGCGCGCTGCCTCGAACTGCTGCGCGGAGACCGCCATCGTCACGGGCTCGCTCTCCGCGATCGCGGAGGCGACCGCCGTGAACGCGCGCTGTGCCGGCAATGCCGCATCACGCCAGTTGTCGTGGCGCTCCGGCCAGAGCATCCAGGTGCCCGCGTGCGGCTCCCATTCCGCCGGCATGCGATAGCCGTCACGCGCGGGCACGGTCAGCCGCACGGGCGCCGCTGCCATTTTCGCCCTGCCGCCCGCGCGCCTCGTCGTTCTTGCCCTTCTCCCTGCTCTCGCCGCCGCTGTCGCCATGCCGGCGATTCTACGCGATGTCGCGCCGCTTCCAGAGCAGGAACAGCGACGGGATCACGACCAGCGTCAGCACGGTCGCGCTCGCCATGCCGCCGACCATGGGCGCCGCGATGCGGCGCATGACTTCGGATCCCGCGCCCGCGCCCCACATGATGGGCAACAGGCCCGCGACGATCGTGAGCACCGTCATGAGCTTCGGCCGCAGCCGCAGCAGCGCGCCCTCCATGATGGCCTCGCGCACGTCGGCCTCGGCCAGCGGCCTGCCCCGCGCCGCGGCCACACGCCTCGCCCAGGCCTGGTTCAGGTACAGCAGCATGACGACGCCGGTCTCGGCCGCGACGCCCGCGAGCGCGATGAAGCCGACCACCACGGCGATGCTCACGTTGTAGCCGAGCATGAACAGCAGCCACACGCCGCCGACCAGCGCGAACGGCAGGCTGCCGAGGATGAGCGCGACGTCCCCGAAACGGCGGAAATTCAGGTACAGCAGCAGCACGATCACGGCAAGCGTCGCCGGCACGATGACCTTCAGCTTCTCGAGCGCGCGCTCCCAGTACTCGAACTGGCCGGACCAGTGCACGCGGTAACCGGGAGGCAGGCTCACGGCGTTTGCCACGCGTTCGCGCGCCTCGGCCACGTACGAGCCGAGGTCCCGGCCGGCGATGTCCACGTACACCCAACCGGAAGGCCGCGCGTTCTCGCTCCGGATCATCGCCGGGCCGTCGGTGATCGTGACGTCCGCGACGTCCGCCAGCGTGACCTGCGCACCGCCCATGGCGACGATCGGCAGGTTGCGCAGCCTCTCGGGCGAATCGCGCCAGTCCTGCGGGTAGCGCAGGTTGATCGGATAGCGTTCCAGGCCCTCGACCGTCCAGCCGACATTCATGCCGCCCACGGCGAGCGCCACGATCTCCTGCACGTCCGCGATGTTGAGCCCGTAGCGCGCCGCGTCCGCGCGGCGGATGTTCACGTCCAGGTAGCGTCCGGTCGCCGCGCGCTCGGCATAGACGGAGGCGGTGCCCGGCACCGCGCGCAGCGCCTGCTCGATGTCCCCGCCGATGCGCTCGATGACGGCCAGGTCGGTGCCGCTGACCTTGATGCCGATCGGCGTCTTGATGCCGGTGGCCAGCATGTCGATGCGGGTCTTGATCGGCGGCACCCAGACATTGGCGATGCCCGGCAGCTGCACCGTGGCGTCCAGCTGCGCCCGCAGTCTCTCCACGGTCATGCCGGGCCGCCACTGATCGCGCGGCTTCAGCTTGATGGTGGTCTCGAACATCTCGAACGGCGCCGGGTCGGTCGCGGTCTCGGCGCGGCCGGCCTTGCCGAACACGCGCTCGACCTCGGGCACCTGACTGATCAGCCGGTCGGTGCGCTGCAGCAGAGCCCGTGCGGCGTCCGCCGAAATGCCGGGCATGGCCGTCGGCATGTACATCAGGTCGCCCTCGAACATCTCGGGCATGAACTCGCGCCCGAGCCGGCTCGCGGGCCACAGCGTCAGCAGCAGCAGCAGCCCCGTGACCGCGAGCACCGCGCGCGGGTGCGAGAGGGCAACCCGGAGGGCCGGGCGGTAGGCCGCCATGACCACGCGGTTGACCGGGTTCGAGCTCTCCGGCCGGATGTGCCCGCGCACGAGCAGCGTGATCAGCACCGGCACGAGGGTCACCGACAACAGCGCCGCCGCCAGCATGGCATAGGTCTTGGTCCAGGCGAGCGGCGCGAACAGCCGGCCCTCCTGCGCGCCGAGCGCGAACACGGGCAGGAACGAGAGCGCCACGATCATCAGCGAGAAGAAGAGCGCGGGCCCCACCTCGCCGCAGGCCTCGCGCACCATCGCGATGCGGTCCGCGACGGCGTCTCCCGCTGCTTCCAGCTTGCGGTGCACGTTCTCGATCATCACGATGCCGGCGTCCACCATCGCCCCGATCGCGATCGCGATGCCGCCGAGCGACATGATGTTCGCGTTGATCCCCTGCCACCGCATGATGACGAAAGCGGCGAGGATGCCGAGCGGCAGTGACACGACCACGATCAGGCTCGAGCGGAAGTGGAACAGGAAGACCGCGCAGACCAGGATCACGACGATGAGCTCTTCGGCCAGCTTCTGCCGCAGGTTGTCCACGGCGCGCCCGATCAGCGCCGAGCGGTCGTAGGTCTCGACGATCTCGACGCCCTCCGGCAGGCTGACGCGAAGCTCGTCGAGGCGCGCGCGCACCGCGTCGATGGTCGCGCTCGCGTTCTCGCCGCTCCTCATCACGACGATGCCGCCCGCCACCTCGCCCTCGCCGTCGAGCTCGGCGATGCCGCGGCGCATTTCGGGCCCGAGGCGCACGTCCGCGACGTCGCCGATCGTGACCGGCACCGTCCCCGCGGAGCGCAGTGGAATGGCCTTCAGGTCGGCGACGCTGCCGATGTAGCCGCTGGCGCGCACCATGAACTCGGTCTCGGCGAGCTCGACGACCGAGCCGCCGGACTCCTGGTTGCCGCGCTCGATGGCCCCGCGCAGCTCGTCGAGCGTCAGCCCGTAGGCGCGCAGGCGGGCCGGATCCGCGACCACCTGGTACTGGCGCACCATGCCGCCGACGCTTGCGACCTCGGCCACGCCCTCCACCGACTGCAGCTCCGGCTTCAGGAACCAGTCCTGGATCGAGCGCAACTGCGAGAGGTCGTGGCGGCCGCTCTCGTCCGCGAGCGCGTACTGGTAGATCCATCCGACGCCGGTCGCGTCCGGCCCGAGCGCGGGCCGCACGCCGGCGGGCAGCCTGGGCGCGACCTGCGACAGGTACTCGAGCACGCGCGAGCGCGCCCAGTAGAGATCGGTGCCATCCTCGAACAGCACGTACACGAAGGAGTCGCCGAAGAAGGAATAGCCGCGCACGGTGGCCGCGCCCGGCACCGACAGGAACGCGGTGGCCAGCGGATAGGTCACCTGGTCCTCGATGATGCGCGGCGACTGGCCGGGCCAGGGCGTGCGCACGATCACCTGCACGTCCGATAGGTCGGGGATGGCGTCCACCGGCATGCGCGCGAGCGCCCAGAAGCCCGCGGCCGTGAGCAGGCCCGCGAGCATCAGCACCAGCGCCCGGTTGGCGAGCGAGGCGCGGATCAG
>DATBLN010000182.1:0-2350 GCA_036555345.1 Steroidobacteraceae bacterium
GGTTTCGAAGCGCGGCAGCGCGCGCAGCGCCGCCGCGCCGCCCGGCGCGGACACGGCATCCCCGGTCGCGGCGAGCACGCGCCCGAGCGCGGCGCGCGACTCCTCCGCCCAGGACGGGAGCTCGCCGCCCGCGGTGCGGGCCGCGAGCACCTGGGCGGAGGTCTCGAGCACCGCCGTCCAGCCGGTCTCGCCGCCGAGCCTCTGCGCCGACGGCGAGGAGAGCGCGTCGAAGGCGCCGCGCCCGGATTCGATCTCGTCGAGCACGCGCTCGAGCTCGGCGCGCGACGCGGCGAGCTTCTCGAAGCCGGCCTCGTCGCCGCGGCCGGCGTCGGCCGCCTGCGCCGGCATGGCGCCCGCCAGCACGGTGAGCCGCGACAGGTGCGCGCGGTATCCGCTCTCGTGCTGCTGCGCGCGGCCGGCGAGCAGGAGCAGGATCGCCGCGGCGAGCGCGGCCGTGAGCCCGGCGATGAGCATCACCGGCATCCACTTCGCCGCCGCATGCCTTTCAGGCAGGTTGACCATCTTGTTGCCCCTTCACCCGTCGGCGGTTCAGGCCGATCCCTGCAGGAACGCCGGGCTCTCGACCAGCGACCGCAGCGACAGCACCGGCCAGGCCTCGCTGCCGCGCCGGAACGACCCGGCGAGGTAATGTTCGCACCGGATCAGCGTCGGCGGCGACTCGGCGTTGAACTCGCGCTCCGCGAAGCGGCGGAATCCCAGCACCTCGTCCACCACCAGGCCGGCCGGGATCTCGCGGTGATTGACGACGATCACTCGCGTGTTGCGGCCGGGCATCGTCTCGCCGCTGCCGAAGTACTGCTTCAGGTCGATCACCGGCAGCAGCTGGCCGCGCACGTTGGCGAGGCCCATGATCCAGCCGCGCGCGCCCGGGACCCGCGTGATCGGCGCCGGGATTCCCATCACCTCCCGCGCCTCGTCGCGTTGCACCAGGAAGGTCTCGCCGCCCATGCGGAACGCCACCCCGATCCACTCCTGCGCCGCCGCGCCGTCGCGCGCCCCGGCCGCGGCGTCGCGCGCCCGCCGTTCCAGCGCCAGCAACAGCTCGAACGGCCGGTCGCGCAGGGCCCTCAGGGTCGGCTCAGGCTGCATCCGGTCAGCCCGCGAGGAGCGCAGCCTGCGCCTTCTCCACGAGTTGCGCCGGGTTCACCGGCTTGACCAGGTAGTCCACCGCGCCCTGGCGCATGCCCCAGATGCGGTCGGTCTCCTGGCTCTTGCTCGACACCATGATCACCGGTATCGCGCGCGTCGCCGGGTCGTTGGCGAGCGTGCGGGTCGCGCGGAAGCCGTCCACGCCCGGCATCACGATGTCCATCAGGATCAGGTCCGGCCGGATCTCGCGCGCCTTGCGGATGCCCTCGGCGCCGTCGGCCGCGGACTCGGTGTCGAAGCCGTGGTTCTCCAGCATGCGCCGCATCTGGAACACCTCGGTCGGCGAGTCGTCCACGATCAGGATGAGCGCCATGGCCCTGCCTCCATCCGCCCGTTCATTCCCGGCTGACGTGCCGTTCGATCGCCGACAGCAGCTCGTCGCGCGTGAAGGGCTTGGTCAGGTAATGCTCGGAGCCGACGATCCGCCCGCGCGCGCGGTCGAACAGGCCGTCCTTCGAGGACAGCATGATCACCGGGATGGAGCGGAACACCTTGTTGTGCTTGATCAGCGAACAGGTCTGGTAGCCGTCGAGCCGCGGCATCATGATGTCCACGAACACGATGTCGGGCTGGTGGTCGGCGATCTTCGACAGCGCGTCGAAGCCGTCCACCGCCGTGAAGACCTCGCAGCCCTCCTTGGCCAGCAGCGACTCCGCCGTCCGGCGAATGGTCTTGCTGTCGTCGATGACGAGCACCTTGAGCCCGTTCAGGCGGTGCCCCTCGCTGACAGCCGCTGCATTCTCCATCGGGTACCTCCGGCCCCGGCGCTGCTCCGGCCGGGCGCTTTCGATGCCGCAGGAGGCGCCCTCGGTTTCGACGCCGGAGCGGCCTCCTTTTAACATATCGGTCCACCCCCTGCCACGCCGGAACGCCGGCCCGCGAGGCGGTCGGAACCAATGACAGGTGTACTATGACAAGCCCCCCTGACGTGCAGTATCCGCGTCACATTCCCGCCAATCGGCCGGAGACCGCCTGATGACCGCCCGCCCGAGCCTCGCCGTGCTCATGGACCCGCTCGATGCGATCAAGCCGGCCAAGGACTCGACCGTCGCGATGCTCGCGGCCGCCGCCCGCCGCGGCTGCGACACCTGGTACTTCACGCAGGCCGACCTGTCGGCGCGCGACGGCCGCGCGATCGCGCGCCTGACGCCGATCGAGGTCGTGGCCCCGGGCAGCGGCC
>DATBLN010000062.1:0-7424 GCA_036555345.1 Steroidobacteraceae bacterium
GTTGGTCGGCGCCTGCAGGTGGCCGGACGGGAAGAACGACGTGCCCGACACCGCCTGTGCCGAGAACGCGCGGTCGCCCTTGCTCAGGCGCTCGCGGTCGTTCACCGCGCCGAACACCACCACGTTGCCGCGGCCTTCCGCGAGGTCGGCGCCCATCGTGATGGAGAGCGCCATCTCGTCGGTGTCCTGCTCCTCGGACATGCCGTACTGGCCTTCCACCTCGAAGCCGGTGAAGTCCTTCTTCATGATGAAGTTGGTGGCGCCCGAGATGGCGTCCGAGCCGTACACGGCCGATGCGCCGCCCGACAGCACCTCGACCCGCTCGATCATCGCGGTCGGGATCGTGTTGATGTCGATGCGGGCATTCTCGTCACCCGGCATCAGGCGCTTGCCGTCCATCAGCACCAGGTTGCGCGTGGCGCCGAGGCCGCGCAGGTCGATGTAGGCCTGGCCGTTGCCCGGGTTGTTGCTGCCGCGCGAGAACGACGGCACGATCTGCGGCATGGTGTTGAGCAGCGTCTCCGAGTTCACCACGCCGGACTGCTTGAAGGTCTCGGCCGACACGCTCACCACGGGGCTCGCCGCCTCGTAGTCCTGCCGGACGATACGCGAACCGGTCACGACGATCTCGCCCAGGTCCTGGGCTGCGCTCGCCGCGCCGTACAGACCCGCGCCGAGCGCACCCGCTGAGAACAGCGCGGCACGCACGGCGCGTGTAATGGTCAGATTGGACATGTGATTGGTCTCCAGTGTTGCTAAGTGGCAACAATGGCCGGCCACACTGGCCTTGTTGCGTGAGGGAACAATACGACGGGATACCCTGCAAAAACCGTCAGTTGGCAAAGCTTTCCGGCCGTTCACAAGATTTGGTGAACGTTTCGGCGCGTCGTCGCATCTGATGTTGTACAAGGACAACGGCCATGGCATATGGGCAGGGCATGGCGGACGAGGCGGGCAACCGGCTGCGGGTGCTGATCGTCGACGACGAGGAACTCGGCCGTCGGGTACTGCGCACGCTGCTGGCGCATGAAGAAGGCGTCGAGATCGTCGGCGAAGCGCGATCCGCTCCGGAGGCCGAGCAGCAGATCGCCGAGCGACAGCCCGACCTCGTGTTCATGGACATCGAAATCCCGGGCGGCAGCGGCATCGAGGTGCTTCGCAATGTCCGCGGTCCGCTGCCCTACGTGATCTTCGTGACCGCACACCCGGAATTCGCGCTGCCGGCGTTCGAGCTGCAGGCCGTGGATTACCTCGTCAAGCCGGTGCAGCGCGCGCGTTTCGCCGGCAGCCTGCTGCGCGCGCGGCAGCGCATTGTCGAGCGCCGCGTCGCGGGGCTGGCGATGAGCATCGCCGGCGCGGCGAGGATACTGAATGGCGCGCATGGCGAGGATCCCGCGCCGGCCCCCCGGTACCCGGCACACCTCACGATCCGCGTGCGCCGCCGGCTGTTGTCCGTGGATACCGCCGAGATCACGTGGATCCAGGGCGCGAGCCAGTACAGCCGGGTGCATGCGAAGGCCGCCGAGTACCTCCTGTCGCGCACGCTGGCATCGCTCGAGACCGAGCTGGACCCGAGGCGATTCTTCCGCATCCACCGTTCCGCGATCGTGAATGCGGCGCATGTGCGGGAGGTGCGCTCGAGCGGCGACGGGCGTTACACCGTCCACCTGCAGAATGGCCAGGCGCTGCCGATGGGCCGTGCGCGCCGCGATGTCCTCGAAAAGCTGCTGAGCGGAATTTCGGCCAGGGGTGATTGACGCCATGACCCGCGCAGCGATCCGCGACCTCGAGCGCGCCCGCGCACCGGATGAAGCGGAAATGGCGCGCGGACCGCCGGTTGCGCGGGAGAAGTCCGCCACGGTCGATCGCCTGATCGGAGACGACCCTTCGCGCTGGTGGCCGCTCGCCGGGAGCTGGCTGGCGGTCGCCTTTTCGGTCGGATTCGGCCTGTTCGTCAATTACCGGGCGTCGGGGCGTGACGCCTCGCTGGTGTCGGCGCTGATGGCGATGATCCCGCACTACTTCGTCTGGGTGCTGGCGAGCCCGCCCCTGTACCGCGCGCTGCACATGTCGATCGCCGGGCGCCGGCGTCCGCTCTGGCTGCTGGCGCTGGCGGCCTGGAGTCTGGCGGCGCTTGCCGGGTCGACCGTCATGTCCTACCTGAGCTACTCGATCCGGCGCGAGCTGCCGCTCGGGCTGGAGCAGCTCTACGACATCTATCTGCAGCCACCGGCGGGGCCGGCGTTCCACGCGATGAACCTGAGCATCCTCGCACTCGCGCTCGCCGCGTTCGCGGTCGTGCGCGGAATGCGGCTGCGGGAACAGGCGCTGTGGGAGGTGGCACAGGCCGAACTTCGCGGTGCGCGGCTCGAGGCGCAGCTCGCCGAGGCCCGACTGGAGGCCCTGCAGGCGCAGATCAATCCGCATTTCCTCCTGAACAGCCTGAATGCGGTCGCGGGCCTCGTGCAGACGGGCGAACGCACGCGCGCATTCGAGGCGATCGGGCGCATCGGTGAATTGCTGCAGGCGGCGCTGCGCAACGGCCGCAACGCGGACATGACGCTCGGCGACGAAATCGAATTCCTGGATCGCTACCTGAAGCTGTGCGAGCTGCGCTTCGACCGGCAGTTCCGCTACCGGCTGGCGGTCCCGGAGTCGCTGCGTGGACTGCGCTTCCCGGCCATGGTCGTCCAGCCGCTGATCGAGAATGCGATCCGCCACGGCATGCAGCCCGTGGCGGGGCTGGCCGTGGAGATCCGCGCCTGGCGCGAGGGGCGCAAGCTGCTGATCGAGGTCGAGGACGATGGCCGTGGCCCGGCCGACGGGGGATTCCAGCTGCACCCGGGGCATGGGCTCGCCAACGTCGCGGAACGGCTGCGGCTGTTTTTCGGGGCGGGCAGCACGCTGACCCTCGAGCCACGCTCGCCGCGCGGGACGCGCGTGCGCCTGGCGGTACCGGCCTGACCGGGGCGACGTGGCTCCGGCCCGCCGGCCTCAGGCCTTGCGGCCCTCGATGAAGTAATAGATGAGCTGGGCGGCGCCGACCGCGGCCGGGATCAGGCCGAACAGCGCGACGTCGCTGCCGGCGACTTCGCGCAGCGCGAAGTAGAGCACGACGCCCACGCCGAGGCCGATCATGCCGCTGCGCAGGCCATTCGACTTCCGCACCTCGTCGGCGGGCTCGGCGAGCTCGGGCGGCAGCTCGAGTCCCTTCTCCATCGCCGCGAGGCGCTCCTTGTGGCGCAGTTCGTAGCGCTGCATCTTGCGCTGGTGCGCCGCGATGATCGACACCGCCGCGATGCCGATGCCGAAAACGATCCCGACGATCGGGATGAGCACGGCGACAACTTGATGGTCCATCTGCATGGTCTCCGGATTCTCAGAAGTTGAACAGTATTCCCAGTGCCTGGCGGACGAAATCCAGGTCGGCCCTCGCCGCGCCCGCGGCCAGCCAGCCCGCGATGCAGGCGGCGATGGCCTGCATCATGCTGCCGTCCGGCCCGAGGGAGGGTTGCGACCCGTTCATGCCCGTTGATACGCGGCGGGGGCCGGGGCGGTTTCACTGCCAGGGGCTAAAATCGCCTGAAACCCGGCGCGCCGCCGCTGCGTATCAACCGTGGAGATGGTCCGACCCGAATGCCGGCCGACGACGCGATCACGACCCTGATCCGGGCCGGGCGGGCGGAAGAAGCCTTTGAACGGCTGGTGCCCGGCTATCGCCGGCGCGTGTTCGGCCTCGCGTACGCCATCCTGCGGGACCGCGGCGCCGCCGAGGACCTGGCCCAGGAGGTGTTCGTGAAGCTCTGGCAGGCGCTGCCGAGGTACGACGGACGCGCCAGGCTCTCGACCTGGATCTACGCGATCACGCGCAATGCCGCGATCTCGGCGCTGCGCCGGCGGCGGCGTTCGGTGTCGTTGTCGGACCCGGCCGTGCAGCAGGAGGTCGAAGGCATCGCCGCGCAACCGGATGTGGAGCAGGACGCCGCGCTCTGGCGCCAGGTCGAGGCCCTGCCCGACAATCAGCGCCAGGCGGTCATTCTTTATTACCAGGACGAGCGTCCCGTGGATGAAGTCGCGGAGATGATGGGCGTGCCGGTCAACACGGTGAAGACGCACCTGCACCGGGCGCGTGCGCGACTCGCCGCGGCGCTCGGCGTTCCGGGCAAGGAGGTCGCATGAGCAGCGAAGACGCCGGCATGGCCGCGCTCGATGCGAGGCTGCGCCGGGCGATGCACGGGCTCGATGCGCGCGCGGGATTCGAGGCGCGCGTGCGGGCGCGCATCGCGGCGGCCGCGCCCGTGAGCGCGGACCTGCGGGCGCAGTTCGAGGAGCGGCGCGAGGCGGTGCGCCGCCGCTTGCGGCGCGAGGCCTGGGCGAACGGCATCTCCATTGCCGGCATCGGCATCGCCGCGGCGGCGCTCGTCTGGCGGTTCGCGCCGGAAATCGGGCGCGCGGCCGCCGGCGTCCCGATCCCCGCGGACCCGGTCGTGATCGCGGCGGTGACGCTCGCCGCGCTCGCATTCGGCCTCTGGCCGGTGCTGCGCACGCTGCCGGGATTTCGCATCGGCTGAGGCGCTAGAATTCCGGGCCATGAAGAACCCGCGGGTCGACGCCTACATCGCGAAATCGGGCGAATTCGCGCGTCCGATCCTCGCGCGCGTGCGCGCGGCCATGCACCAGGCCTGCCCGGAGATCGAGGAGACGATCAAGTGGGGCGTGCCGCACTTCGAACACATGGGCGTGGTCGCGTCCATGGCGGCGTTCAAGCAGCACGCCAGCTTCGGCTTCTGGAAGCAGAGGCTGATGGATGATCCCGCAGGGCTCTTCCCCAGGGCCGGCGACTCGAGCATGGGCGGGCGCAAGTTCCGCTCGGTGAGCGAGCTGCCGGCGCAGGCCGTGCTCATCCGCTACGCGAAGGCGGCGGTCGCGCTGAACGAGAAGGGCGTGAAGGCGCCGAGGGCGGCGAAGCCGAAGCGGCCGCCGCCGAGGGTGCCCGCCGACCTCGCGGCGGCATTCCGCGGCAGCGCGAAGGCGAGGGCGACCTACGACGCCTTCCCGCCGTCGAAGAAGCGCGAGTACGTCGAATGGATCACCGGCGCGAAACAGCCGGAAACGCGCAGGCGCCGCCTGGCCACCGCGATCGAATGGCTGGCCGAGGGCAAGGCGCTCAACTGGAAATACGAGAACTGCTGATGACCCACCGGCTCGAGGAATCCGCGGACGCCGTCGTCCTGGCGCCCGCCGGGGAAGCGACGGCCAGCGTGATCTGGCTGCATGGCCTCGGCGCCGACGGCCACGACTTCGTCCCCATCGTCCCCGAGCTCGGGCTGCCGGCGACGCCGGCGATCCGCTTCATCTTCCCGCACGCGCCGGTGCGCCCGGTCACGCTCAACATGGGCATGCGCATGCGCGCCTGGTACGACATCCGGACGCTGACCGCGGAGGGCCGCGCGGACGAGGAGGGCATCCGGGAATCGGTGGCGCTCGCCGGGCGCTACGTCGCCGCCGAGCGCGCGGCGGGCATCGCATCGGATCGCATCGTGCTCGCCGGATTCTCGCAGGGCGGGGCGATCGCGCTGCACGCGGGCCTGCGGCATGCCGAGCCGCTCGCGGGCATCATCGGCCTCTCGACCTACCTGCCGCTGCAGGCGGCGCTCGCCGGCGAGCTCGCGGACGCGAACCGCGCGACGCCCATATTGATGTGCCACGGGCTCTACGACCCGGTGCTGCCGGTCCAGCTCGGCGCATTGGCGCGGGGCTGGCTGCGCGAGCTCGGCTACGCCGTCGAGTGGCACGAGTATCCGATGCAGCACCAGGTCTGCCTGCCGGAGATCCGGGACGTCGCCGCCTGGCTGCGCGCGCGGCTCTAGATGGTGCCGGGTCGTACATTTCGTACATGTTCATCTTCGTCAATCTGAGCGTGACGCTGTAACAGGCGACGAATCGCTGCCTCGCCGCGCCCCAGCTCTCTTGCGATGGCACTGATGGTCGTGGTACCGGATTCCACAGCCTCGCGAGCGAGCCATACCCTTGCCTCCGATAGTCGCCGGTTCCTGCACGCGGAGGCCAGCACCGCCCTCGACAGCCCGAATCGCCGGCTACACTCGTCGATGACGGACTCCAAGCTGCGATGCCTTACAACACCGCGTGAGCGCTGCCTAACGCGAGCAACGAACTCGTCGCCTCCCAGCACATGGCAATCCTGCTCACTTGGCCTGAGGGAGCCGGTTCCCCAGCGATCCTCTCCGGGCAGCCGCGTGAACTCACGATACCGCGATCGGGCGACTTCGCGGTCGGGACCGAAGAGGCGGAGTGCGAAATCCGTTGTAACCCATTCCTGGTTGCGCGTACCCAGGTAGACGGCATGACTCGACCACGGATAAGCAGCAGGGCTGCTCGTGAGGCCTGCCCGCACAGGATTGAAGTGGATGTACCGCAGCAGGGTCAGCAGATATGCGTCGGCATCGACCAGCAGGGCGTGATAGCGGCGCTCGAAGAGATGTCCGGTTGTCTCCATGTGCTGTTGGACCGTCCGGGCGTAGGAGCTCGCGATCCTCAACATGATGGCGCCGAGCGGCATTTCGGCGACTTGTATCAACATGTGTATGTGATTGGTCATCCAGCAATAGGCATGGAGCTGGGCGCGGCAGTCCTCGAGTGCTCCCTGCACAAACTGGTTCAATAGCGTGCGGTCTCCACCCGAGAAGAAGATCGGTTGGCGGTGGTTGCCGCGCAGTGTCACGTGATAGAAGCCGCCCGGCACGTGCAGGCGGAGGGGTCGGGCCATGCGACACCTGATAGAACGGTTGGCAACTGCGGAGGCTAGACGGTCAAGCAGCGGCAGGTAGCGTCCATATCACCTGTATTCCCCGCGAAATCTGCAACCTGCCGGCCAACCCGGGTAAGATGAACATGTACGAAATGTACGACCCGGCACCAAGGGGAAAACCATGGGTTGGATCATTCTGGGCATCATCGTCCTGCTCGTCCTTTTCGTGGTCGGGATCTACAACGGCCTCGTCACCGCGCGCAACGCCTACAAGAACGCCTTCGCGCAGATCGACGTGCAGCTCACGCGCCGCCACGACCTGATCCCGAACCTGGTCGAGACGGTCAAGGGCTACCTCGCGCACGAGCGCAACACGCTCGAGGCCGTCATCCAGGCGCGCAATGCCGCCGTCAGCGGCCTGAAGGCCGCCGCCGCCAACCCCGGCGACGCCGCCGCGGTGCAGAACCTGGCCACCACCGAGAACGCGCTCACCGGAGCGCTCGGCCGGCTGTTCGCGCTGGCCGAGGCCTACCCGGACCTGAAGGCGAACCGCAACATGATGCAGCTTTCCGAGGAGCTGACCACGACCGAGAACAAGGTCGCCTTCGCGCGCCAGGCCTTCAACGACTCGGTCATGGGATACAACAACAAACGC
>DATBLN010000017.1:0-4964 GCA_036555345.1 Steroidobacteraceae bacterium
CCGAAATCATCGCCGACGTTCAGCACGATGCGATGGCCGCGCGCGACCTCGCGCCGCCGCGGTTCCTTCTCACTGGGCCAGTCCGCGCGCTCGCCCTTCAGCATGAGGTCCTCTTCGAGCGTCGGCGCGTCGAGGCCGAGCGCGCGCAGGTTGGCGAGCGTGTCCGCCTGCTGCGGGCAGGGGTCGTCGCTGCCGGCGCGCCGCAGGCACTCGCGGTTGGTGATCAGGAACACGCGGACGGGCCGGTCCGCGGGATCCCTCATCGCACGGGCAGCCCGGATGAATCCAGCGGCCCCCGGCACCGCGGGTGCGGCGCGCTCCGCCACCCACGCGTCCCACAGTGCCTCGAATTCCGGCGGGCAGGTGCCCGCCAGGATCATGCGCGCCTGCGGCGCGGAGTTGTCGAGCACCGTGTCGTCAATGTCCATCACGACCGCGGGCGGCAGATCTGCGTATCCTTCGGTCTGCGTGGTCTCGGCGCTGACGGCAGGATCGGCCAGGTTCGCGGCGAGCGCTGCCTGCGCGGCGCGGTAGATGATCTCGCTCGCCGCGCGGAACTCGACCGACTGGCGCACCCAGAGCGTCGCGCGCTCGCCGCCCTCCGCGAAGGGCCGGGCGGGGGCGCAGCGGCTTGCGGCGGGTGGCGCCGCTTCGCGCGGCTGAGTGGCGCAGCCCGCCGCGGCCGCCGCGGCGGCGAGCGCGAGCGCAAGCGCGGGCGCGCGCGAACTCAATCCACCACCTGCGTGCCGCCCGTGGCGGTGCGCTCGGCGTAAAGCGCGGAGAGGCGCTGCGTCATGGGGCCGACGGCGCCGCTGCCGATCGCCCGCCCGTCCACGCGCACGACGCCGGCGAGTTCACCCATGGTGCCGCTGCAGAAGGCTTCGTCGGCGCGGTAGAGCTCCGCGAGCGCGAGGTCGCGGACCTCGTGCGGGATGCCGTGCTGGCGGCAGAGCCCGAGCACGGTCGCGCGCGTGATGCCCTCCGGGCAGGCGGCGACCGTAGGCGTGCGCACGACGCCTCCCTCGACCATGAAGAGGTGTGTCGCGTTCGTCTCGGCGATGAAGCCGCGCGCATCGAGCATGATCGCGTCATCCGCGCCCGCGGCATTCGCCTGGATCTTGGCGAGGATCGAGTTGAGCAGGTTCGCGTGGTGGATCCTCGGGTCGAGCACGTCGGGCGCGGGGCGGCGCATCGTGCTCGTCACGAGCGTGAGGCCCTGCTTCGAGTACACCGGCGGCTTGTGCTCGGCGAGCACGATCAGCGTCGGCCCGGCCTGGTTGAGGCGCGGGTCCATGCCCGACGTGATCTTGATGCCGCGCGTCAGCGTAAGCCGGAGATGTACGCCGTCCTTCATGCGGTTCGCCTCGAGCGTGCGGCGGATCTCGCGGATGAGCGCCTCGTCGGAAGGGATCTTCTCGAACGCCAGCGCGAGCGCGGAAGCGCGCAGCCGCGCGAGGTGGGCCTCGAGCGCGAAGATGCGGCCGTGATAGAGGCGCAGTCCTTCCCAGACGGCATCACCGCCCTGCACCGCGGAGTCGAACGGGCTCACGCGCGCCTCGTCGCGGTGCACGAGCAGGCCGTTGACGTTCACGATCAGGTTGCGGTTGCGTTCGTCGAACTGCTGGAGCATCGCGGTCCTCAGTCGCCGAGTCGCAGAGCGTACAGCTTCTCGTACCACGGCCGGCAGGCGTCGAGCAGGGGACGCAATGCCTTCGGCAGCTCCACCTTCTTCGGTCGCCACGGCTCGAAGCCGGTGGAGGCCTCGACCGCCGCGTACCAGTGCGCCGCCCAGACGCCGTCGGTCGGCCGCGGGCCAGGGGCCCAGGAGAGCATCTGCTCCAGGAACGGGATGTCGAGCGCCTCGCAGAGCCTGGCCAGGATCCCGCGCGGGTCCTTCAGCACGTCGCTCGCGAGCACCACGGGCGGCGCGCGCCCGAGCCGGTCCGAAACCCGGTCGAAGATCTCGCACTGCTGCGGCAGGCCGGTGTCGGCGAGCTGGGCGCCGGGCCAGGTCTTCACGAGCGAGGCGATCATCTGGTCCGGCTCGCGGATCAGGAAGGCGTGCCTGAGCCCATCCAGCCAGTCGCGCTCCATGTCCGGCAGCAGGTGGTGCGCCATGTGCTTCTGGTACCAGATCGCGCGGCCCTCCGGGACCGGGCCGGTGATGTGCGCAACGATCTTGCGCCAGTCAGTCTCATGGCGCGCCAGCACCTCGACGCGTCCGGGATGCTCGATGCCCGTGACCTTGAGGTAGTGCGCGTAGAGCGGCTCGTCGCTGACGAAGGTGTCGGGCCGGCTGCCGAAGGAGCGCATCATCGCGGTCGAGATGTTGCGCGGGCCGGACCACATCGCGATCCGCGCCGTCATGCGATGGTCTGGCCTCCCCGCGCCGCGCCGAGCCGGGAGAGCGCATCGACGATGCGCCGCAGGCAGTCAGCATTCGCGCCGGAACCCGTCTCCGGCCCCGGCATGTTCTCCTCGGTCGCCACCATCAGCTGCTGCAGCTGGTCCTTCCACTGCAGCAGGATCTCGTGCTTCTGCTGGTCGCCGAAGTCCCGCGACGCCTCCAGCGCCTCGGGCGAACCGAAGGCACGGCCGGGATCCTTCATGGCTGACGCGAAATCGAGGCTCGGCATGATTCCGCCAACGGGCCGCGGGAACGTGCGCTCATCATACGCCGCGCGTGGATTGGCGCTCCCAGAGGGATTCGAACCCTCGTACCAGCCTTGAGAGGGCTGTGTCCTAGGCCTCTAGACGATGGGAGCGAGGCGTTGCTGCATCCGGTTCGGGCCCGGAAGAAGGGGCTGGTATTATACGGGCCCACCATTCGACCTCAAGCGGACCCGATTCCTTGAACGAGCCCAATGACCGGGCCAGCGCCCCGGTGATCGTCGCACGCGCGGACCATCCCATTTCGCGCTCGATGATCGCGGGCAGCGCGCTCAAGGTGCTCTATCGGCTGAAGGACGGCGGCTACCAGGCCTTCCTGGTCGGCGGCTGCGTGCGCGATCTGCTGATCGGCATCGAGCCCAAGGACTTCGACGTCGCGACCGACGCGCGGCCCGAGGAGATCCGCCGCCTGTTCCGCAACTGCCGCCTGATCGGGCGGCGCTTCCGCCTCGCGCACATCCGCTTCGGCCAGCAGATCATCGAGGTCGCGACCTTCCGCGCGGCGGGCGCGCCGATGGCGCCGGAGCCCGACCTCGATGGCGTCACGGACGAGGAGGCCCCGGAAGACGGGCCGCCGCTCGACGAGCAGGGCGACGTCAACGGCAACGTCGCCGACCCCGACGATCCGGACGGTTTCGACCGCGCGCACGACGAGCGCGGGCGGCTCCTGCGCGACAACGTCTACGGCAGCATCGACCAGGACGTGTGGCGGCGCGACTTCACCTGCAACGCGCTCTACTACAGCATCGAGGACTTCTCGATCTGGGACTACGTCGGCGGCGTGGAGGACGTGCGTGCGCGCACGCTGCGCCTGATCGGCGATCCCGAGACGCGCTATCGCGAGGACCCGGTGCGCATGCTGCGGGCCGTGCGCTTCCAGGCCAAGCTCGGCTTCTCGCTGCACCCGGGCACGCAGGAGCCGCTCGGCCGTCTCGCCGGGCTGCTCGACGGCATTCCCCCGGCGCGGCTGCTCGACGAGTTCCAGAAGCTCTTCCTCGCCGGCTTCGGGCAGCGCGCCTTCGCGCTGCTCAGCGAGCACGGGCTGCTCGAGCACCTGTTCCCGGCGACCGCGGCCTGGCTGGCCGCGGAGAAGGACGGCACGGCCATGCGCCTGATCCAGGCCGGCCTCGCGAACACCGACCGGCGCGTCGCCGACGGCCGCTCCGTGACGCCGATGTTCCTGTTCGCCGTGCTGCTGTTCGGCCCCGTGACGGCGGCCGCCCAGAAGCGCTTCGAGTCGGGCACGCATCCCGGCCAGGCGATCGCGGATGCCGTGGACGAGGTCGTCGCGGCGCAGAACCGCCGCATCGGCATCCCGAAGCGCTTTTCGATCCCGATGCGCGAGCTGCTGGCGCTGCAGCCGCGATTCCACCGGCGCGAGGGCCGGCGCGCGGTCGCTTTCCTGCAGCATCCGCGCTTCCGCGCCGCCTACGACTTCCTGCTGCTGCGGGCGGAGGCGGGCGGCGAAGACCCGGCGATCGCGCAATGGTGGACGGAGCTGCAGGCGCTGCCGCCCGCGGAGCAGTCGCAGCGCGCCGGCGCGCAGTCCGGCGAAGGCGCGCCGCGCGAGGGCGGTCCGGGTCGCCGACGCAGGCGTCGCGGCGGCCGCCGCCATCGCGCCCCGACTACCGAGGGCTGAGCCGGCGTGAACTGGCGACCGGCCTACGTGGCCCTCGGCAGCAATCTTGACGATCCCGCGCGACAGGTGGAACGCGCATTCGCCGCACTCGCAGACATCCCCGGCGCCCGGCTCGTGCTGCGGTCGCGGCTGTGGCGGACGAGGCCCATGGGGCCGCAGAACCAGCCCGACTTCGTCAACGCCGCGGCCGGGCTCCTGACGACGCTGGATGCCCGCGCGCTGCTCGACGCGCTCGCCGGGATCGAGCGGCGCATGGGGCGCGTGCCGCCCGCCGCGCGCTGGGGCCCGCGCATCATCGACCTCGACCTGCTGCTGGCCGGGGACGAGACGCGCGACGAGCCGGGACTGACGCTTCCGCACCCGGGCCTGCACCAGCGCAATTTCGTGCTGTATCCTCTGGAAGAAATCGCCGCGGATGCCTGGGTGCCGGGACACGGCCGCGTGCGGACGCTCAGGCAGATGGTTCCGGGCGAAGGCCTCGAGGCGCTCTCCGCGGGGATCCGGTGACAGAAGCGAAGAAGGAAGGCTGGCCGCACCGGCTGGTCGTGGTCGAGGGCCTGATCGGCGTCGGCAAGACGAGCCTTGCGCGCAAGCTCGCGACCGCCGTCGGTGCCGGCACCGTGTTCGAGCAGCCGATGGAGAATCCCTTCCTCGA
>DATBLN010000033.1:0-3220 GCA_036555345.1 Steroidobacteraceae bacterium
CTCGAGGTCGAGGGACTGAAGGGCCTCGGCTTCCTGAGCGGCGGCGGCTGGACCGACGCGTTCTTCGTGTCCGGCAACGTCACATTCAGCGACTCGGAGATCACGATCGGCAACGCGGCGCCCAACCTGACCAACAACAAGCGGCCGATGACGCAGCACTCGGACCTGGTGGTGAACTTCCAGCTCGGCTTCGACTCGCCGGGCGGCATGCACAGCGCCTCGCTCGCCTACAACATGTACAGCGAGCGCATCTTCTTCGCCGGCCGCGGCGGGGCGGACGACGCGCGCGAGCAGCCGTTCAATTCGCTCGATCTCGTCTACAGCTTCCACCCGACCGACCGGCTGAGCCTGAAGCTCCGCCTGCAGAACCTGCTGAGGGAGGACACGGTCATCCAGCAGGGCGGGGTGGACGTGCTCGAGCAGAAGATCGGCACGACCGCCAAGATCGACTTCGCGTACCGGTTCTGAGTCCCCTCCGTCGCCATCCGGCGACTCCCACATGCGGCCGGCGCTGCCCACGGGCGCCGGCCGTGCTATTTTGGATGCCGGACTCACCCGACCGGAGGTGTTCGATGCGTGTTGAACGATTTCGCCGCGCCTGCGTGGCGCTCCTGAGCGTGAGCCTTGTTTCGGTCGGCCTGCAGACGCCCGCTGCCGCCGGCATGGTCGGCACGGCCGAGGCGGTTGCCGCGGCGCAGGCCGCCGATCCGCTGGCGGCGGTCCGCGGGGCGCTCGCGCGCGACGACGTGCGGGGCCGCATGATGGCGCTCGGCGTCGATCCCGCCGAGGTGGACGGCCGGGTGGCGGCGCTGACGGATGCCGAGATCGCCGCGCTGGCCGACGGGCTGGAGCGGGCGCCCGCGGGCGGCGACGCGCTCGCCGTGATCGGCGTCGTGTTCCTGGTGCTCATGATCCTCGAGTTCACGGGAGTCATCGACATCTTCAAGAAGGCATGAGGCAGGCCGCGCTGCCGGCGGCGGCGCTCGCGGCGCTGCTTGCCGGCTGCGCCGGCTCCCCGCGCCTGGCGGAGGGGCTCCCCGCCGCCGCGCCGCGCTCGGTCGAACTGGCGTCGGTTCCCTTCCATCCCCAGGAGGACTACCAGTGCGGTCCGGCCGCGCTCGCGACCGCGCTCGGCGCGAGCGGCGTGGCCGTCGATCCCGCAACGCTTGCGCCTCAGACCTACCTGCCGAGGCGCAGGGGCACGCTGCAGGCGGACCTGATCGGTGCGGCGCGCCGGCACGGTCGCGTCGCCTACGTGCTGCCGGAAAACGGCGATGCGCTGGTTGCGGAGCTCGGCGAGGGCCGGCCGGTGCTCCTGCTGCAGAACCTCGGCAGCGACCTGCTGCCGGTCTGGCACTACGCCGTGCTCATCGGCTATGACGCCGGCCGCAACGTCGCCATCCTGCGCTCGGGACGCCAGCAGCGGCTCGAGATGCGCTGGCAGCGCTTCGCCGCCAGCTGGCATCGCGCCGGGCGCTGGGCGATCGCGGTGCTGCCGCCCGAGGCCATCCCCGCGCATGCCACGCCCGCGAGGTACCTCGAGGCGGCCGCCGGCCTGGAATCCGCCAGGCAGCTGGAAGCCGCCGCCACCGCCTACGACACGGCGATCGCGCGCTGGCCGGAGGAGCCGCATTTCTGGCTCGGGCGCGGCAACGTCGCCTACGCGGCGGTCCAGCTCGAGTCCGCGGCCGACCACTTCCTGCGCGCCATCCAGCTCGCGCCGCAGGACGCCGCCGCACGCAACAACCTCGCGCTCACGCTCGCGGATGCCGGCTGCTTCGACGAGGCACGCCGCCAGCTCGGGCGCGCCGTCGCGTTCGCGGCGGACACGCCGCTCATGAAATCCGTCGAGGACTCCCGCGAGCGCATCCGCGTGCTCATGGAGTCGGGCGGGAGCTGCCGGCTGGCGGATCGCGCCTGGCCGGACTGAGCGCCGGCCAGGCCGCGCGCACCGCCCGGCGCCGGCGCACCAGCGCACGGATCACGAACCCGGCCGCGATGACGATCGCGACGTCGCGCACGGAGGTCCACGTGGCCGTCGTCACGATCCCCGCACAGGCCGCGAGTGCAATGATGGCGATGACCGGCCCGCCCGGCACCGGCACCGGCGCCGGACCCTCGCGGCGGCGCAGCACGATCAGCGCGAGGCTGGTGGAGCCGTAGGCGAGCATGCGCGAGATTACGAAAAGCTCGAGCAGGTAGCGGAAAGTACCCGTGATCGTCACGAGCCACGACAGCACGGCGAAGACGATGATCGCAACGTGCGGCGTGCGCCAGGCGGGATGCACCGCGGCGAACACGCGCGGCAGGTCGCCGGCCTCGGCGAGCGCGAACATGTTCCGCGGCGACGTCAGCACCGAGACGGACAGCCCGCCCGCGCAGGAGACGACCGCCGCCACCGCCATCCACGTGCCGCCCGCGGGCCCGAGGAAATGCTCCGCGACGTTCACGAGCGGCCGCGCATGGGAGGCAGTGTCCGCGAGCACACCGAAGCTCGCGAGCATGAGGAGGAGGTACAGCAGGCAGGCGACGCCGAGCCCGCCCAGGATGCCGATGGCGAGGTCGCGGCGCGGGTCGCGCATCTCCCCCGCGACGATTGCGCTCACCTCGAAACCGAAGCAGGCGAAGAGTGCGAACTGCAGGCCTTGGGCGATGCCGCCGGGTTCACGCGGCCCGGCCACCGGCAGGTTGTTCCAGCCGGCGAACCAGAGCCCGGCGAGGGCGATCGCCACGAGCGGCAGCAGTTTCGCGAAGGTGAGCAGGTTGCCGGCCCAGGCGCCCTGCCGGACGCCGCGCAGGTTGACGATCGTCAATGCGAGCATCAGCAGCGTGAACGCGGCGGTGCGAGGCCAGTACTCCTCGAGCGGCGGCCAGAGCGCGGCGGCATAGTCGAGCATCACCTGTGCGATCAGCGCATGCGATGCGAAGCGCGAGACGGTGAACAGCCAGCCGACCGTGAAGCCCGCGGCCGGGCCGAAGGCGTGCTGGGCGTAATACTGCGGGCCGCCCGTGACGTCGAAGCGGCTCGCGACCTCGGCGAGCGAGAGCGCGAGGACGGCGACCACCGCGAACGCGGCGAAGACGACCGCGAGGCTCCAGCGTCCCGAGGACACCGCGAGCCCCGCGGGCAGGGCGAATACGCCGGCGCCGACGACCGAGTTGATCGTCAGCGACACCACGTCGAGGCGCCGCAGGCCGCGCAGCAGCCCGGGCGCCGCGA
>DATBLN010000043.1:0-7151 GCA_036555345.1 Steroidobacteraceae bacterium
GCGCGGTGTGCAGGCGCATGAGCTTGTAGCGGCGGTCCCAGTCGAGTTCGAGCGCGAGTGGCTCGCCTGGCTCGGGCGCCGCGGCGCCCGGCGCGAGGAGGTGCGCGACGGTGCCGGGGTCGGCGCCTTTCCTCGTATCCGAGATGGCGATGCGCTCGCCGTTCGCGCGCGTGAGGAAGCCCGTATCGCCCGGCTGGCCGCCGCCCAACGGATAGAAGATCGTGCGATCGAGGACGACGACACCGTTGTCGGCTGCCACGACCCTGGCGGTCGCGGTCTTCAGGTAGGCGTCGTCGCGGAAAAGCAGTTCGGTGGTCATGGCCTGCGCCGGAGCGGGCATTTGCCATCCGGCGCAGGCCGATTATGCCTCCGGGAGCGGGAGATCCCGGTAAATGGGATGCGTCCCCTATTACCTATTGCGGGTCCGGCACGAAACCGCCCGGGAAGGCCTCCGGCACGCGCTTCGCATACCGCTGCCGGGGCTTCGGGATCACGCCACGGGCGAGGAGGTTGCGGTACGAGTCGTAGTAGATCGAGATCACCTCGTCGGGACGATTGCTGGCGCGCTCGAAGTCCACGTAGGTGGCCCCCGAGTCGCGCCGCTGGCCGTGGCCGGTGCCGAGGCGATCCTCGCGCTCGCGGCTGTCCATCATCCCGGTCACGGCGCCGGCCCCGGCCGAAGGCGCAGCCGCCTTGCCGGCCGCGCGCTCCGGATACGACGGCGGGTCGACAGGCTCGGCCGCCGTCGCGGGCATGGCTTGCTGGTAGGGCACGGGGTAGGGCCGCTTCTCTCGGAACACCGCGACGCCGATGACACCGACGTTGTCCGGCCGGCCGGTGCGGGCGGCATAGGAGTCGGGCAGCGAGGTGAAGTAGAACGCGGCGACTTCCTCCATGCTCTTGCGCCAGCCGTCGATCTCGACGTCGCTGAAAGGATCCAGCACGTAGCCGCTCTGGCGCGGGTGCGCCGTGCGGCCGGTGATCACGTTGACGCCGTCCACCGAGGTGACGGCGAGCACCCGGTGGTGGCCCTCGTTGCGGATGCGGATCTCGTATTCGTGGCCGGGCTCGCCGGCGATGTGACGCTCGCCGTCGTGCCAGTAGACGGGCAGGTACTGGCCGGCCGTGCGGTCGTAGACCTGCACGTCTACCGGGCCCGCGGCGGCGGCGAGGGGAATCAGGCAGGCCAACAGGGCGGCGGCCCGGCCGGTCGTGCGGTTCATGGTCGGCTCCATCTTGTGGTTGGTCCTGCCTCGTCAAACGCCAGTCGCATCTCGGTCGGGTTTGTATATACAATAGTAAATACCGACAGTTCGGCGTGCAGGAATAACAGCGCCATGGCCAAGGGCTTCTTTGCCAGGTTCACGCGCTCAAGGGGGTCCGGGGAGTCTCCGCCGGCCCCTGACCATGTCCCGCCAACGCCCGATGCGCCGACTGCGCCGCTAGAGTCGATCGCGCGCCAGATTGCCCGTCAGGGGCTGCCGTCCAACCCGCGGAAAGCGGCCATTTCGCTTCGCCTCGATGCCGACGTGCTCGACTGGTTCAAGGCGCAGGGACCCGGCTATCAAACCCGCATCAACGCGGTGCTTCGGGCCTACAAGGAGGCGGCCGGCTGAGCGGTTCGCGGTGGAAAGGCGACCGGGGAGCCGGCGCGCTTACGGGAATGCGAAGCTTTCCCATTCCCGTCATGCGGTTCGCCTGCTGCATGATGCTTATATGCATCTACTAGCAGCGTCTTTTCCCCGTGCGGCAGCCCGCGCGGTCCAGGCCAGAAGGCTGCGACCAGCCGTCCCCGGGCCGCGCCCGGGCGTGGGGCCGCCCGGTCCGCGGGCGCCTAGGATGCGGTCATGAAACCCGCCCTGTTCGCCTGCCTCTTCCTGCCTGCCATTGCCTCGGCCGAGGGCTACGTCGAAGCCGTCGGAGCCGAGCAACTGACCGGCCTCGAGAACACCTATCCAGCCTGGTCGGCGGACGGCTCGAAGATCGTCTTCGAGTCCACCCGCGACGGCCCGGACGCCGACATCTTCGTGATGAACTCGGACGGCACCGGGGTCGTGCAGCTCACCCGAAACGAAGTGTCCGACTCGACGCCGGTCTTCACGCCCGACGGGCAGTTCGTCGTCTGGGCCTCGGAGCAGGACGGGAACCTGGACATCTTCCGGATGCGCGCCGACGGATCCGGGCCGGTCAATCTCACGCGTCACCCCGGAACGGACGGACACCCGAAGGTGAGTCCCGACGGTCTGCGGATCTACTTCAACAGCAACCGATCGAGCGACCCCGCGACTTTCGCGCGCGGCTACATGGATCGCGAGCACAACCACGAGATCTATTCGATGACGCTCGATGGCGGCGACGTCCGGCGCATCACCGACCTGCCGGACTGGGACACCTATCCCGCGATCTCGTCCGACGGACGGCATCTGCTCTGGCGGCGCGTGACGGCGACCGGCGGCAAGTCGGAGTCGGGGCGCAACTCCGAAGTGTTCCGGATGGACCTCGAGTCGGGCGAGATGCGAAACGTCACCGGCCATCAATCCTTCGACGGCTGGCCCGCCTGGTCGCCGGATGGCGGGCGCATCGCCTACGCCTCCAACCGCGCGAGCGATGTGTTCGACGCGTTCGACATCTACGTTGCGAATGCCGACGGTTCGAATCCCGTGCGCGTCACCTTCGGCAGCGGCGAGGCCGGCACGGGCTCCTACACCAAGCCGAGCTTCTCGGCCGACGGCCGGCGCATCCTCTGCACGCGTACGGTCGGCAAAAGCGTCGACATCTTCGTCATCACGCTGCGCTGAACGCGGCCGCGGCCGGGCGGGGACGGCATGCGGCCGGCCGTGCGACTGATTTCATGCGCTTGCCATGCTGTATGATGCATATAAGCATCCAGCCAGGGGCCGTCCATGAAGCCGAAGAAGCCCGCGAAAGCCGCGCGCAAGGCGCCCGCGAAGCCGGCGAGGACGACTAGGCCGGTCGCCAGGGCGCCGGTGAAGCCGGCGCCGAAATCCGCGCCGGCAAGCGCCGCGAGAGTGCCCGTTCCGGACGCGCAGCTGCCCCGCGGCCGCGGCCGCCAGCGCGAGGCGATCGGCGCCGAGACGCGCGCGTTCCCGCGCATGAAGCCGCAGGCCCTGCCGCGCTCCGGGTGGATACGTACGATCCGCGATGCGCTCGGGATCTCGCAGTCGCAGATCGCCGCGCGCGTCGGCGTCTCGCGCGCGACGGTGCAGCAGTGGGAGCGGGCGGAGGCGCGCCGGCGCATCACCGTGCACAGCCTCGACCAGGTCGCGGGCGCGATGGGCTGCACGGTCGCGCTCGCGATCGTGCCGAAGGTGGGCACGCTCGACGACGTGCGCCGCCGCCAGGCGCGCGCCAAGGCGATCGCGATCGTGCGCAAGGAAGACTCGCTGCCCGACGACCCGGATGCCGTCACCGACCTGACCGCCGTCCAGCGCCGTCGCGTGGACCGGATCGTCGCTCGCCTCTTGCGCGGCAGCCCGCGCCGCCTCTGGAGGCAACTCAAATAGGGGACGCCCCCTTGCTTAAATGGGACGCGTCCCTTTATCCGATAAAGGGACGCGTCCCCTTTAAGCGATGACGCCGTCGGCGCGCAGGCGCTGAAGCTCCTCCGCGGTGACGCCGAGCTCGTTCGCCAGCACGAGGTCGGTGTGCTGGCCGAGGAGCGGCGGCGGGTCGCGGTACTTCAGTGCGGTGCGCGAGAAGAGGACCGGGTGGCGCACCTGCGGCACCTGGCCACCCTTGGCATGCGGCAGGTCGAAACGCAGCTTGCGGTGCTTCACCTGAGGGTCGGCGAACACCTCTGCGAGGTCGTTGATCGGCCCGCAGGGGACGTTGACCCTGGCGAGCACCTTGAGCCAGGCCGAGGTGGTCTTCTGCCGGCATAGCCGGTCGATCTGCGGAATGAGCAGGGCCCGGTTCTCGACGCGGGCGGCATTCGTCGCAAAGCGCTCGTCCCTGGCAAGCCCCGCCCGGGCGGCCGCCCTGCAGAAGTCCGCGAACTGCCGGTCGTTGCCGACGGCCAGCATCAGGTAGCCATCCCGGGTCGCAAACGCCTGATACGGAACGATATTCGGGTGAGCCGTGCCACGCCGGCCGGGCGCCTGGCCGGTCACCAGGTAGTTGAGCGCCTGGTTCGCAAGCGCAGCCACCTGACTGTCGAGCAGGGCGAGGTCGATGAACTGACCGCGGCCCGATTGCTCGCGCTCATACAGGGCGGCCTCGATGGCATTCACGGCATACAGGCCCGCAATGAGGTCGGACACGGCGACCCCGACCTTGACCGGGCCCGCGCCCGGCTCGCCCTGCGGCACGCCGGTCACGCTCATGAGGCCGGACATCGCCTGGATCATCGCGTCGTAGCCCGGCTCGTCCCGGCGCGGACCATCCTGGCCGAAGGCCGAGATCGCGCAGTACACGAGCCGGGGATTCAGCCGGTTCAGCGACTCCCAGCCGAGGCGGTATTTCGCGAGCGTGCCGACCTTGAAATTCTCGATCAGCACGTCGGCGCGCATCGCGAGCGAGCGCAGGAGCTGCTGGCCCGCGGGCTTCGTGAAATCGACCGCGACCGAGCGCTTGCCGCGGTTGGCGGCCGCGTAGTACGCGGCCTCACCGGTGTCCGCGCCCTTCGCGTCGCGCACCCACGGCGGGCCCCAGTGGCGCGTGTCGTCGCCGGCGCCCGGCTTCTCGATCTTCCACACGGTCGCGCCGAAGTCCGCCAGGCACTGCGTGGCCCAGGGCCCGGCGAGGATGCGGCTGAGGTCGAGAACTCTGACGTTGGCGAGCGGGCCCATGCGCTGAGTCTAAAAGGGGACGCACCCCAATTTCCCGGAATTAGCGCTGCGTCCCCCGTTCAAGACTCGCGAGGTAGGCGGCGGCGGCCTCGAGGTCGACGACCTCGGCATACTTCGCCTGCAGGTCGAAGAGGTTCGCCTCGTGCGGTCCGGGATGCCGGTCACCGACCGCATCGCGCACGACGAGCGGCACGAAGCCGTGCTGGCAGGCGTCCACCGCCGTCGCACGGACGCAGCCCGAGGTCGAGACGCCCGCGATCAGCACGGTGTCCACGCCGAGCGCCTTCAGCTGCGATGCCAGCGTCGTCCCGAAGAACGCGCTCGCGTACTGTTTCGTGACCACGGTTTCGCCCGGCCGCGGCTCGAGTCCTTGCGCGAACGCGGCCATCTCCGGATTCCTGCCGCGCTCGAAACAGGAGAGCACGGGCAGCTTGCGGAAGAACACGCCGCCGTCCGCGCCGCCCGGTTCGTACGAGACGTTGCTGTGGAAGACCGGAATGCCGGCCTGCCGCGCGAGACCAAGCAGCCGCTCGGCCCCCGCGCGCGCGTCCTCGACGCCGGCGTACAGCGGCGAGCCCGGCGCCAGGTAAGCGCGGACGAAGTCGACGATGAGGAGCGCCGGCCGGCGCCCGGGCTCGAGCGGACGGCTCGTGGGCGCGCGCGAGATGCCCTCGGCCATCGCGGGCTTCAGCGGTTGAGCGCGCCGCGAGCCGCGTGGATGTGCGAGAGCATCACGGACGCGGCCCATTCCGGATCGCGCGCCTCGAGCGCGCGCACGATCTCGAGGTGATGCTGGGCGCTGCGCTGCAGGTCCTCCGGCGTGTACTTCTGGAACGTGCGCATCATGAGCGGCGCCTCGATCAGCGCCGCGAGCGCGCGGGCGAGCCGGTTGCTCGCGGCCGCCTCCTGCAGGCGGCGGTGGAACTGGCTGTTGAGGTCCGCGATGCGCTCGAGATGCCCTGTGCGGCGCTCGACCGACTCGCGGTACTGCGCCTCGGCGAGGCGCTTGAGCTCCGCGATCTGCCCGTCCGTGGCGCGCGTGGTCGCGCGCCGCGCGCCGTAGGATTCGAGCATCGCGCGCAGGTCGAACACCTCGTCGGAATCGGCCTCGTTCCAGGTCGTGACGACGGCGCCGAGGTTCGGCGTGAAGTCCACGAGGCCCTCGGCGTCGAGGCGGCGTAACGCCTCGCGCACCGGCGTGCGGCTGACGCCGACGGCGGTCGCGATCTCCTGCTCGGTGAGGCGCGCGCCCGCGAGATAACGCCCGGCGATGATGCCGGATCGCACCGCCTCGTAGGCCCGGTCCACCGCACGCACGGATGCCCCCACGGGCCGCATTGTACGCATCAGGCGCGCCGGCGCGCCGCCCCGGCCGGCTTCCTGCGCGCCGTGCGCGCCTGGAACCGCGGCGCGGCCGGCGGTTCGAGCCCGGTCTCGGCCTTGCAGCGCGACTTCAGGTCCGCGATGTCCTGGAACCCGCGGTCGAACAGCGCCGGTGCGCCGCGCTTCGCGGCCATTTCCGCGCGCAACGCCTTCGTCGCGGCGGCGTCCACGCGCCCGCCCTTGATGACGACGCCGTAGCGGCGCGCGCCCTCGACGCTCACGAGCCCGGCCTCCACGTCGAACGCGACCTTCCCGGGCTCGCGCTCGAGCGGGTCGCCGCAGCCGCCGCCGCCCCAGGTCTCGTACAGCAGCAGGTCGTCCGGCTCGACCCTGACGCGGTCCACCTTCGACGGCAGCAGCTGCTCGCTGCCGTCGGCGCGCTTCAGGAGCTTGCGGCTGCGCGATCCCGGCAGGCCGCCGTTGACGCCCCACGGGTAGGTCAGCCAGCGGTCGTCGTGGATCGAGATCTCGCCGGGCTCGAGGATGCGGTAGCCGATGCGGATGCCGTTGCCGCCGCGGAATTTCCCGGGCCCGCCGGAGTCCGTGATCGTCTCGTAGGTGTCGATGCGCAGCGGAAAGTAGCTCTCGAGGAACTCGTTCGGCACGTTCGTGAACGACGGCCACAGCGAATGCCCGTCCGGCCCGTCGCCGAAGGGCTTGCCGGGGATGCCGCCGAATCCGATCTGGTAGAGCTGGTACCACTCGCCGTTGCGGTCGTAGCCCGAGTACATGAAGTGCGGGCTGTCGGAGAAGCCCGCCGCGCACATGAACGCGGGATTGCCCTGGCCGAGCAGCCCGCCGAGCACGTCGAAAATGCGCCCGAGCGCGTGCGTGCGGCAGGAGAGCGCGGCGGGCTTCAGCGGCTTCAGCAGCGTGCCCTCGGGGATGCGCACTTCCATCAGGTCGTAGAAGCCGTCGTTGAACAGGATCTGCGGGTCGAACACCATGATCATGTAGACG
>DATBLN010000111.1:0-9644 GCA_036555345.1 Steroidobacteraceae bacterium
ACCTGCTGGCGGTCAGTCTCGAAGGAGCGGTCGGATGAGCGACGCCGCCGTGATCCTCGACGTGAAGGACCTCTGCGTCCAGGCCGGCGCGCGGCGGATCCTGGACGGGCTCTCGCTCACCGTGCGCGCGGGCGAGGTGCACGCCATCATGGGCCCGAACGGTTCGGGCAAGAGCACGCTGACCGGCGTGCTCGCCGGCCGGCCGGGGCTCGAAGTGGTCGGCGGCAGCGTGGCCTACCTCGGCCGCGACCTGCTCGCGATGGCGCCCGAGGAGCGCGCGCGGGAGGGCCTGTTCCTCGCCTTCCAGTACCCGGTCGAGATCCCGGGCGTCAACAACGTGTACCTGCTGAAGGCGTCGCTGAACGCGCTGCGCCGGCATCGCGGCCTGCCGGAGCTCGACGCTTTCGAGTTCCTGAACCTGGTGCGCGGCAAGCTCGCGGCCATGCAGATGGACGAGGCGCTGCTCAACCGCGGCGTCAACGAGGGCTTCTCGGGCGGCGAGAAGAAGCGCAACGAGATCCTGCAGATGAGCCTGCTCGAGCCCACGCTTGCGCTGCTGGACGAGACGGATTCGGGCCTCGACATCGACGCGCTCAAGGTGGTCGCGGCCGGGGTCAACGCGCTGCGCGCGCCCGGGCGCGCCATCGTGCTCGTCACGCACTACCAGCGCCTGCTCGGCCACGTGCTGCCGGACCGCGTCCACGTGCTCGCGGGCGGGCGCATCGTGAAGAGCGGCGGCCGCGAGCTCGCGCTTGAGCTGGAGGCCCGCGGCTACGACTGGCTGCGCGCGGGCAACGCCGCGTGAGCGCGCCCCTGCCCATCGAGCGGATCGCGGTCGCGCACGCCCGCGCCGCGCCGCGCCTCGCGGGCGGCCCCGCCTGGGCGCGCAGGCGCGGCGGCGCGCTCGAGCGCCTGCTGGCGAGGGGCCTGCCGGAGCGGCGCGACGAGAACTGGAGGTACCTGGACCACGCGCGCCTCGCCGCGTACCCGCTGGATGCGCCCGCGGCCGCCGATGCGGCGCTCCCGGCGCTGGCGCCGCTGCCCGTCGCGGGCCTGCGCCGGGTGACGCTGGTGGACGGGCGCTTCGACGCCGCGCTGTCGGACGCCGCGGACGACGGCGTGGAGGTGCAGGATCTCGGCGCCCTGCTCGCGCGCGATCCGGCCGCCGCGCTCGCGCTGCTGCGCGAGCCGGCCGAGGACGCCGATGACCGCTATGCGCTCCTCGCGGACGCTTTCACCGCCAGCGGCGCCCTGATCCGCGTCGCCGCGGGCGCGCGGCCCGCGGCGCCCGTGTGCCTCACGCACCTCGCGCGCGCGGCGGCGCCCGCGGCGCACCATTCGCGCCTCGTCATCGAGCTCGGGGCGCGCGCGACGCTCGTGCTGATCGAGCGCTTCGCGACCGCGGGTGCCGCGCCTTCCTTCGGCAACCTCGCGGCGGAACTCGCGCTCGGGCCGGAGGCGACGCTCGTGCACGTGCGCCTGCACGAGCACGGCCCGGCCGCCGCGCAGGTCGAGACCTGGGTGGTGCGACAGGCGTCGCGGAGCCGCTATGAGCAGCACCTGTACGCGACCGGCGGCGCGATCCTGCGGTCGAACCTCAGGCTCGCGCTCGCGGGCGAGGCGGCCGAGTGCCGCCTGCTCGGCCTGTTCCTGGCCGACGGCGAGCGCCAGGTGGACCTGCACACGCAGGTCACCCACGAGGCCCCCGCCACGCGCACCGACCAGGAATGCCGCGGCATTGCCAGGGACCGCGGCCGCGGGGCCTTCAACGGCCGCATCGTCGTGCAACCGGCGGCCCGCGGGGCCGACGCCAGCCAGTCGAGCCGCAACCTGCTGCTCGCGCCGCTCGCGGAGATCAACGCGCGCCCGCAGCTCGAGATTCACGTGGACGACGTGCGCTGCCGGCACGGTGCCACGGTCGGCTCGCTCGACGGGCAGCAGCTCTTCTACCTGCAGTCCCGCGGCATCGATGAGGCGGCGGCACGGGCCCTGCTGACCTTCGCGTTCTGCTCGGGCCTCATCGCGCGCCTGCCGGTGCCCGGGCTGCGCCCGCATGTCGAGGCGCGCGTCGCGGCGTCGCTGCCGGATCGCGCGCTGCTCACGGGGCTCGCCTGATGGCCGCCGCCCCCGACCGCGCGCTGTACGACGTCGCGCGCCTGCGCGCGGACTTCCCCGTGCTCGCGCGCCGCGTCAACGGGCATCCGCTCAGCTATCTCGACAACGCCGCGTCGGCCCAGCAGCCGCAGCCCGTCATCGAGGCCATCGCCGGCCATGCGCGCGCGCACCATGCCAACGTGCATCGCGGCGTGCACACGCTGTCGCAGGAGGCCACGGCGCTCTACGAGGGCGCGCGAGAGCGCGTGCGCCGGTTCGTGAACGCGGCATCCGTCGCGGAGGTCGTGTTCGTGCGCGGCACGACCGAGGCCGTCAACCTGGTGGCGCAGTCCTTCGCGCGGCCGCGCCTGCAGCCCGGCGACGAGATCCTCGTCAGCTGGCTGGAGCACCATTCGAACATCGTGCCCTGGCAGCTCGTCTGCGGGCAGACGGGCGCGAAACTGAAGGTCGTGCCGATCGACCGGCGCGGCGTGGTGGACGCCGCCGCGTACCGCGAGCTGCTCGGCCCGCGCACGCGGCTCGTCGCGCTCGCGCACGTGTCGAACGCGCTCGGCACGGTGCTGCCGCTCGCCGGGATGCTGCGCGAGGCGCGCGAGCGCGGCATTGCGACGCTCGTGGATGGCGCCCAGGCGGTGCCGCACCTGCCGGTGGACGTGCAGGCGCTCGGCTGCGATTTCTACGCCTTCTCGGGCCACAAGATGTATGGCCCGACCGGCATCGGCGCGCTCTATGCGCGCGAGGCCGTGCTCGCCGCCATGCCGCCGTGGCAGGGCGGCGGCGACATGATCCTCACGGTCTCGTTCGCCGGCTCCACCTGGAACCACCTGCCCCACCGGTTCGAGGCCGGCACGCCGAACGTGGGCGGCGCGGTCGGGCTCGCGGCCGCGATTGACTACCTGGAGGGCGTCGGCCTCGCGCGCATCGCCGCCCACGAGCACCGCCTGCTCGCGCACGCGACGGCCTCCCTCGCGGCGATCCCCGGCGTCACGCTCGTGGGCACCGCGCCCGACAAGACGAGCCTGGTCTCGTTCACGGTGGACGGGCTGCATCCGCACGACCTCGGCACCGTGCTCGACGCCCGCGGCGTCGCGGTGCGCACCGGCCATCACTGCGCCATGCCGGTCATGGAGTTCTTCGGGGTGCCCGCGACGACGCGCGCCTCGTTCGGGCTGTACAACACGCGCGAGGAGATCGACGCGCTCGCCGACGGCGTGCGCGAGGCGATCCGGATGCTCGGCTGATGGACCTCTCGGAGCTTTACCGCGACGTGATCGTGGACCACAACCGGCGGCCGCGGAATGCCGGCCGCCTCGAGTGCCCCACGCACCAGGCCGAGGGCAACAATCCCCTTTGCGGCGACCGCCTGCGCCTGTTCGTGGACGTTGAGGACGACCGCATCCGCGACCTGCGCTTCGAGAACGCGGGCTGCGCGATCTCGACGGCCTCCGCCTCGCTCATGAGCGAGGCGGTCAAGGGCCGCAGCCGCGCCGAGGTGCGCGCGCTCTTCGAGTCCGTGCACCGCATGCTGACCGGGCCCGGCGCGGCGCCCGATCCCTCGCTCGGCAAGCTGGCGGCGCTCGCGGGCGTGCGCGAGTACCCGGTACGGGTCAAGTGCGCGAGCCTGTGCTGGCATACGCTGAACGCCGCTCTCGCGAATGCCGCGGCTCCGGTGACGACCGAGTGAGCATGCGCCAGGCGGCCCGGGAACCCGTCGTCGTGCAGCGCGACGTGCGCGCCGTGATCGTGCCGGCGGGCGTCGAGGTGAAGCTGCGCACCGGCAGCGTCGGCTACGTCACACAGGCGCTCGGCGGCAGCTTCACGGTCTACGTCGAGGGCAACCTGTTCCGCATCGCGGGCGAGGATGGCGACGCCATCGGCAAGGAGCCGCTGCCGCGGCCCGAGCTGCCGGAGGGCGCCACCGAGGAGGACGTCACGCGGCTCGTCTGGGACCAGCTGCGGACCTGCTACGACCCGGAGATCCCGATCAACGTCGTGGACCTCGGGCTCGTCTACGACTGCGTGGTGACCCAGAACGGGGACGGCACGCGCGACGTCGCCGTACGCATGACCCTGACCGCGCCCGGCTGCGGCATGGGCGAGGTGCTGGTCGCCGACGTGCGCGACAAGCTGCTCATCATTCCAACCGTACGCCAGGCTAATGTCGAGCTGGTGTTCGACCCGCCCTGGAACCAGTCGATGATGTCCGAGGCCGCGCGCCTGCAGACCGGGATGATGTGACAACGAAGATAAAGGGGACGCGTCCAATTATCTTAATTGGATGCGTCCCCTTTAATCTAATTGGACGCGTCCCCTTTACTTCGGCACCATCAGTCGCCGAGCGATAGCAGCGTGGCGTTGCCGCCGACGGCGGCCGTGTTGATCGTGACCGTCTGCTCCGTCGCGAAGCGGGCCAGGTAGTGCGGCCCGCCGGCCTTGGGCCCGGTGCCCGACAGGCCGCAGCCGCCGAAGGGCTGCACCCCGACCACCGCCCCGATCATATTGCGGTTCACGTACACGTTTCCGACGCGCGCGCGCTCCGCGACGCGCCGTGCGACGCTGTCGATGCGCGTGTGCACGCCGAGGGTGAGCCCGTAGCCGCTCGCGTTGATCTCCTCCACCACCGTCTCGAGCTTCGGCCCGGCGAAGCGCACCACGTGCAGCACCGGCCCGAACACCTCGCGCCCGAGCCGCGCGAGGCCCTCGATCTCGACCGCGAGCGGCGCGAACCAGTGCCCGCGCGCGAGGCCCGCGGGCAGCCGCACCCGGTGGTGCCAGCGCGCGCCCTTCACGATCTCCGCCGCATGGCGCTCGAGCGTCTCGCGCGCGCCCGCGTCGATCACCGGCCCGACGTCGGTCGACAGCAGCGCCGGGTCGCCGACCACGAGCAGGTCCATCGCGCCCGCCAGCAGCTCGAGCACGCGCGCGGCAATGTCCTCCTGCACGTACAGCACGCGCAGCGCCGAGCAGCGCTGGCCGGCCGCGTTGAAGGCCGAGGTGATCGCGTCGTGCACCACCTGCTCGGGCAGCGCCGAGCTGTCCACGATCATCGCGTTCTGCCCGCCGGTCTCGGCGACGAGCGCGGGCAGCGCGCCGTCGCGGGCCGCGAGCGCCCGGTTGATGAGCTGCGCGGTCGCGGTCGAGCCGGTGAAGGCGACGCCCGCGAGGCGCGGGTCCGCGGTCAGCGCCGGCCCGATGCGCGAACCGCGGCCCGGCAGGAAATGCAGCACGTCGCCCGGGACGCCCGACTGGTGCAGCAGGCGCACCATCGCCGCCGCCACCAGCGGCGTCTGCTCGGCGGGCTTGGCGATCACGGCGTTGCCCGCGGCGAGCGCCGCGCCCACCTGTCCGGTGAAGATGGCGAGCGGGAAATTCCAGGGACTGATGCAGGCGAACACGCCGCGGCCGCGCAGCGCCAGCCGGTTCGATTCGCCGGTCGGTCCCGGCAGCGCGAGCGGCAGCCCGAAGTCGCGCTCCGCGCGCGCCGCGTAGTAGCGCAGGAAGTCGACCGCCTCGCGCACCTCCGCGATCGCATCGGGCACGGTCTTGCCCGCCTCCGCGACGCAGAGCGCGACGAAGCGCGCGGTCTCCCGCTCGAGCGCGTCCGCCGCGCGGCGCAGGATCGCCGCGCGTTCCGCGGCGGGAACGCGATCCCAGGCGGGCTGCGCCGCGGACGCGAGCCCAAGCGCCTCCGCCGCGAGCGCTGCGTCGGCTTCGGCGGCCTCGCCGACCGCGCGGGCCAGGTTCGAGGGCGACAGCACCGCGTGGCGCACACCGTCCCGCTCGCGGCCACCGACGACCGGGGCCGCCGCGTGCGCCTCTGCGAGCGCGCGCCGGCAGCCGGTGGCCAGCTTCTCCTGCTCGCGCGGGTCGGCCAGGTTGATGCCGGCGGAATTCGCGCGCTCCGCGCCGTACAGCGCGCGCGGCAGCGGGATGCGCGGGTGCGGCCCGGGCCCGGCGCGTTCGACCTCCGCGACCGGGTCGCCCACGACGTCGGCGGGCGGGAGCGACTCGTCCACGATGCGGTTGACGAAGGAAGTGTTCGCGCCGTTCTCGAGCAGCCTGCGCACGAGGTAAGGCAGCAGGTCCTCGTGCGACCCGACCGGCGCGTAGACGCGGCACGGCAGGTTGCGCCCGGCGGGATCGGTCAGCTCCGCGTACAGCTCCTCGCCCATGCCATGAAGGCGCTGGAACTCGAATTCGCGCCCGTTCCCGCGCGCGACGTGGACGATCGTGGCCGCGGTGTGCGCATTGTGGGTCGCGAACTGCGGCAGCAGGCGGCGGCTGCCCTCGAGCAGCAGGCGGGCGCACGCGAGGTAGGCCACGTCGGTGTGCGGCTTGCGCGTGTACACGGGGTAACCCGGCAGGCCGCGCTCCTGCGCGCGCTTGATCTCGCTGTCCCAGTACGCGCCCTTGACAAGGCGCACGTTGAGCACGCGCTGCGTCGCATCCGCGCGCGCCGACAGCCAGCGGATCACGTCCGGCGCGCGCTTGAGGTAGGCCTGCACCGCGAGCCCGAGGCCGTCCCAGCCGGCGAGTCCCGGGTCGGTGAGCAGGCCGTCCAGCAGCTCGAGCGCGAGCTCGAGGCGGTCCGCCTCCTCCGCGTCGATCGTGAGCGCGATGCCGGCCGAGCGCGCGGCCAGCGCGAGCGAGCGGATCCGCGCCCCGAGCTCGCGCAGGACCTGCAGGCGCCGGCCGAACTCGTAGCGCGGATGCAACGCCGAGAGCTTGACCGAGATGCTCGGCCAGGCCGCGGGCGCGCTGCCCGCAGGCACCGACTGCCCGACCGCCGCGATCGCGGCGCCATAGGCCTCGAGGTACCGGGCTGCATCCCGTTCGGTCAGGGCGGACTCGCCCAGCATGTCGTAGGTATGGCGGTAGCGCGCGCCCTCGCCCTCGGCGGCCCGCGCGATCGCCTCGCCGATGTCACGTCCCATCACGAACTGGTGGCCCATGATGCGCATCGCCTGTCGGAACGCGGCGCGCACCACCGGCTCGCCGAGGCGCGCGACGAGGCGGCGCAGGAATGTCGCCGGGTCGCGCAGCTCCTCGCCGCCGGGGCGCATCAGCCGGCCGGTCAGCATGAGCCCCCAGGTCGAGGCGTTGACGAACAGCGACTCCGCCTCGCCCAGGTAGTCGGACCATTGCCCGGTGGAGATCTTGTCCGCGATGAGGCGGTCCGCGGTGTCGGCGTCCGGGATGCGCAGCAGCGCCTCGGCGAGGCACATCAGCACGACGCCCTCCTGCGAGCCGAGGTCGTATTGCTGCAGGAACGCCTCGATGCCGCCGCGGCTGCCGCGCCGCGCGCGCGCGGCCTCGACGAGGCGGATCGCGTCGTCGCGCACGATGGCCCGCGCGCCCGGCGGCAGGCGCGCAAGCTCCAGCAGGCCCGCGACGGCTTCGGCCTCGTCGGCGAGCCAGGCGCCGTTGACCGCGGCCCCCGGTCCCGACACGAAGCCCTGCGGATCGGCGCGCAGGAATGCGGCGGACGCGACGTCGTTCATCGCAGCCATTCTATCCGTCGCGACCGCGCGGGTCGTCGCGGCGCGCGCGGTAGTCGGCCAGGATGCGGCCGTGGTCGAATGCGAGCGGCGGCGGCGATGACGCGTCGGCCACCAGGACGCCGGCGGCGTCGTCGCCGGCCACGGGCTCGCCGCGCGCGCGCGCGACGTAGACGATGCTGACGGTGTGCCCGCGCGGGTCGCGGGCCGGGTCCGAGTAGACGCCGAGCAGCGCGACGAGGCGGACGTCGAGCCCGGTCTCCTCCCGCGCCTCGCGGCGCGCCGCCGCCTCGACCGTCTCCCCGACTTCCACGAAACCGCCGGGCAGCGCGAAGCCCGCTGGCGGGTGACCGCGCTCGATCAGGACGACGGGCCGGCCCGGGCGGTCCTCGAGCTCGATCACGACGTCCACCGTCAGGGGTGGTGTCCGGGGGAGCGGCATCAGCGCGGCTCCGGCGGCGGTGCCGACACCGCCGCCTCGCGCAACTGCGCCGCGCCGGGCGCGCCCAGGTAGGCGCGGATCAGCCGCCGGCCGAGGTACAGGAGCGGGATCAGCGCGACCGCCATCGTGAGCTTGTACAGGTAGTTGACCGTGCCGACCGCGAGGAAGAGCGCCACGGGCCACCGCTGCGGCCCCAGCACGAACGCGATGTAGAGCACGATGAAGCTGTCGACCAGCTGCGAGACCGCGGTCGAGCCGGTCGCGCGCAGCCACACGAGGCGCTCGCCGGTCGCCCGGCGGATGCGCTGGAACACGAGGACGTCGACCAGCTGGCCGACCAGGAAGGCGGTGATGGAGCCGCCGATCGTCCACAGCCCCTGCCCAAACATGGCCGCGAACGCGGCCTGCATGTCGGGCACGCCGCGCTCCGCCCCGATCGTGACCCACCAGGACGCCGGCGCGAGCCCGATCGCGAGGTAGGCGAACAGGAAGGCATAGGCGATGAATCCGACCGCGAGCCAGGACACGAAGCGCACGCCGCGCACGCCGAAGTGCTCGTTGATGACGTCGGTCATGATGAACACGATCGGCCACAGCATCACGCCCGCGGTGAACGAGAGCGATCCGCTCTGGCCGAACAGCCGCCAGTCGAATGGCGCGAGCCCGAGCGTGTCCTCGAGCGCGAAGATCTTGACGCCGACGAACTCGGCGATCAGCGCGTTGGTGACGAAGAGCCCCGAGAGCGCGATGAACAGGCGCGCCGGCCGTGAGGCGACGACGGAGGCGGTCGCGTCGCGCGGGTGATGGGGCATGCTGGGGTCTCCCGGGGCGCGATTATACGGGCCGGCACAGCGACCACCGCTATAATCCGCGCCTGGCGCCGACGGACGGGAATCCATGGACCAGGCCCTGCTGGAACGGCTCGAGACGCAGCTCGCCGCGCTCGAGCGCGACGGTCTGTACAAGCGCGAGCGCGTGATCGCCTCCGGGCAGGACCCGGTGGTGCGGCTCGAGGACGGGCGCGAGGTCATCAACCTCTGCGCCAACAACTACCTGGGCCTCGCCAACCACCCGGAGGTGCGGCGCGCCGCGCACGAGGCGCTCGACCGCTACGGCTACGGCATGGCGTCGGTGCGCTTCATCTGCGGCACGCAGACCGTGCACCGCGAGCTCGAGCGCCGGCTGTCCGCGTTCCTCGGCACCGAGGACACGATCCTCTACTCGTCGTGCTTCGACGCCAATGGCGGCCTGTTCGAGACGCTGACCGACGACAGCGACGCGATCGTCTCCGACGCCCTCAACCACGCGAGCATCATCGACGGCATCCGCCTCTCGAAGGCCCGGCGACTGCGCTACGACAACGGCGACCTCGGCCAGCTGGAGGAGCGCCTGAAGGAATGCCGGGACGCGCGCACGCGGCTCGTGGTCACCGACGGCGTGTTCTCGATGGACGGCACGCTCGCGCCGCTCGCCGGCATCTGCGGGCTCGCCGAGCGCCATGGCGCGACGGTGATCGTGGACGATTCGCACGCGACCGGCTTCATGGGCGCGAATGGCCGCGGCACGCACGAGCACTGCGGCGTGATGGG
>DATBLN010000156.1:0-10721 GCA_036555345.1 Steroidobacteraceae bacterium
TCGGTGCCGGGCGCCCCGGGCGGCCGGGTGGTCATCCGTCCGTCGGTCAAGGCCGCGGCGCGCGCACGACGCAAGAGCGCCGGCGCGGTGAAGAAGTGAGCGGGGTTCAGGGCGCATGAAGCTCAAACTCGTGAGTGGCGGGGCGAAGGTCTCCGAGATCGACGTCAGCGACGCGACCTTCGGCCGCGAGTACAACGAGCCGCTGGTGCACCAGGTGCTGACGGCCTACGCGGCCGCGGGCCGCGCCGGCACCAAGGCGCAGCTGACCAAGGCCGAGGTCCGCGGCGGCGGCAAGAAGCCGTGGCGCCAGAAGGGCACCGGCCAGGCGCGCGCGGGCTCGATCAGGAGCCCGATCTGGGTCGGCGGCGGCCGCGCGTTCGCGGCGAAGCCCCGCAGCCACGCGCAGAAAGTCAACCGCAAGATGTACCGCGGCGCGATCCGCTCGATGCTCTCGGAGCTCGCGCGGCAGGACCGCCTGCTGGTGGCCGGCAGCCTCGAGCTCGAGGCGCCGAAGACGAAGATGCTGGTCGGCAAGCTCGCCGAGCTCGGGCTCGACGAGGTGCTGATCCTGATCGAGGCCTACGACGAGAAGCTGCACCTCGCCTCGCGCAACCTCGCCGGGGTGGACGTCATGCCGGTCGCGAGCCTCGACCCGTGGTCGCTCGCGCGCTACCCGAAGGTGCTCGCCACCGTCGGCGCGCTGCGCATGCTCGAGGAGAGGCTGGCATGAGCGCGCTGTCGAAGGACCGCCTCGCGGGCATCGTGATCGCGCCGCACGTCTCGGAGAAGAGCGCGCGCATCGGCATGAACGGCGACCAGTACGTGTTCCGCGTGCGCACCGACGCGACCAAGCCGGAGATCCGCGCCGCGGTCGAGTACCTGTTCGAGGTGAAGGTGGACGCCGTGCGCGTGGTCAACCAGGCGGGCAAGGCCAAGCGCTTCGGGCGCACGCCCGGCCGCCGGCAGGACTGGAAGAAAGCCTACGTGCGCCTCGCCGCGGGCCAGCGGATCGAGCTCGGCGGCGCCGAGCGCGCGTAAGCGGCAGGAAACGGGAATCGAGCCATGGCACTGAAGAAACTGAAGGCGACGTCTCCTGGAACCCGGTTCCAGCTGCGCCCCGACCGCTCGCACCTGCACAAGGGCGCGCCGGTGCGCGCGCTCGTGTCCGGCCACAAGGCGACCGGCGGGCGCAACAATGCGGGCCGCCTGACCACGCGCCACAAGGGCGCGGGCCACAAGCACAACTACCGCATGATCGACTTCCGCCGCGACAAGGACGGCATCGCCGCGAGGGTCGAGCGCCTCGAGTACGACCCGAACCGCTCGGCATACATCGCGCTCTTGCTCTACCGGGACGGCGAGCGCCGCTACATCCTGGCGCCCAAGGGCGTCGCGGCGGGCGACGAGCTGCAGTCCGGCGCCGACTCGCCGATCCGCTCCGGCAACTCGATGCCGCTCCGGCACATTCCGGTGGGCTCGCTGGTGCACAACATCGAGCTCAAGCCCGGCAAGGGCGGCCAGCTCGCGCGCGCGGCCGGCACCGCCGCGCAGTACAGCGGCCGCGAGGGCGGCAACGCGATCCTGCGCCTCAAGTCCGGCGAGACGCGCAAGGTCAGCATCGACTGCCGCGCGACCATCGGCGAGATCGGCAACGACGAGCACAACCTGCGCGTGTTCGGCAAGGCGGGCGCCAAGCGCTGGCGCGGCATCCGCCCGACCGTGCGCGGCGTCGTGATGAACCCCGTGGACCACCCGCACGGCGGCGGCGAGGGCCGCTCCGGCCAGGGCAACCCGCACCCCGTGTCGCCCTGGGGCTGGCACACCAAGGGCAAGAAGACCCGCAAGAACAAGCGTACCGACGCATTCATCCTGCGCCGGCGCAAGTAAGGAGCGAACGAGCACATGTCACGTTCACTGCGCAAGGGCCCGTTCGTGGACCTGCACCTCGCGAAGAAGGTGCAGGCGGCCCGCGACAAGAACGACCGCCGGCCGATCAAGACCTGGTCGCGCCGCTCGATGATCCTGCCCGACATGGTCGGGCTCACGATCGCCGTGCACAACGGGCGCCAGCACGTGCCGGTGCTCGTGACCGAGAACATGGTCGGCCACAAGCTCGGCGAGTTCGCGCCCACGCGCATCTTCAAGAGCCACTCGTCGGCCAAGAAGGTCGAGACCGAGGGGGCGCCGGAGTAAGCCATGCAGGTATCAGCCACGCTGCGCCACGCGCGCATCTCGCCGCAGAAGTGCCGCCTCGTCGCGGACCTCGTGCGCGGGCAGCCGGTCGGGAAGGCGCTCGCGACGCTGTCGTTCACGCCGAAGAAGGGCGCGAAGCTCGTGCGCAAGGTGCTCGAGTCCGCCATCGCGAACGCCGAGCACAACCACGAGGCCGACATCGACGCGCTCCGGGTGGCGCGCATCGAGGTGGACGCGGCTCCGGTCGGCAAGCGGTTCCACGCGCGCGCCAAGGGGCGCGGCAACCGGATCATCAAGCGGAACAGCCACATCCGCGTGATCGTGGCCGACCAGGCGCGGTAACAGGGGAACGGAGCAGCACATGGGCCAGAAGGTCAACCCGATCGGCATCCGGCTCGGCATCACGCGCGAATGGGCGTCGCGCTGGTATGCCGACACGAAGAACTTCCCGTCGCACATCCAGGGCGACTGGAAGGTGCGCGAGTTCCTGCGCAGGAAGCTGGCGGACGCCTCGGTGAGCCGCATTCACATCGAGCGCGCCGCGCGCAAGGCCAACATCACGATCCACACGGCCCGGCCGGGCGTCGTGATCGGCCGCAAGGGCGAGGACATCGAGAAGCTGCGCGTCGAGGTCGCGAAGCTCATGAAGATGGCGGTCGCGGACGTCAGGCTCAACATCGCGGAGATCCGCAAGCCCGAGCTCGACGCCACGCTGGTGGCCGAGAGCATCGCGCAGCAGATCGAGAAGCGCGTGATGTTCCGCCGCGCCATGAAGCGCGCGGTCACGAACACGATGAGGAGCGGCGCGCTCGGCGTGAAGGTGCGCATCGCGGGGCGCCTGAATGGCGCCGAGATCTCGCGCTCCGAGTGGACGCGCGAGGGCCGCATTCCGCTGCACACGTTCCGCGCCGACATCGACTACGGCACGGCCGAGGCGCGCACCACCTACGGCGTCATCGGCGTCAAGGTCTGGGTGTTCAAGGGCGAGGTGTTCGGCAAGGAAGAGCAGGAGGCGGAGGCCGCCGAGGCCGCCGCCGCCGAGGCCGCCGCCGCCGAGAAGGCGGCGGAGAAGCCGCAGGAGCAGCCGGCATGATGCAGCCGAAGCGGACCAAGTTCCGCAAGCAGTTCAAGGGCAACCTGAAGGGCAGCTCGCACCGCGGCAGCTCGGTCGCGTTCGGCGACTTCGGGCTCAAGGCCGTGGACCGCGCGCGCATGACCGCGCGCGAGATCGAGGCGGCGCGCCGCGCCATGACGCGCTACGTCAAGCGCGGCGGCCAGATCTGGATCCGCGTGTTCCCCGACGTGCCGATCACGCAGAAGCCGCTCGAGGTGCGCATGGGCAGCGGCAAGGGCAACGTCGAGTACTGGGTCGCCAAGGTGACCCCGGGCAAGGTGCTGTTCGAGATCGAGGGCGTGCCGGAGGACACGGCGCGCACCGCCTTCCGCCTGGCGGCGGCCAAGCTCTCGGTCGCGACGGCGTTCGTGAAACGGACGGTGCGGTGATGGGCAACACGATCCAGGAAGTCCGCAAGAAGGATGACGCGGGATTGCGCGAGGAGCTCCGGGCGCTGCGCAAGGAGCAGTTCAAGCTGCGCATGGCGGCGGCGTCCGGGCAGCCGGCGCGGCCGGACCAGCACGGCAAGGTCCGCCGCAACATCGCGCGGGTCAAGACCGTGATGCAGGAACGCAGGAGCGCGAAATGAGCGAGGGCGCCAAGACGCTGACCGGCACGGTGGTCAGCAGCAGGATGAACAAGACGGTCTCGGTCGCGGTCGAGCGGCTCGTGAAGCACCCGACCTACGGCAAGTACGTGCGGCGCACTACGAAGCTGCTGGCCCACGACGAGAACAACGAGTGCCGCGAGGGCGACACGGTGGCGATCGCCGAGTGCCGCCCGCTGTCGCGCCACAAGGCCTGGAAGCTGGTGCGCGTGATCGAGCGCGCGCCGGCGGAATGAGCGCGGGGAGGGCGGACCGATGATCCAGCTCAGGACACGCTTGCAGGCGGCGGACAATTCCGGCGCGCGCGAGCTGATGTGCATCAAGGTGATGGGCGGCACGCGCCGCCGCTACGCGGGCGTGGGCGACGTGATCAAGGTCAGCATCAAGGACGCGATCCCGCGCGGCAAGGTCAAGAAGGGCGAGGTGTACGACGCGGTGGTCGTGCGCACCCGCCGCGGCGTGCGCCGCGGCGACGGGTCGCTGATCCGCTTCGACGGCAACGCGGCGGTGCTGCTGACGCCCAAGCTCGAGCCGATCGGCACCCGCATCTTCGGGCCGGTGACGCGCGAGCTCAGGACCGTGCAGTTCATGAAGATCATTTCGCTGGCCCCGGAGGTCCTGTGAGGAAGATCCGCAAGGGCGACACCGTCGTGGTGACGGCGGGGCGCGACAAGGGCCGGACCGGCACGGTCGTGGCCGTGCAGGCCGACGGCCGCGTGCTGGTCGAGAACGTCAACATGGTGAAGAAGCACCAGAAGCCGAACCCGGCGCGCGGCGTGCAGAGCGGGATCGTGCAGAAGGAGGCCCCGCTCGCGGCGTCGAACGTGGCGCTCCTGAACCCGGCGACGAAGAAGGCGGACCGCATCGGCGTGAAGACGCTCGCGGACGGGCGCAAGGTGCGCGTCTTCAAGTCGAACGGCGAGCTGGTGGACGCGTAAACGATGGAGACCGGACAGATGGCCGCCACAGCCAGGTTGCAGAAGCACTATCGCGAGGTCGTGAGGCCGAAGCTCCGCTCGGAGCTCGGGCTCGGGAGCGACATGCAGGTGCCGCGCATCGAGAAGATCACCGTGAACATGGGCGTCGGCGAGGCCGTCGCCGACAAGAAGGTCATGGACGCGGCGACCGCGGACCTCGCGAAGATCACGGGGCAGAAGCCCGCCGTGCGCAAGTCGCGCAAGTCCGTGGCCTCGTTCAAGATCCGCGAGGGTCTCGCGGTCGGCTGCATGGTGACGCTGCGCGGGGCGCGCATGTACGAGTTCCTGGATCGCCTGATCAACGTCGCGATGCCGCGCATCCGCGACTTCCGCGGGGTCAATCCGCGCTCGTTCGACGGCCAGGGGAACTACAGCTTCGGGGTGAAGGAGCAGATCATCTTCCCGGAGATCGCGTACGACCAGATCGACCAGCTGCGCGGGATGGACATCACGATCACGACGACCGCAGGCGACGACAAGTCGGGCAGGGCGCTGCTCGAGGCGTTCAATTTTCCGTTCAGGAAGTGACCGATGGCGAAGACCAACATGATCGAGCGCGAGAAGCGCCGCGCGAAGACGGTGAAGAAGTACGCCGCGAAGCGCGCGAAGCTCAAGGAGCAGGTCCGTGACCCGAAGGGGTCGCCGGAGGACCGCATGGCCGCGATCGAGGCGCTGCAGAAGCTGCCGCGGGACGCGAACCCCGTCCGCCAGCGCAGCCGCTGCGCGATCACGGGCCGCTCGCGCGGCAACTACCGCAAGTTCGGCCTCGGCCGCGTCAAGCTGCGCGAGGCGACGATGCGCGGCGACGTGCCGGGCCTGCGCAAGGCCAGCTGGTGAGGAGCAGGACATGAGCATGACCGACCCGATCGCGGACCTGCTGACGCGGATTCGCAATGGGCAGAGTGCCGGCAAGCCGGAGGTCTCCGTGCAGTCCTCGCGCGTCAAGGAGGCGATCGTCCGCGTGCTGAAGGACGAGGGCTACGTCGCCGACTACGCGGTGCGCAAGGACGGCGCGCGCCAGACGCTCGTGGTCGCGCTGAAGTACCACCAGGGCAAGCCGGTGATCGAGCGCCTCGAGCGCGTGTCGCGGCCGGGGCTGCGGGCCTACCGCCCGAAGGACCGGCTGCCGAAGGTGCTGGGCGGCCTCGGCGTCGCGATCGTGTCCACGCCCCAGGGCGTCATGAGCGACCGCGAGGCGCGCCGCGCCGGGCAGGGCGGCGAAGTGCTCTGCGTCGTGGCCTGAGGAAACGGACATGTCGAGAATCGCCAAGTTGCCGGTCAAGCTCCCGCAGGGCGTCGCCGCCACGGTCGCCGCGGGCGCCGTGACGGTGAAGGGCGCCAGGGGCGCGCTCACGCTGCCGCTCGCGGACGGCATCACCGTGCAGCAGAAGGACCAGGTGCTGCAGGTCGCGGTCGCCGAGGGCAAGGCGACGACCGAGAGGGTCGCCGCCGCCGGCGCGACGCGCGCCAACCTCGCGAACATGGTCGCGGGCGTGACGAAGGGCTTCGAGCGCAAGCTCGAGCTGGTCGGCGTCGGCTACCGCGCCGCCGTGCAGGGCAAGAACCTCAACCTCACGCTCGGCTTCTCGCACCCGGTCAGCTACCCGGTGCCCGAGGGCATCACGATCGAGACGCCCTCGCAGACCGAGATCGTGATCAAGGGCATGGACCGGCAGAAGGTCGGGCAGGTCGCGGCGGAGATCCGCGGCTACCGGTCGCCCGAGCCGTACAAGGGCAAGGGCGTGCGCTTCGCCGGCGAGAAGATCGTATTGAAGGAAGGCAAGAAGAAGTAAGGCCATGGCACAGCTCTCCAAGAAGGACCGGCGCCTGCGGCGCGCGACCCGCGCCCGCGCCAAGATCCGCGAGACCGGGGCGGCGCGCCTGACGGTGCACCGCACGCCGCGGCACATCTACGCCCAGGTCACGACGCCGGACGGCGCGAAAGTGCTCGCCGCCGCCTCGACCGTGCAGGAAGCGGTCGCCACGGGCCTGAAGGGCACCGGCAACGCGGCCGCCGCGGCCGCGGTGGGGCGCGCCATCGCCGAGCGCGCGAAGGCCGCCGGCGTCCTGTCGGTCGCGTTCGACCGCTCGGGATTCCGCTACCACGGGCGCGTGAAGGCGCTCGCCGAGGCCGCGCGCGAGGCCGGCCTCAAGTTCTGACCCGGAGAAAGACGAGATGGCACGAGTCGAAAGGACACAGTCGGGCGACGACCTGATCGAGAAGCTGGTCGCCGTCAACCGCACCGCCAAGGTCGTGAAAGGCGGCCGGCAGTTCGGCTTCACCGCGCTCACCGTCGTCGGCGACGGCGCGGGCAAGGTCGGCTTCGGCTACGGCAAGGCGCGCGAGGTGCCGGTCGCGATCGCGAAGGCGATGCAGCAGGCGCGCAAGAACATGACCACCGTGCCGGTGTCGCGCGAGACGCTGCACTACGCGGTGCAGGGCCGCCACGGCACGACGCGCGTGTACATGCAGCCGGCCTCGGACGGCACCGGCGTCATCGCGGGCGGCGGCATGCGCGCGGTGTTCGAGTGCGCGGGCGTGCGCAACGTCCTCGCCAAGAGCTACGGCTCGCGCAACCCGATCAACGTCGTGCGCGCGACCTTCGACGCGTTCGCCCGCATGGCGGCGCCGGAGAGGATCGCGGCCAAGCGTGGCAAGACACTCGAAGAGATCACGGGCTGAACGACATGAGCCAGAACAAGGTCAAGGTCACGCTCAAGGGCAGCGTGCACGGGCAGCTCCGGAGCATCCGCGCCTCGGTGCACGGGCTCGGGCTGCGGCGCATCCGCGATTCGCGCGTGGTGCAGGACACGGCCGAGGTGCGCGGCATGATCAACTCCGCCCGGCACCTGCTCGCGGTCGAGAAGGCCTGAAGGAGCGATGGCGATGCGACTGAACGAGATCAAGCCGGCCCCGGGCAGCAAGCGCGGGCGCCTGCGCGTCGGCCGCGGCGCGTCCGCCGGCCAGGGCAAGACCTGCGGCAAGGGCGGCAAGGGCCAGAAGGCGCGCAAGGGCGGCTACCACAAGGTCGGCTTCGAGGGCGGCCAGGTGCCGCTGCAGCGCCGCTTGCCGAAGGTCGGTTTCCGTTCGGCGATCCGGTCGACGCGGGCCGAGGTGACGCTGACCGACCTCGCCAAGGTCCAGTCGGACCTGGTGGACCTCAAGGCCCTCATCGAGGCCTCGGTGGTGCCGCTCGCGACCGAGCGTGCCAAGGTGATCCTGTCCGGCGAGATCGGCCGCGCGGTCACGCTCAAGGGTCCCGCGGTCGTCGCCACGAAGGGCGCGCGCGCGGCCATCGAGAAGGCGGGCGGGAAGATCGACTGATGGCAACGACGGCGGGCAATGCGGCGGTCGCGCTCGGTGAAGTCACGCGCTACACCGAGATGCGCCATCGCCTGTTCTTCCTGCTGGGGGCGCTGGTCGTCTACCGGATCGGCACCTTCGTGCCCGTGCCGGGCATCGACCCGATCGCGCTCGCGCGCCTGTTCGAGAGCCAGGAGGGCACGATCCTCGGGCTCTTCAACATGTTCTCCGGCGGCGCGCTCGAGCGCCTGTCGATCTTCGCGATGGGCGTGATGCCCTATATTTCGGCGTCCATCATCATCCAGATGATGGCGGTGGTCGTGCCGTCGATGACCGCGATCAAGAAGGAGGGCGAGTCCGGCCGGCGCAAGCTGACGCAGTGGACGCGCTACTTCACGGTCGTGCTCGCGGCCTTCCAGGGATTCGCGGCGGCGACCGCGTTCCAGAACCAGGGCGTCGTGATCAACCCCGGGTTCTTCAACTTCACGCTGCCGGCGGTGCTGACGCTGACCGCGGGCACCATGTTCCTGATGTGGCTCGGCGAGCAGATCACCGAGCGCGGCATCGGCAACGGCATCTCGATGATCATCCTCGCCGGCATCATCTCCGGGCTGCCGGCCGCGATCGGCGGCACCTTCCAGCAGGTGAGCAGCGGCGAGATGAATCCCGCGTTCGCGATCATCCTGCTGCTGCTGATCGGCGCGGTCACGGCGTTCTGCGTGTTCGTCGAGAGCGGCCAGCGCCGCATCCCGGTCAATTACGCGAAGCGCCAGGTCGGCCGGCGCATGTACGCGGGCCAGACCAGCCACCTGCCGTTCAAGCTCAACATGTCGGGGGTCATCCCGCCGATTTTTGCCTCCTCGCTCCTGCTGTTCCCGGCCACGCTCGCCTCGTTCTTCGGCACCGGCGAGGCCGGCACCTGGCTGCAGACGGTCGCCGCGGCGCTCGGCTGGGGCCAGCCGCTGCACCTGCTGATCTACGGCGGGCTGATCATCTTCTTCTGCTTCTTCTACACCGCGCTCGTGTTCAACTCGCGCGAGACGGCCGAGAACCTGAAGAAGGGCGGCGCCTTCATCCCGGGCATCCGCCCCGGCCAGCAGACCGGCGAGTACATCGACAAGGTGCTGACCCGTCTCACCGTCTGGGGCGCGCTGTACGTGACGCTCGTGTGCCTGCTGCCCGAGATCCTGATGTCCTACGGGCGCGTGCCGTTCTACTTCGGCGGCACCTCGCTGCTGATCATGGTGGTCGTGGTCATGGACTTCGTGGCCCAGCTGAACGCGCACATGATGTCGCACCAGTACGAGGGCCTGATGAAGAAGGCCAACCTGCGCGGCTTCGGCCGCGGCGGAGCGCCGCGCTGAGCGCGCGGGAGGGGTATCGGCATGAAGGTACGTCCATCGGTCAGGAAGATCTGCAAGAACTGCAAGATCGTGCGGCGCAAGGGCGTCGTGCGGGTCATCTGCTCGTCGGATGCCCGCCACAAGCAGCGCCAGGGATGAGTCGCAGGGCCTTGAAAGCGTTGAGGAAAAAGATGTTTTCACGTATACTGCCGCGTTTCCCGCGGCTCGGGGGCTAGTCGCATGGCGCGCATCGCCGGCATCAACATTCCGGTCAACAAGCACATCGGCATCGGCCTGATGCACATCTACGGCATCGGCCGCTCGCGCGCGCTCGCGGTGTGCAAGGCGGCGGGCGTCGCGCCGTCCACCCGGGTGCGCGACCTGACCGAGCCCGAGGTCAACCAGCTGCGCACGCAGGTGTCGCGCTTCATGGTCGAGGGCGACCTGCGCCGCGAGAACGCGATGAGCCTCAAGCGGCTGATGGACCTCGGCTGCTACCGCGGCATCCGCCACCGCAAGGGGCTGCCCGCGCGCGGCCAGCGCACGCGCACGAATGCGCGCACGCGCAAGGGCCCGCGCCGCGCGGCCATCAAGACCAACGTCCAGGCCGGCAAGGTTTGAGTGAAGGCACGAGATGAGCGAAGAGAAGACTGAAGCGAAGACCGACGCCAAGGCCGCCGCCGCACCCGAGCAGAAAGCCGGGGCGCCCGCCGCCAAGGCGCGCAAGAAGATCAAGCGCCAGGTGTCGGACGGCGTGGCCTACATCCACGCGTCGTTCAACAACACCATCGTCACCATCACCGACCGCCAGGGCAACACGCTCGCCTGGGCGACCTCCGGCGGCTCCGGCTTCCGCGGCTCGCGCAAGAGCACGCCCTTCGCCGCGCAGGTCGCGGCGGAGAAGGCGGGCGTGGCCGCGCAGGAGCATGGCTTGCGGACCGTGGAAGTGCGGGTGCGCGGCCCCGGTCCGGGGCGTGAATCCGCCGTCCGCGCGCTGAACGCCTGCGGCCTCAAGGTCACGAGCATCGAAGACGTGACCCCGATCCCGCACAACGGCTGCCGCCCGCCCAAGAAGCGGCGCGTCTGAGACAGGAACCATGGCCAGATACCTCGGACCCAAGTGCAAGCTCTCGCGCCGCGAGGGCACCGACCTGCTGCTGAAGAGCGGCATCAAGCCGCTCGA
>DATBLN010000168.1:0-4683 GCA_036555345.1 Steroidobacteraceae bacterium
GATGCGGCGCGCGGCGAAGTCCGTCACCGGGAAGCCCATCGACTTGAAGAACCCCATGCGCGCGTCCACGCACTTGTTGAGGTAGGCGAAATTCGCCATGTGGGCGTTCGCATCCATGTCGGCCCAGGCGGCGATCGTCTCAATCGAGAACGGCCTCGCGCTCATGTCATGCAGTAGAAGTTCAGCTTGTTGCCGTCGAGGTCTCGGAAGTATCCGGCGTAGAAGCCGTCGCCACGCGGGCCGGCCGGGCCCTCGTCCTTGCTGCCGAGCTCCATCGCCTTCCGGTACATCTCGTCCACCTTCGCGGGCGTGCCGACGTCGATGGCGACCATCACGCCGTTGCCGACCGTGGCCGGCTTGCCGTCATAGGGCACGGTGAGCGCGAGCCCGGCCTTGCCCTTGCCGGTGCCCCAGACCTTGAAGGTGTCGAAGTCCATGAAACGCTTCGCGCCGAGGCCCGCGAGCAGCGCGTCGTAGTACTTGGTCGCGCGCGCGAGGTCGTTGGTGCCGAGACAGACATAGCCGATCATGCTGTTACTCCGTGGTGGTCAGTGCAGTGCCTGAAAGAAGGCCGAAAGTTTCTGCGGGTCCAGCCGCCCTTCCGTGCGCAGGCCGCTGCACACGTCGAGCCCGGACGGCCGCACCTGCTCGACGGCGGTGCGCGCGTTGCCGGGGTGCAGGCCGCCGGCGAGCAGCACGGGGATGCCGGCGGTCGCGCAGATCTCCCGGCTGTGGGTCCAGTCGTGCACGCGGCCGGTGCCGCCCAGCTCCTTGACCGCGAGGCCCGGGTTGCCGGAATCGAGCAGGAGCGTGTCCACGAGCGGCGCGGCGGCGCGCGCCTCCTCGATCGAATGCCCGCCTTGCACGTGGATCACCTGCACCAGGCGCACGCCGGGGACCAGCCGCCTCAGGCGAATGAGTTCGGTTTCCGGCACGTGATCCACCAGCTGCAGGGCGGTGGTGCCGCAACGGCCGTGCTGTTCCGCGATCGCCTCCGCCTCGGTGAGCGCGGTCAGCAGGAAGGTCTCGGTCGGGGGCGCGACGCGCGATGCGATCGCGGCAATCAGCTCCTCCGGAATCGGGCCCGGGCCACTCGGCATCGCCGAGACGAGGCCGATCGCGGAGGCGCCCGCCGACACCGCGAGGCGCGCCTCGTCCACGCTCGCGATGCAGCAGACCTTCACGAACACGCGGCTCACTTCCACTCGTTCGCGCGCTTCGCGAAATCCTTCGACTGCGGGCGCACCACGCAGAATCTCTGCCCCGTCGGCGCCTGCATCACGACCCAGGTGTGGACCTTCGCGACCCGTTTCGCGCCGAGCGCTTCGAGCCGCCTCACCTCGGCGTCGATATCGTCGGCCTCGATGTCGAGGTGAACGCGGCTGTCGTGCTCCACGGACTGCACCTCGAGGTGAAAACGCTCTTCCGGCTCGACGAGGCGGATGTACTTCTCGCCCTCTTCGCCCGCGAGGCCCCGGAGCTCCATGCCGAGCGCTTTCGACCAGAACGTGGCGGCCTGCTTCAGGTCGTCCGTCCGGCAGTCGATGATGAATCCCGCGAGTCGGCTCTTGTGCATGACGGCTACTTAACTCCCGCTGCCGGTGATTGGCAACTCCATGTAGACATCCGAGCGCGCGTAGTCGGACGGATGCGGATGCGGCGCGTGGCGGAATCCCAGGCGCTCGTACAGGCGGATGGCATTGGCAAGCCTGCTGTTGGTCTCGAGGAAAATCGTGCGCGCGCCCGCCTCGCGCGCCCAGGCGATGCCGGCCGCTCCCAGTCTTTCGCCGATGCCGCGGCGCTGGTGCGTGGCCGCGACGCCCATCTTTGCGAGTTCGTAACGCGCCGCATCCACGCGGATCATCGCCATCGTGCCGACCGGCGTCTCGCCCTCCATCGCGAAGAAGATCATTCCGCCTGTCGCAATGATCGCCGCTTCGGGATCATCCAGAACCTTCAGGTCCGCCGCCTCCACCTCGAACAGGCGCTCGATCCAGTCGAGGTTGAGCCGGCGGAATGCCGGCGCCAGCTCGCGGCGGAACGGGACGATCGCGATGCCACTCATGTGGGCGGGAGGCGCTTCCATTCCCGTGCCAGCAGGCCGAGGACCACCGTGTCCTGGATCTCCCCGCCCACGTTCCAGCGCTCGCGCAGCAGGCCTTCGCGCTGGAAGCCCAGCCGCCCGAGGATGCGCAGCGAGTTCTCGTTGCGCGGGTCCACGTCGGCCTCGATGCGCCGCATCCTCAGCCGGTCAAAGGCGAACTGGATGACGGCCGGCAGCGCCTCGCTCATGTAGCCCATCTTCCAGTACGCGCTGCCGAGACCGTAGCCGATCTCGCAGCGGCCGTTGGTCGCGTCGAGCTTGAACAGCGTGCAGCTGCCGATGACGCGGCCGTCCTCCTTGCGCTCGACGCCCCACTGGTACAGCGTCCGGCCGGCAAAGCCCTCGCGGATGCTCTGCAGGTACTTCTCCGCCTCCGCGCGCTCCTTCATCGGCGGCGTCGCCCAGAAACGCATCATCACGGGATCGGAGAAGACCGCGAACAGCGCGTCCACGTCCTTCTCCGTGAGCCAGCGCAGGCGCACGCGCGGCGCGTCGATGGTCGGCAGCCGGTCGCCGTCGATCATGCGAGCCGCGCCTCAAGGTCGTACTCGGAAGCCGACGTCACGATCACGTCCGCGAACTCGCCCACCGGCAGCTTCCCCGCGCCGCGGCCCCGGATCCGCACGACGCCGTCGATCTCCGGGGCATCGGATTCGCTGCGCGCCGCCGCCGCGTCGCCGTCGATCGCATCCACCAGCACGCGCATCCGCCTGCCGACCTTGCGCGCGAGCCGCGCCGCGCTCACCTTCTGCTGCAGCTGCATGAAGCGGTGCCAGCGCTCCTCCCTGACGGGCTCCGGCACCGGATCCGGCAGCTCGTTCGCGGCCGCGCCCTCGACCGGCGAGTAGCGGAAGCAGCCGACGCGGTCGAGCTGCGCTTCCTCGAGCCAGTCGAGCAGCATCCGGAAGTCCTCCTCGGTCTCGCCCGGGAAGCCGACAATGAAGGTGCTGCGGATCGTGAGATCCGGAAGCTGCTCCCGCCAGCGGCGGATGCGCGCGAGCGTGTTCTCGGCGTGCGCGGGGCGGCGCATGAGCCTGAGGATGCGCGGGCTGCCGTGCTGGAACGGGATGTCGAGGTAAGGCAGGACCTTGCCTTCCGCCATGAGCGGGATGACCTCGTCCACATGCGGGTAGGGGTAGACATAGTGCAGCCGCACCCAGGGACCGAGCTCGCCCAGCTCCCGTGCCAGGTCCAGGAATCGGCTCTGGAGCTCCCGGCTGCCCCAGGGCTCGGCGCGGTACCTGAGGTCCGCGCCGTAGGCGCTCGTGTCCTGCGAGATCACGAGCAGTTCCCGCACGCCGGCGTTCTTCAGGCGGATGGCTTCGTTCAGGACGCTGCCGATCGGGCGGCTCACGAGGTCGCCGCGCATCGAAGGGATGATGCAGAAGCGGCAGCGGTGGTTGCACCCCTCCGAGATCTTCAGGTAGGCGTAATGCCGCGGCGTCAGCCGGACGCCCTGCGGCGGCACCAGGTCGAGGAAGGGGTCGTGCTTCGGCGGCAGGTGCTCGTGCACCGCCCTGACGACCTCCTCGTAGGCGTGCGGGCCGGTCACCTTGAGCACGGCCGGGTGACGCTCGGTGATCTTTTCGGGCTTCGCCCCCAGGCAGCCGGTCACGATCACGCACCCGTTCTGCGCGAGCGCCTCGCCGATCGCGTCCAGCGACTCGTGCACGGCGTCATCGATGAATCCGCAGGTGTTCACGACCACGAGGTCGGCGTCGTCGTAGGTCGGCGCGACCTCGTATCCTTCCGCGCGCAGTTGCGTGAGGATACGCTCGGAGTCCACCAGCGCCTTGGGGCAGCCGAGGCTCACGAAACCGACTCTGGGAGATCTGCTGGCCACGGCACATTTTACAGGGCGCCCCGGCCGGGCCCTAAACACCGCGCTTTCAGGCTAGAATCGGCCGATGCACTTCACGAAGATGCATGGACTCGGCAACGACTTCATCATTTTCGACGCTCCCGCCGCAGGCGCCCCCGCCGCCGACACGATGCGCCGCCTCGCCGACCGCTACACCGGCATCGGCTTCGACCAGGCGCTGATGCTCGAGCCGCCTCGCAAGCCCGGCACCGCGATCTACTACCGCATCTTCAACGCGGACGGCCGCGAGGTGGAGCAATGCGGCAACGGCGCGCGCTGCATCGCGCGCATCCTCGCCGATCGCGGCCTCGCGAAGTCCGGTGAACTCGTCATGGACAGCCCGGGCGGCCTGGTGCAGGCGAAGGTCCGGGGCGACCAGGTCGCGGTCGCCATGGGCGTGCCGGACTTCAACCCGGCCTCCCTGCCCTTCGAGGCCAGCGGCGAGGCCTACGTGTACCCGCTCGCGGTCGGGGCGAGCGAAGTCGAGATCGGCGCGGTGTCCATCGGCAATCCGCACGCGGTGATCCGCGTGCCGTCCGTGGCCGATGCGCCGGTCGCGCGCCTCGGGCCCGCGATCGAGAACCACCCGCGCTTCCCGAAGCGCACCAATGTCGGCTTCATGGAGGTCGTGGACCGTGGCCACATCCGGCTGCGCGTCCACGAGCGCGGCACCGGCGAGACCCGCGCCTGCGGCACCGGCGCCTGCGCCGCGGTCGCC
>DATBLN010000169.1:0-3203 GCA_036555345.1 Steroidobacteraceae bacterium
CGGCTGGCTCGCGTTCCCGTTCTTCGTGCTGTTCGAGCTCCTGAGCCCGGTCATCGAGGTCGGCGGCCTGCTGGTGATGGCGACCGCGTTCGGGCTCGGGATGATGACCGGCCCGGGCTTCGTCGCCTTCGTGGCCGCGGCTTTCGCGCTCGGCCTGATGCTCTCGACCACCGCGCTCCTGCTCGAGGAGCTGTCGTTCCACACCTATCCCAAGGCGCGCCACGTGCTGGTGCTGTTCATCGTCTCGATCCTCGAGAACATCGGCTACCGCCAGCTCATGGCGGTGTGGCGGCTGCAGGCGCTCTACGGCTGGCTGCGCGGCTCGAAGATCCACTGGGGCGTCATGAAACGCAAAGCCGACTGGCAAGCTTAAATAGGGACAGGTACACATTACCCGTTGCCGGACCCAACCCGCTTGCCGTGCGGCTCAGGTCAATGTCCGTCGCGTCGGTGGTCGGCCTCGCGTCGGCGGCCTCAATGCGCGTCCGCTGCCTGCTTCCAGCGATTCGATGAACGCTTCAGAGCCACATGGCATGCACCGCCGCGTGCGATCACGCAACTCCGCGATTCGCCCAGGTTCATCAGCAGCCTCGAGCCAGCTGGACCAGTTGCCCATGCCGTTGAACTGATTCTGCCAGTGGATGCCGGAGTTCAGCGCAGGGTCACGACGCAGCCCGCAATGCGCGCGCGCACTTGACCATGGGTAGTCCTCGGCGCGTCGGACCATCCCTGCTTCGACCGGGTTGCGTTCGACATAGCGAATCGCCGCCCAGAGATAGGGCTCGTCGAGCGCACAGGAAAAGAACCGGCCTTGCCAAACGTGTCCTTGCCAGGCGCGGTGATGGTTGAGGTTCTGAGCGTAGCGTCGGTGCAGTTGCCCGATGGCCCGCTGCAGTGAGTTCGCATGACCTGGCACGACAACCAGATGCACGTGATTCGTCATCAGGCAGTAGGCAAGAATCTCGACCTGATGCCGCCTGCTGTAGTCGTGCAGCCACTTCAGATAGAAGCGATAGTCGATTTCGGCAAAGAACACCTGACTGCGCCGGTTGCCGCGCTGGGTCACGTGGTGGGGAACGCCCGGTTGCACGAATCGCGCGGTGCGCGGCATCCCGGCAGGGTAGCGGGGACCGGGGCGACGGGCCGTTGGCAAACCTCGCGGAAACGACGGGAAATGGGCTTGGACTCGATGACCGGCGGGCAGCAGGCGAGGAGCAGGGGCCTGAGGCGGCAAATGTGTACCTGTCCCTATTTTCGATTTCCTTCCAACGGACGGCTGGTCGCGGGCTTCGCGCGGCCGGTCGCAGGTCCCGTTGGCGGCACGGGAGTGCGTCCCGGTAGGATGACCGCCCGGCACCGCACGACAGGGGAGACTTGCATGACCGACCTCGCCAAGGCCCTCGCCACCCAGCTCGCCAACATCGAGAAGCGCACCGGCAAGAGCCTCGACCAGCTCGCGGCCATCGTGAAGAAGAGTGGCCTGGAGAGGCACGGCGAGATCGTCGCCATGCTCAAGCGCGACCTCGGCATGGGCCATGGCGACGCCAATACGCTCGTGCATCACGTGAAGGGCGCCGGCGGCGCTCCGGCGCCTTCCGGCGCCGCGGCGCTCGATGCGATCTACGCCGGGCCGAAAGCGGCGCTGCGCCCGGTGCATGAAGCGGTCATGAAGGAAATTGGCAGGTTCGGCGCGTTCGAGATCGCGCCGAAGAAGACCTACCTCAGCCTGCGGCGCAAGAAGCAGTTCGCGACCGTCGGGCCCGCCACGAAGACCGAGGTCGAAATCGGGCTCAACTCGAAGACGCTGAAGGCGGGCGGGAAGATAGCCAGGCTGCCGCCGGGAGGCATGTGCCAATTCAGGGCGCGGATCACTTCCGCGGCCGACGTGGACAAGGCCCTCGTCGCCGCGATCCGGCAGGCTTTCGACGAGGCCGGCTGAACGCGCGTCAGCCGGAGGCCAGCAGCCGGATCAGAAGGAGCCCCGTAGCACCCGTCGCGAGCGCCGCGACGAACGCGAGCACGACCGGCCGCCAGCCGGCCTCGCGAACATGGGCAAAGGTGACGCCGAGTCCGACCGCGGCCATGCCGACCAGCAGCAGCCACTCCGAGGCGTACTGGGCCGCGCCGAGGATCTGCGTCCAGCGATCCACGTGCAGCCAGGTTGCGCCCGCGGCCGCGTCGCCCAGCGAGCGCAGCACGACCAGCGCGAGAAACCCGACCACGAACGCCGGTACTGCCTTCTTCTGCAGGCCGGCGGTTCCGGCCGCCGGGACCCGCTCGCGCGCCGCGATCCAGGCCGCAAGCGGCACCAGCAGCAGTAGTCCCAGCGTGCGCAGGAACTTGGTCAGCCCCGCGATGGCGACGACCTGCGGCGAGTGCTGCGTATCCCCGTAGATCAGCGCCGCGCCGATCACCTGCGAGGTGTCATGGATGGAGGCGCCGAAGAACATCCCGGCCGCGCGCACGTCCGCGCCGAATACCGCAGCCGCGAGCCAGGGATAGCTCATCATCGCGATCGAGCCGAACAGCACGACGCAGGTCATGGCGATGCCCATGTCGGCCTTGCGCGCGCGGAACAGCGGCGCGCTCGCGATGATCGCAGTGCAGCCGCAGATCGCGGTGCCGGCGGCCAGCAGCCGGCGCATGGTGACATCGACGCCGAGCGCGCGGCCGAGCACGAGCGTCGTGCCCACGGCGACTGCGACGCAGGCGAGCACGATCGGGATCGCGACCACGCTCACGTCTGCGAGCGTCACGAGCGTGAGCCGGAGCCCGATCAGCGCGATGCCAATGCGCAGCAGCGTCTGCCCGGCGAACTCCAGCCCGGGCCCAGCCCAGGCGCCGACGCCGATGGTGTTCCGCCACAGCACGCCGGCCACGATCGCGAACAGCGTCGGGCTCACCGCGTCGCCGGTCGCGTGGTACGCGAGGCGCGCGGCGACCGCGAGCGCGACGGCGAAGGCGAGACCGGGGAGGGCTGCGAACATGCTGGGACTAAATGTGTACCTGTCCCTATTTACTTGGCATCAGCTCGTCCGGGTCGTACACGACTCCGTCCTTCACCACGCGATACACCTTCTGCAGATTCGCGACGTCCGCGAGCGGGTCCGCATCCAGGATCACGAGGTCCGCGCGCATGCCGGGCGCGATGCGGCCCGCCTCGTCGGCCATGCCGAGCGCAAGCGCGCCGTTCGTGGTCGCCG
>DATBLN010000180.1:0-7235 GCA_036555345.1 Steroidobacteraceae bacterium
CTCGAGCCCGCGGATCAGGCCCATCGAGGCGATCCGGCCGTCGCCGTCCCACGGGAGCCCTTCGCGCATCGCGGTCGTCTTCGCCGAATAGCGCAGGCCTTCGATCAGTGCCCTTGTCAGCCTGGGAAACCTGAAGGTCATGTTCGCCGCTCCATCCATGCCACCTGGGACGGATTCTCGGCGCGGCCGGCAGGGAAGTGGTGAAGACTCCTTACAGCCCGGTTTAGGTCTGCTTACGTCAGCGGCCGCGCCATTTCTCGCCCGCGAGCGCGAGCAGCGCCGCGTAAAGCTCGATTCCGCGGCGGAATTCCCTCATGCGCAGGTTCTCGTTGGGCGCGTGCTGGCTGTTGTCGGCATTCACGATGGGCGCGATCACGAACGGGGCGCCGAGCACCTCGCCGATGGCCGAGATCGGCAGGCTGCCGCCCATCAGCGGCGCGATCCTCACCTCGCCGCCGGTCGCCTCGCGCAGGACCTCCATGGCGCGCGCGACCGCCGGCTCCTCCGGCGAGGCGACGGCCGACACGTAGCCGTCCTGGCCCCATTCCAGGCGCGCCAGGCGCGGATGCTTTACGCGTTCTTCGGCCGTGGGCGCGTGATCGAGCAGCATGTATCCCTCGGCGCGCACATGCGCCTCGACGGCCTCGCGGACGTTGCCGAGCGTCATGCCGGGCGTCAGGCGGAAATCGAAGCCCGCGCTCGCCTCGGGGTCGATGGCGTTTCGTTGCGTGCCCGCGCCACCGTAGGCGAGCTGGGTGACGTTCAGCGCCGGCCGCAGGATCGATTCGCCGTAGTCGAGACCGGTCTCGGTGGTGCCGATGCCCGCGTTCGCCAGCATCCCGGGCGTGTCGAAAGCCTCGCGTGCGAGCTCGAGCTGCGCCGCGGTCGGCACCGGGGCCTCGAGGCCCGCGATCGTGATGCGCCCGTCGGGCGCGCGCATGGAAGCGATGAGGGAAGCGAGCCGCGCCGCGGGGTTCGGCGCGACGTTGCCGTAATGCCCCGAGTGCAGGCTCGTCACCGGACCGTACACGGTGACGCGGAATGTCGTGATCCCGCGCACGCCGAGCGAGAGGCGCGGCAGGCCGCGCGGGTCGATGGGGCCGTCGCCGAAGATCCAGAGATCGGACGCGAGCAGGTCCTTGTTTGCCGCGAGCGTGCGCGCCAGGTTCGGCGAGCCCGCCTCCTCCTCGCCTTCGAGGAAGAACTTGAGATTCGCGGAGAGCGGGATCTTCGCCGCGCGCAATGCGTCGATCGCGGCGAGCATCGCGACGATCGGGCCCTTGTCGTCGCTTGCCGCGCGCGCGTAGATGCGGTACTCGTCCGGCAGCGGATACTTCGCCTCCGCCCAGGGAATGGCTGGTGCGCCGTCCTCGTGCCTGCCGGCGCGCAGCGTCGGCTCGAAGGCGGGCGTGACCCAGCGGTCCGGCGGCCCGATCGGCTGGCCGTCAAAGTGGGCGTAGAAGAGGAGCGTCTTCTTCGCGCCCGGCGTCCGCAGGTCGCCGAAGACCGAGACCGGCGCCCCCGGCGTCTCGAGGATGCGCGCGGCGATGCCGCGCTTCTCGAGCATTTTCAGCAGCAGCGCGGCGTTCCGGCGGATGTCGTCGTGGTTGTCGGCGACGTTCGGCAGCGCGACGATGTCGCGCAATTCACGCACGATCGCCTCCTCGTGCGCGGCGACGTGGGCGCGGGCGGCGGCCATTGCCTGATCCGGCCCGGGGGGCGCCGCCGCGGCCGCGCCCGCCGCGCAGACCATGGCCAGCCAGTAATGCCTCAGTACGGTCATCGCTTCTCTCCCACGTGCGCTTCGTTGCCGCTCACTTGCCGATGCAGAATCCCGCGAAGATCTCCCCCAGCAGCGCGTCCGAGGTCACCTCGCCCGTGATCTCGCCGAGTGCCTGGTGCGCCTGGCGCAGGTCCTCGGCGACGAGCTCGAACGAGGCTCCTTGAGCCAGGCGTGCCTGCGCGAGCTCGAACAGGCTCCGCGCGCGGCCGAGCGCGTCCAGGTGCCGCCGCCTGGCCGAGTATGCCCCGGCGCCGGCCTCGCGGTAGCCGGCCGCCGACTTCAAGCGCTCGCGCAGGGTCTCGAACCCCGCGCCCGTGAGCGCGGAGACCGCGATGCCGCGGGCGCCCGCCGGCATGGGCGCGAGATCGGTCTTGTTCCAGACGACGAGCGCGGGCGGGTCGTCGGCGAGCGATTCCAGCTCGCCCGGCGCGGCGCCCAGGGCGGCGTCCACCAGGTACAGCAAGAGGTCCGCGCCCGCGATCTCGGCGCGTGCGCGGCGCACGCCCTCCTCCTCGATCGCGTCCGACGATTCGCGCAGCCCCGCCGTGTCCGCCACATGGATCGGCAGGCCGTCCACGGAGATCCGCTCGCGCAGTACGTCCCGCGTGGTGCCCGGGATGGCGGTCACGATCGCGGCCGGATGCCCGGCAAGGGCGTTCAGGAGGCTCGACTTGCCGGCATTGGGCCGCCCGGCGATCACGACCGTGAGGCCTTCGGTGAGTGCGCGCCCGGTCGTCGCCGCCGCCCCGATGCGCTCGAAGCGCGCGGCGATACCGGCGAGCCGCGCCGCCACCTCGGGGTCGGCCAGGAACCCGGCATCCTCGTCGGGAAAGTCGATGGCCGCCTCGACGTAGGTCCTCAATTCGAGGACCGCGGCCGCGAGCGCCTGCACCTCGCGCGAGAACTCCCCTGCCAGCGAACGCGCCGCGGCGCGCGCGGCCTCGGCCGAGCCCGCGCCGATGAGGTCGGCGATCGCCTCGGCCTGCGCGAGGTCCAGCCGGTCATTGTGAAAGGCGCGCTCGCTGAATTCGCCCGGCCGCGCCGGCCGCGCACCGAGCTCCATGGCCCGCGCGACGAGCAGATCCATCACCACGGGCCCGCCGTGGCCATGCAGCTCGAGCACGTCCTCGCCCGTGAAGGAATGCGGCGCCGGGAACCACAGGGCTATGCCCGCATCGATGCTGGTGCCGTCAGCGGCGCGAAACCCGCCGAGCGTCGCATGGCGCGCGCCCGGTACCGCGCCCAGCAGCGCCTGCGCGATTCCGCGCGCGCCGGGCCCCGAGATGCGCACGATGCCGATGCCGCCACGACCGGGCGGGGTTGCGGCTGCCACGATGGTGTCCTCAGTTCGCGCGGTCACCAGCGGCCTGCAGTTCGAGCACGAGGTCCACGATGCCGTCGCGGCAGTCTCCGCGCCGGAAGCCAAGGTCGTGAGCGAGACCCAGCATGCGGGAATTCTCCGCGAACACCTGGCCGACCAGCCGCCCGGTGCCGCGCGCGCGGCAGTAGCGGATCAGCTTGCCGAGCAGGATGTCGCCGAGCCCGCGCCCCTTGAGGTCCGAGCGCACGATGATCGCGAAGTCCGCGGACTGGTTGTTGGGATCCGCATGCGCGCGCGCGACGCCCAGGATGTCGCCGCCGTCGCCCGCCCGCGGCTGGACGGCGACGAACGCCATCTCACGGTCGTAGTCGATCTGCGTGTAGCGCGCGATCTCGGAAGGCGGCAGCTCGCGCACCGCGCGGAAGAAGCGCGCATGCATGTCGTCCGGCTCGATACGCGAGAGAAACGCCTCGTGGGCGCGCCGGTCTTCCGGACGGATCGGCCGCAACAGGATGCGGCCGCCCTCGAATGCCGCCTCCTCCTCGAGTTCCTTCGGGTAGGGGCGGATCGCGAGGCGCGCGTCGCCGGGGCGCTGGGCGCGCTCGATGCGCACGCGCGCGTCGAGCGCCACCACGCCCTCCGGCCCGACCAGCAGGGGGTTGATGTCGAGCTCGACGACTTCGGGCAGGTCGGTGACGAGCTGGGAGAGCTTCACCAGCGCGAGCTCGATTTCGTCGAGCCGCGCCGGCGCGTGGCCGCGCGCGCCGGCGAGGAGCCTGTACACCCGCGTGCGGCCGATCAGCTCCCGGGCGAGCGCGACATTGAGCGGCGGCAGCGCGAGGGCGCGGTCGGCGATCGTCTCGACTGCCGTGCCGCCCTGGCCGAAGAGCAGGACTGGCCCGAAGGTCGGGTCGACGGCGGCGCCGAGGATCAGTTCCTGCGCGCCGGGCCGGCGCGCCATCCTCTGCACCGAGAAGCCGCCCGGCCGCGCGTCTGGCAGCAGCGCCAGCAGGCGCGCGCGCATGGCATCCGCGGCGGCCAGCAGCTGCACTTCCGATTCGAGGTCGAGCGCCACGCCGCCGACGTCCGACTTGTGGCTGACGTCCGGCGAGGCGATCTTGAGCGCGAGCGGAAACCCGAGCCGGCGGGCGATGGCAGGCAGGCTCGCGCGGTCCGGCGCGTACTCGGTCTCGATCACCGGGATGCAGTAGGCGGCGAGCAGCCGCTTGGCCTCTGGCTCGGTGAGGAGACCGCCCCCGCCCGCCAGCGCGCGCGCGACGATCTCCCCCGCGGCCGCGCGGTCCGGCTCGAAATGTTCCGGCAGCGACGGCGGCACTTCGAGCAGCTGCTGCTGGTTGCGGCGGTAGTTCGCAAGCTGCAGGAACCCGGCGACCGCCTCCTCCGGCGTCTCGAAGGACGGCGGCCCGCCCATGGCTTCGGACAATGCCCGGCGGTGCTGGTCGTCGCCGGCCATCCAGCAGGCGAGCACGGGTTTCCGCTTCGACGCCAGCGCCGGCGCGCACGCCGCCGCAATCTCGCGATCCGGCACGATCGCGGTCGGCGCGTGTATCAGGAGGATCGCGTCCGCGCCCGCGTCCTGCCCGAGGACGCGTAGCGCCGCCGCATACCGCTCCGCCGGCGCATCGCCGATGATGTCGACGGGGTTCGCGCGCGACCAGGTCGCGGGCAGCAACGCGTCGAGCGCCGCGAGCGACTCCGCCGACAGGACCGCCGGCCGGCCGCCGCCCGCGACCAGCGCGTCGATCGCCATCACGCCCGGGCCGCCGCCATTGCTCAGCACCATCAGGCGATCGCCGTCCACGCCCGCGATGCGCCCAAGCGCGGCTGCCGCATCGAACAGGGCCCGCGTCGTGCCGACGCGCAGCATGCCGGCGCGGCGGAAGGCCGCGTCATAGACCTGGTCGGAACCCGCGAGCGCGCCGGTGTGCGAGGCGGCGGCCGCGGCGGCGGCGGCGCTCCGGCCTGATTTGACGACGATCACCGGCTTGTTGCGCGCGGCGGCGCGCGCCGCGGACATGAACTTGCGCGCCGAGGTCGCGGCTTCCATGTAGAGCAGGATCGCGCGCGTGCCGGCGTCGCTGCCGAGCGCGTCCAGCAGGTCGCCGAAGTCCACGTCCGCGGAGTTTCCGAGCGAGATGAAGTGCGAGAAGCCGGCCCCCGTGCGGTTCGCGTAGTCGAGCATCGCGGTGGTGAGCGCGCCCGATTGCGAGACGAAGGCGAGCCGGCCCGGCTTCGCCCCGACGTGCGCGAAGCTCGCGTTGAGGCCGAGCCCAGGCACCAGCAGGCCGACGCAGTTCGGCCCGAGGATGCGCAGGCAGTGCGGGCGCGCGGCCGCCAGCATGGCCGCCGTCAGCTCGCGCCCCTCCGGGCGCGCGAGCGGCACCGCCGTGATCACGATGGCGGCGCGCGTGCCGATCGCGCCGAGCTCCGCGACGAGGCCCGGGACGGTCGCCGGCGGCGTGCAGATGACGGCCAGGTCCGGCGCTGCGGGAAGATCCGCGACCGTCCGATGGGCCTTCTGGCCCGCCACGCTTGCGTGGCGGAGGTTGACCGGCCAGGCCGGGCCGTGGAAATTCCCGGCCAGCACGTTGCGGTACACGGTGGTGCCCACCGCGCCCGCCCGGTCGGAGGCCCCGATGATGGCGACGGAGGCCGGGTGCAGCAGCTTGTCGAGGTTGCGCGTGCTCAAGCGTCGTCCGCGGCGAGCACGGCGAGCCCGTAGAGGCCGGGCTGCGGATGCTGGACGACGTAGCACGGTATCGAGCGCAGCCAGTCCGAATGCGGCTCCTTGTCCTCGAACCCGGCGCGGAATGCGGCGACGTCGAAACGCGACCCCCACGACGGGATGAATCCGCCTGCCAGGTAGACGCCTCCCTGCGCCGCCGCGGTCAACGCCAGATTTCCCGCGACCCGCCCGAGCCAGCGCGTGAAGAGCGCGACCGCTTTGGCCGCGACGGCGTCCCCGCGCCATGCGGCGTCCGCGATTTGCGGGGCCTTGCAGGCGTCGCCAGGCCCGATCACCCGGTACAGCCGCTCGAGGCCCGGGCCGGAAAGGACCATTTCGATCGATACGCGGCCATGGCGCCCGCGCAGCTGCCGCCAGACCGCGATCTCTTCGTCGTTCACCGGCGCAAGATCGGCGTGGCCGCCATCGCCCGGAATGACCGACCAGCCGTCCTTCACGGGGGCCAGAACGGCAATGCCGAGCCCGGTGCCGGGCCCGAGCACGACGCGCGGGCTGTCGCGCCTCGCGACGCCAGCGCCGCAGGCCGCGAAGGCGGCCGCAGGGAGCCGCGGAATGGCGTGCGCGACCGCCGCGAAGTCGTTGATCAGGAGAACGCGGTCGATGCCAGCGGCCGCGGCAAGCCCCGCCGGGTCGAGCACGGCGTCCGCATTGGTCAGGCGGATGCTGCCATCAGCCTGCACCGGGCCCGCGCCGCAGAACGCCGCCGCGGCGAGCGCCGGACGATCCGCCGATTCCAGGTAGCGCGCAAGGGCTTCGGTCACGCCCGGCATGGTCGGCTGCTGCTCGAGCCGCGTGAAGCGCCAGTCGCTGCCGCTGCGCTCGGCGAGCGCGAAGCGCGTGTTCGTGCCGCCGACGTCGCCGACCAGGATCATGCGGCCGGCCGGCGCCGCGCGGAGAGTCCCGGCACCTCGGCCAGCGCGCCGACGAACTCGTTGCGCCAGCGGCGCACGTCGTATTCGCGAAGTCGCCGCATCAGCCGCTCGTGCCGCCGGCGACGCTCCGCGCGCGGCATTTCGCGCGCGTGGTGCAGCGCGCGCGCGGTTTCCTCGTTGTCGAACGGGTTCACGATCAACGCCTCCGCCAGCTGGCGCGCCGCCCCCGCGAAGCGCGACAGCACGAGCACGCCAGGGTCCGCGGGATCCTGCGCCGCGACGTATTCCTTGGCGACCAGGTTCATGCCGTCTCGCACCGGCGTCACGATCGCGACGCGGCTCGCGCGGTAGAGGCCGGCCAGAGAGCGCCGCGGCAATGCGCGGTTCAGGTAGTGCACCGGCGTCCAGTCGAACCGCGAGTAGCGGCCGTTGATCCGGGCCTTCGCGGCCTCGACTTCCTGGCGGAACTCGCGATAGGACTTGAGCTGGCCG
>DATBLN010000181.1:0-69154 GCA_036555345.1 Steroidobacteraceae bacterium
GGCGGTGCACGGCGTGGCGGCGCTCGCCACGGCCGCGCCCGGCACGCTGACCTTCTGCACCGGCCCGAAGCACCGCCGCGACCTCGCCGCGACGAAAGCGGCGGCCGTGGTATTGCCGCGCGAGATGGCCGCCCTGTGCCCGGTCGCGGCGCTCGTGAGCGCGCGTCCCTACGCGAGTTATGCGCGCATTGCCGCCTGGCTGCACCCCGCCGGCCCGGCCCCGGCCGGCGTGCACCCGACCGCGCAGGTGGCGCCCTCGGCGCGCATCGCGGCGAGCGCCTGCATCGGGCCGTGGGTCGTCGTCGGGGAGCGCGCGGTGGTCGGCGAGCGCTGCGCCCTCGGGCCGCACTGCGTGATCGAGGAGGGCGCAAGGCTCGGCGACGACTGCCGCCTGCAGTCGCGCGTGACCGTGTGCCACGGCGTGACGGTCGGCGCGCGCTGCGTTTTCAAGCCGGGCTCGGTCGCCGGCAGCGACGGCTTCGGCTTCGCGCCGGACGCGGACGGCTACGTCAAGGTGCCGCACCTCGGCTCGCTCGTGATCGGCGACGACGTGGAAATCGGGGCCAACACGACCGTGGACCGCGGGACGATCGGCGACACGGTGATCGAGGCCGGCGTGAAGCTGGACAACCAGGTGCAGGTCGGCCATAACTGCCGCATCGGCGCGCACACGGTGATCGCGGGCTGCGTGGGCATTTCCGGCAGCACCACGCTCGGGCGCCGCTGCATGATCGGCGGCGCGGTCGGGATTGTCGGGCACCTCGAGATCGGCGACGACGTGATCGTCACGGGATACTCGCTGGTGTCGCACTCGCTGCCGGGGCCCGGCACGTACTCGTCCGGGATGCCCGCCGTCGCGGCCGCGGAATGGCGGCGCACGGTGGCGAGGCTGCGCCGGCTCGACGCGGACCGCAGGAAGACGGGCAGGCAGAAGGGCAGGGAGAAGGGCGGATGACCGACGGTTTCCCGATGGACATCCAGGCGGTGCTGGCACAGCTGCCGCACCGCTACCCGTTCCTGCTGGTGGACCGCGTCGTCGAATGCGTGCCGGGCGAGCGCATCCACGCGCTCAAGAACGTGACGGTCAACGAGCCATTCTTCCCCGGGCATTTCCCCGGGCGCCCGACCATGCCGGGCGTCATGATCCTCGAGGCGCTGGCGCAGGCCGCCGGGATCCTGGCGTTCAAGACCGCGGGCGTGGTGCCGGACGAGAACTCGCGCTTCTACTTCGTCGGCATCGACGGCGCCCGCTTCCGCCGGCCCGTGGTGCCGGGCGACCAGCTCGCGCTCAAGGCGACTTTCGACCGCGCGATGCGCGGCATCTGGAAGTTCACGACCGTCGCCCTGGTGAACGGCGAGGAAGTCGCCTGCGCCACGATGATGGTCGCCCCGGAGGTCAAGCCTTGATCGATCCGCGGGCGGTCGTCGCCCCCGACGCCGAGATCGGGGAGGGCGTCGAGATCGGCCCCTTCTCGGTGATCGGCGCGGGCGTGCGCATCGGCGCCGGCACCCGGGTCGGGCCGCACGCGGTGATCAACGGTCCGACGACGCTTGGCCGCGACAACCAGGTCTTCCAGTTCGCGTCGGTGGGCGACGCGCCGCAGGACAAGAAGTACCGGGGCGAGCCGACCCGGCTCGAGGCCGGCGACCGCAACGTGTTCCGGGAGTTCTGCTCCATCAATCGCGGCACCGCGACCGGGCGCGCGGTCACGCGCATCGGCAACGACTGCCTGTTCATGGCCTATTCCCACGTCGCGCACGACTGCATCGTGGGCGACCACGTCGTGATGTCTAACTGCACGGCCCTCGCGGGCCACGTCGAGCTCGGGGACTGGGTGATCCTCTCCGGCTACGCCGGCGTGCACCAGTTCTGCAAGGTCGGCGCCCACGCGTTTCTCGCGAACAACGCCGCCGTGACGCGCGACGTGCCGCCGTATCTGCTGGTCGCGGGCTCGCCGGCGGAGCCGAAGGGCGTCAACAGCGAGGGGCTCAAGCGGCGGGGTTTCGACGCGACTCAGATCGCGAACATCAAGGCCGCCTACCGCCTGTTCTACCGTTCCGGACTCAAGCTGGCGGAGGCCGGGGAGCGGCTGCGCGAACTTGCCGCGACGCAGCCGGAACTCCAGCCATTCGTGGAATTCCTGGGCGCCAGCGAACGCAGCATCATCCGCTGATGGCGGCTCCCCGCGCGCTGACGATCGGCGTGGTGGCCGGCGAGTCGTCCGGCGACAACCTGGGCGCCGCGCTGATCCGCGCGATCCGCGGGCGCGAGCCGCGGGCGCGGTTCGTGGGAATCGCGGGACCCGCGATGCAGGCGGCGGGCTGCGAGGTGCTCGCAGACGCGTCGGAGCTGGCGGTCATCGGGCTGTTCGAGGTCCTGCATCACCTGCCGCGGCTGCTGCGCCTGCGCGGCCGGCTGCGCCGGGAACTGCTCGCGCTGCGCCCGGACGTGTTCATCGGCATCGATGCGCCGGAGTTCAACCTGAACCTGGCGCCGGCGCTGCATGCGGCCGGGATCCGCACCGTGCAGTACGTGAGTCCGCAGGTCTGGGCCTGGCGCCGCGGACGCGCGCGGCGCATGGCGGAATTCCTGGACCTCGTCCTGTGCCTGCTGCCCTTCGAGCGCGGGGTCTACGATGAGGTCGGCCTCACCGCCGTCTTCACCGGCCACCCGCTCGCGGACCAGCTGCCGCTCGAGCCCGACCGGGTCGCGGCGCGCCGCGCGCTCGGCATCGATGCGGAGGCTCCGCTGATCGCGCTCCTGCCGGGGAGCCGCGCGGGGGAGGTCTCGCGGCTCGCCCCGGATTTCGCGGGGGCGGCCGCCTGGCTCGCCGCGCGCCGGCCGGGGCTCACGTTCGCGGCCGCCTTCGCGGATGCGGGCACCCGCCGGACCTTCGAGGCGGCGCTCGCGGCGCGCGCACCCGGTGTCGCCGTCAGGAGCTACGAGGGGCGCTCGCGCGAGGTGCTCGCGGCGGCGACGGCGGTGCTCGTCGCGTCCGGCACGGCGACGCTCGAGACGCTCCTGTGCAAGCGGCCGATGGTGGTCGCCTACCGCCTGGGCTGGGCGAGCGCATTTGCCTTGCGCGGGCTGGGGCTCCTCAAGGTCGAGCACTTTGCGCAGCCGAACCTGCTGGCGGGCCGGCGCGTGGTGCCGGAACTGGCGCAGCGGGAGGTCACGCCCGAGCGGCTGGGTCGCGAAATCGAGCGCTGGCTGGACGCCCCGGATGCCGTCGCGGAGCTCGTGGCCCAGTTCACCGCGATCCACCGCCAGCTGCGCCTGGGCGCCAGCGAGCGCGCCGCGGCGGCGGTTCTCGCCCTGACGCAAGGCGCCCCGACTTGAAGGCCGGGGCGCCACGGCGGGCAGGCCGGCCCGGCAGCCTCGTCGCAGGGGTGGACGAAGCCGGGCGGGGGCCATTGGCCGGGCCGGTGGTGGCCGCCGCGGTGATCCTCGATCCGGCGAGGCCCGTGCCGGGCCTGCGCGATTCCAAGCTGCTGCACGCGGGGCCGCGCGAGCGGCTGGCGGGCGAGATCAGGGCGCGGGCACTGGCCTGGGCGATCGGCTGGGCGGATGCCCATGAAATCGACGTGCTGGACGTCCTGCAGGCGACGCTGCTCGCGATGCGCCGCGCCCTGCAGGGGCTCGCGATCGCACCGGGTCGCGTCCTGGTCGACGGCAGGGACCGGCCGTCCATGGCCATGCTGGGCTTTGCCTGCGAAATGGAGCCGGTCGTGCGCGGGGACCTGCGCATCGCCGAGATCAGCGCCGCTTCCATCCTCGCCAAGGTGACCCGCGATGGCTGGATGCGGGACGCGGCGCCGGTCTACCCCGGATACGGGTTCGATCGCCACAAGGGCTATCCCACGGCGGATCACCTGGCCGGGCTTTCCCGCCAGGGACCCTGCCCGCTGCACCGCCGGAGCTTTGCGCCGGTAAGATCGGCCCATGGGCCGGGGTGAGAAAGCGCGCGCGGACGCCTCGTTCGTCCACCTGCGCGTGCATACCGAGTACTCGCTCGTGGACGGCATCGTCCGCGTGCCGCAGCTCATGCACGCCGTCGCCGGGGCGGGCATGCCCGCCGTCGCGCTGACCGACCAGGGGAACCTGTTCGCGATGGTGAAGTTCCACCGCGAGGCGGAGCGGGCGGGCGTGAAGCCGCTGATCGGCGCGGACCTCTGGCTGCGCGAGGAGGGCGACCGGGCCGAGCCGTCGCGCCTCACGCTGCTGGCGCAGCATCCGGAGGGCTACCGCAACCTGACCCGGCTCGTCTCGCGCAGCTACCTGGAGGGGCAGCGTGCGGGCGGGCCGCTGCTCGCGCGCGAGTGGCTGGATGCGGGCTCGACGGCGGGACTGATCGCGCTGTCCGGCGCCGCCGAGGGCGACCTCGGCCGGGCGCTGCTCGCCGGGCGGGCGGACGAGGCCCGGGCCCGGCTGGCGTACTGGCTGGCGCTCTTCGGCGACCGCTACTACGTCGAGGTCCAGCGCACGGGTCGCGGCGACGACGAGGAGCACATCGCGGCGGTCCTCGAGCTGCTGCCGTCTCAACCGGCCCCGGTCGTGGCGACCAACGACGTGCGCTTCCTGCAAGCGGACGAGTTCGAGGCGCACGAGGCGCGCGTGTGCATCCACGGAGGCTGGCGGCTCGACGACCCCGACCGGCCGCGACGCTACTCGCCCGACCAGTACCTCAAGGGCCCGGCGGAGATGCGGCGCCTGTTCGCGGACCTTCCGGAGGCGATCGACAACACGCTCGAGATCGCGCGGCGCTGTTCGCTGCCGCTCTCGCTCGGGCGGGTCTTCCTGCCCGCGTACGAGGTGCCGGGCGGCGGCGGCGCCGCGGAGCACCTGAAGGGCCTCGCCGCCGCGGGCCTGGAGTCCCGGCTGGAGCACCGCGGCGCCGGCACGGAACCGGCGCCGTACCGCGCGCGGCTCGGGCGCGAGCTCGGCGTCATCTGCGAGATGGGCTTCGAAGGCTATTTCCTCGTGGTCGCGGACTTCATCCGCTGGGCGCGCGAGCAGCAGATCCCGGTCGGGCCGGGCCGCGGCTCGGGCGCCGGGTCGCTGGTCGCCTGGTCGCTCGGCATCACCGACGTCGACCCGCTGCGTCACGAGCTGCTGTTCGAGCGCTTCCTGAACCCCGAGCGCGTCTCCATGCCGGACTTCGACATCGACTTCTGCATGGAGCGGCGCGACGAGGTCATCGAGTACGTGGCCGGGCGCTACGGGCGCGATCGCGTGTCGCAGATCATCACCTTCGGCACGCTCGCGGCGCGCGCGGTCGTGCGCGACGTCGGCCGCGTGCAGGGCCTGCCGTACGGTTTCGTGGACGGCGTGGCGAAGCTGATTCCGTTCGAGCTCGGCATCACGCTGGAGGACGCCCTGGCGAAGGAGCCGGAGCTCGCGCGCCGCTACCGCGAAGAGGAGGAGGTGCGCGACCTGATCGACCTGGCGCGGAAGCTCGAGGGCCTGGCGCGCAACGCCGGCACGCACGCGGGCGGCGTCGTGATCGCGCCGTCCCCGCTCACGGATTTCACGGCGCTCTACGCGGAATCCGGCGGCGGCAGCGTCGTCACGCAGTTCGACAAGGACGACGTCGAGCAGGTGGGGCTCGTGAAATTCGACTTCCTCGGCCTGCGCACGCTCACGATCATCGACTGGACCGTGCGCACCATCAACGCGGCGAGGAACCGCGCGGGCGAGGCGCCGCTGGACATCTCCGCGCTTCCGCTCGACGATGCCGACACGTACCGGCTCCTGAAGTCCTGCCGCACGACTGCGGTGTTCCAGCTGGAGTCACGCGGCATGCGCGACCTGGTGCGCAAGCTGCAGCCCGACTGCTTCGACGACATCGTCGCGCTGGTCGCGCTGTTCCGGCCTGGCCCGCTGCAGTCGGGCATGGTGGACGATTTCATCGCGCGCAAGCACGGCCGCATCAGCGGCCCGATCGACTACCTGCATCCGAGCCTGGCCGGGATCCTGAAGCCGACCTACGGCGTCATCCTGTACCAGGAGCAGGTGATGCAGATCGCGCAGACGCTCTCGGGGTACACGCTGGGCGGCGCCGACCTGCTGCGGCGCGCGATGGGGAAGAAGAAGCCCGAGGAGATGGCGACGCAGCGCTCCGTGTTCGTGGAGGGCGCCGTCGCGCGCGGCGTGCCGGAGGCGCGCGCCGGGCAGATCTTCGACCTGATCGAGAAGTTCGCCGGATACGGCTTCAACAAGTCGCACTCCGTCGCCTATGCGCTGCTCGCCTACCAGACCGCCTGGCTCAAGGCTCATTACCCGGAGGCGTTCATGGCCGCCGTGCTGTCCTCCGACATGGAGCACACGGACAAGGTGGTCTCCTTCATCGATGATTGCGCCGGCATCGGGCTCGAGGTGCAGCCGCCGGACGTGAACCACTCGGAGTACGCCTTCACGGTCGCGGGGCCCGGCACCATCCGCTACGGCCTCGGCGCCGTGAAGGGCGTCGGCCGCGGGGCCGTGGACGCGATCGTCGCGGAGCGCGGGCGCGGCGGCCCCTTCCGCGGGCTCGCGGACCTGTGCCGGCGCGTGGACCTGAAGCTCGCCGGCCGGCGCACGCTCGAGGCGATGGTCAAGGCCGGATGCCTGGACGGCTTCGGCCAGAACCGGGCGACGCTCATGAACGCGCTGCCCGCGGCGATGCAGCTCGGCGAGCAGCGCACGCGCGCGGTCGCCGCCGGCCAGGACGACCTGTTCGGCGGGCTCGCCGCGCCCGCGGAGGAGGCGGCGCCGACCGCCCTCGATCTCGCCGTGGTGCCGGACTGGAGCGAGTCCGTGCGGCTCGCCGGCGAGCGCGAGACGCTCGGGCTCTTCCTGACGGGTCACCCGATCGCCGAGGTCGAGCAGGAACTCCGGCAGCTCGTGCCGGCGCGGATCGCGGACCTCGGCGGGCCGCGGCCGGCTCCCGACCCGCGCGGCTACGGCGGCGGCCGCAATGTCGCCATCGCGGGGCTCGTGCTCGAGATCCGCCGGCGCGGGCCGCGCATGACGCTCCTGCTCGATGACCGCAGCGGCCGCATCGAGGTGAGCCTGTTCGACGACGTCTGGCAGCAGCACCGCCGCGTGATCGCGCGCGACGCGATCCTCGTGGTGGAGGGGACGCTCCGCTTCGACGAGTTCATCGAGGACTGGCGCATCAACGCGAAGAAGCTCACGCCGATCGACGAACTGCGCGAGCGCGAGGCGAAGCGCCTGCTGATCCGCCTGCCGCCCGCCGCGGCCGGCGCCCGGCTGCTCGAGCGGCTCGAGGAGACGCTGCGGCCCTGCCGCGGAGGCGGCTGCGGCATCGCCGTCCATTACATCGGCGACGAGGCGCGGGCCACGCTCGCGCTGCCGGAGGAATGGTCGGTCACGCCGACGCGGGCGCTGCTCGAGGAGCTGTGCGCGCTGGTGGGCCGCGACGGCGTGCGCGTGCTGTACGGACAGCGGGCCGACTGAGACGCCGCCGGCCACTATACTGCCCGCATGGCGCTCCAATTCCTGGACTTCGAACAGCCGATCGCGGAACTCGAGGCGAAGATCGAGGAGCTGCGCTTCCTCGGCAACGACACCGAGCTCAACATCGCCGACGAGATCGAGAAGCTGCGGGCGAAGAGCCGCACGCTCACGACCAGCATCTTCGCGAACCTGACGGCCTGGCAGATCACGCAGCTGGCGCGTCACCCTCAGCGGCCGTACACGCTCGACTACCTGCCGCTGGTGTTCACGGAATTCCAGGAACTGCACGGCGACCGCATGTACGCGGACGACCAGGCGATCGTCGGCGGGGTCGCGCGGCTCGCCGGCACGCCGGTCATGGTGATCGGCCAGCAGAAGGGCCGCGACACCAAGGAGCGCGTGCGGCGCAACTACGGCATGCCGAAGCCGGAGGGCTACCGCAAGGCGCGGCGGCTGATGACGACCGCGGAGCGCTTCGGCCTGCCGCTCGTGACGCTCATCGACACGCCGGGGGCCTACCCGGGCGTGGGCTCGGAGGAACGCAACCAGAGCGAGGCGATCGCGCGCAACCTGTTCGACATGGCGCGCCTTGCGGTGCCCATCGTCAGCTGCGTGATCGGCGAGGGCGGCTCCGGCGGGGCGCTCGCCATCGGCGTCTGCGACCGGCTGCTGATGCTGCAGTACAGCGTCTATTCGGTGATCTCGCCGGAAGGCTGCGCCTCGATCCTCTGGAAGAGCGCGGACCGGCGCGAGCTCGCCGCCGAGGCGATGGGCATCACGGCGGACCGCCTGGCGCGCCTCGACCTCGTCGACGAGGTCATCGGCGAGCCGCTCGGCGGCGCGCACCGCGACCCGCAGGCGACGGCCGCGGCGCTCGGCGAGGCGCTGGCGCGGCAGCTCGGCGCGCTGACCGCCTTGCCGGCGGATCGCCTGCTCTCCGACCGTCAGCGGAGACTGCGTGAATTCGGGGTCTTCGGCGGCGCCTGACATGCCATTCGGCGCAGAGCGGCTCGCCGCCCTGCTCGCGGCACTCGATCCGGCGTGGCAGACGGCTTCCTGGTGCGTCGCCGTGAGCGGCGGCATCGACTCGGTCGTGCTGCTGCACGCCATGAGCGCGTTGCGGGCCGCCGGACGGCCCTTCGGGCTGCGCGCGGTGCATGTCGACCATGGCCTGCAATCGCAATCGCCGGACTGGGCCGGACACTGCGGGGTCCTGTGCGGAAGGCTCGGAGTTCCGCTCGAGGTCCTGCGGCTTGGTCTCGCCGCGACGCCCGGCGAGAGCGTCGAAGCAGCGGCGCGGTCGGCGCGCTACGCCGTCCTCGCGCGTCACCTGCTCCCGGAAGAATGGCTGCTGACCGCCCACCACGAGGACGACCAGCTCGAGACCGTGCTGATCCAGCTGTTGCGCGGCGCGGGCGTCGCCGGGCTCGCCGGCATGCCGGCCAGCGCGCCGCTGGGCGCCGGCCGCCACGGCCGGCCGCTGCTGGGCGTCGATCGCGCGGCCATCGCCGCCTATGCCGCCAGGCATGCGCTCGACTACCAGCGCGACCCCATGAACGACGACCCGCGCTTCGACCGCGGATGGCTGCGCAGCGAAATCCTGCCCCGCCTGCGCTCACGCTGGCCGGCGGCTGCGGCGACGGTCTCGCGCAGCGCCGTCCACTTCGCCCAGGCCGAGCGGCTGCTCGCGGAAGTCGCAATCGCGGACGCGACGGCCGTGGCCGACGGCCATCGCTTGTCGGTGGCCGGGCTGCGGCGCCTGTCGCGCGACCGACAGGCCAACCTGCTGCGCGGGTGGCTGCGGGAGCGGGGACTGCGGCCGCCGCCCGCCGCGCGTCTGGCCGCGGTGCTCGATGAACTGCTGCCGGCGCGCGCGGACGCGCAGCCGCTGGTGCGCTGGCCGGACGGGGAGATCAGGCGCTACCGCGGCAGGCTGTACGCGATGCAGCCGCTCCACGCGGTTTCGCGGGACGCGGCCCTTTCGCCGGACACGGATGGCGGCGTGAGTCTGGGGATCGGCGGCGGGCGCTTCCGTCTGGTGCGCAGCGACGCGGGCCGGATCCTGGCGACGCTGCCGGGGCCCCTGGAGGTGCGTTTCCGCCGCGGCGGCGAGAGCCTGCGTCCCTCGGCCGGCCGGCCGCGCAAGCGGCTCAAGGACCTGTGCCAGGAGGCGGGCATCGTGCCGTGGATGAGGGGGCGCCTGCCGCTCGTCCATGCCGGGGGCAGGCTGGTCGCGGTCGCGGACCTGTGGGTCGAGGCGGAATTCCAGGCGCCACGCGGCGCTCGAGGATTGCTGCCGGTGTGGGATGGCCGCCCGGAGCTCTTCTAGCCCGGCCGCGCGGGCCGTTGCCTTACTGCCAGCACTCCGCGCTGTTGTCGGCGCCGCCCGCATTGGCGGCGGTGCGCACGCCCGCATTGGTGACGGTGAAGGTGCGGCAGTCGGTGTCCTGGAACTGGTTGCCGCCGGCAGTCGCGGTCGCCGAGGCGGTGAAGCTCACGGCATCGGCGTTGACGATCGCCAGGTCATACCAGCCGTTCTTGCTCGCGTCCGGGGACAGCAGTTCGCCTGCGGCGCAATCGGTCGCATTCGCGAGATCAGTCGCGTAGGCGTTGCACTGGAGGTAATGCTTCTCCTGGGCGGTCGCGAGCGCGAGCAGGGCGTCCTTCGCGTCGGCGCGCTGGCTGCGGATCACGTAGGCGCGATACGAAGGGATCGCGACCGACGCGAGGATGCCCACGATGATGACGACGATGACCAGCTCGATCAGCGTGACGCCGCGCTGGCGGTGACGTTGGTTCATGGTGTCCTCAGTTCACGCCGGTCTGGCGCCAGAAGGTGCGCACCGGCGCGAGGTTGACGCCCACTCCGCAATTCTCCAGGCCGACCAGGCACTGCGGCGGCGGGCGGCACTCGGCGCCCACGCAGTTGACCGGGTCCTCCGGGCTCGGGAAGAGCCAGACCACCTCCGGCGCGATGCCGCCCTGCGACAGCTCGGTGTCGCGGTCGCCGGCGGAATCCGGCGGGTCGGTCGGGTTCTCGCGGTCGAACACCGGGGCGCCGGTGTAGGCGCTCACCGTGTACAGACGGTTCGTGCCGACGCCGGGCGCGCACGACGTGCTCACCACGGTCGAGGCCGAATTCGGCTCGTACGTCGAGAACTGGATCATGCTCTGGATCGTGCGCGCCTCGGCGAGGGACTTCTCGCCGGTCCAGGCGCCACCCGGCCGGCGCAGGTCCATGCGCCAGCCCGAGGCGCCCGGCGGGATGGTCGGCGCGATGTCGCTCGTCACGTCGATCAGGTTGACGTCCGCCTCCGTGATCGGCGTGATCGCGTCGTACTGCGCCTGCGTGAGGCGGGCGAACGGCCGGTGGTCGCGCAGGCTGTAGAAGCGGTCCTGCGTGTCCAGGTTGAGCGGATGGCCGCGATAACCCGAGCCGAGCGCCACGTTGATCCAGGTCCGGCCGCCCGAGCTCAGGAACGACACGTCCGGCGCGCTGTAGAAGCGGCGCGTGGTCGTGTCCGGGTGCGTGGACAGGTGGGCGTTGCCGAGCGAGGCAAGCACGCCACCGGTCACCAGGTTGTCGCGGTCCTGGCCGTTGTGGATGTCGAAGCGCCACACGCGCCCGCCCATGTCCGCCGCGTACATGCGGTCGGCGAATCCGTCGCCGGTCAGGTCGAAGACACGCACGTCGCCCGGAATGCCGTGCGTCATCGAGGCGTGCCCCAGGTCCGCGTTGGTGTCGGACGCGGGTCCCGCGTACCACAGCAGGTTGCCGGACAATGCGTCGACGACGAACACCTGGTTGCCAGCCGCATCGGTGGCGTAGGGCCCGTTGTCCTGCACGGTGTCGTAGCCGCCGCCGAACACCAGCACGTACTGCTGCGTGTTCTGCGTGGCGCCGGCCACGTTGACGCGCGCGATCGAAGGCGTGGACCAGCTCTGGCCGGCGCCGGGCAGCTGGCGCAGCCCGGTCTCGTTCGGCCCGATGCGGAACAGCAACGTGGGCGCGTTGCGGTCCGTGACGTCGAGGCCGAAGTACTCGCTGCCGCCGCGGCGCATGCCGAAGTAGAGGTACACGCGCTCGCCGAGCAGCGGTTCCAGCACGCCGTTGTCGTTGACCTCGTGCTTCAGGACCCGGATGTTGCCGTCCAGGCCGTAGGTACGGTCGGTGATCGCGTCGTTGTAGTAGAGGTCGCGGGCGCGCGCCAGCAGCTGGCGCGGCGCGAAGGCCCACAGCTCGTCGCCGTCCACGGCGTCGATGGCGTGCAGGTAGCCTTCATTCGTGACCGCGTAGACCACGCCGTCGGTCGGGTCGGGGCTCCCCACCGTACCACCGTAGATCACGGTCGCCGGCCGGCCGTTCATCGGGTCGCCCATCGAGAGCCGCGCGTCCGTGGTCGCGCCGTCGGCGTCCTCGTCGGCGACGTCGGCGCCGCGCAGCCAGTTGATCAGCGCGTCGCGCCCCGGGGCCTCGACGGCGCCGAGGCCGAGCGAGGCGGTCGTGATCGCCGTGTTGCCGGTCGCCATCTGGTTGGCTGCCGCGGTCAGCAGCGCGGTCGCCGACAGTTCGCTGTAGACGTTTCGCGAGGCCGGGTCAGGCAGCTCGTTGGCCGCGCCGCCCAGGATCACGCGGTCGCCGTCCACGCCGCTCGACCAGAAGCTCTGCGCCGTGGTGCGGAAGAAGCCGGTCGCGAACTCGACCGCCGGCACGTCGTTGGCGTCCATGATCGTGCCGTCCGGGTCGAGCCGGTACTTCTTGATGTTGCCGGACCAGAAGTAGGTCTCGCTCGGCCTGAACACCGTGACATAGAGGTCATTCAGGTTCTGCGTGCGGTTGAAGGCGTTGACCGACACCGCGGGCGCGGTGAACGAGGTGTTGAAATCGAGGATGTTGCGCACGATCTGCGTCAGCACGGTCGAGAGGCTCGCCGTGTCATTCGCCTCGTAGAACACGCCGCCCGCGCCGGCGGCGGTGTTGCGCAGCTTGGTGACCGCGGCCGCGTCCGCGCCCGTCAGCGCGAAACCGATCGTGTAGGTGGTGACATTCTGCAGGCCCGGCAGGGACGCGCGCATGTCATTCTCGTACATGTACTGCGCGATCTCCTCCAGGCAGCGCCCGTCGCCGGTGCCGGTGCAGTTGCCGCCGATCAGTCCCTGGATCTCGCTGTTGGCCGTGGTGTCGGCGGTCGGCAGGCCGTCCGTCAGCAGCACGATGAAGTTGCGCTGGCACGAGACCGTCAGCGGGCTCTGGTAGAACTCGCTGTCGGGCGACGGCCGGCGCGAGCTCGCGATGCTGCGCTGCAGCCCGCCGGAGCCGGGGAAGCGCCGCGAGAAGCTGCCGTAGTCCCAGCGCGAGCCGGACAGGTACAGGTAGGCCTCGTACATGGACTCCGACAGCGGCGTGCAGCCGTCCGCGTTCAGCGCGGCGATGTCGGCGTTCATCAGTGGCGCGTTGGTCGCGACGTCATTGATCTCCCGCAGCACCATGCCGCCTTCGGCGCTCGCCGAATCGCCGCAGCCGGCGCTCGTGTTGTTCGAGAACCGCATCAGCCCGAGGTTGACGTTGTTGGAGACGGCGAGCTGGCTGATCGTGGTGGTCGCCACCTGCTGCATGATCTCGAGGCGCGTCTGGACGGTGGTGGCCGCGTTGTACAGCCAGTTGAGGTAATTGGCGGAGTAGAACACGTAGGCGTTGTTGGCCGGATTGCCCCATCCGATCGCCTGCCCGGCATTCGCCGTCCAGGGCCCGTTGTTGCCGTCCGCGGCCCAGAGCTCCGCGAGGTCCACGCCGTCTCCGTGGAGGCCGGCGTCGTCCTGGCATTCCACCCAGGCGGAGTTGCTGGTCGTGTTCGTGATGCTGCGCCAGCGCCACTGGCCGCTCGCCCGCCGCCACTGCGCGGCGCGCCCGGCGATGTGATAGCCGGCCGTCAGGAACTGCTTCGAGGCGACTTCGCACTTGAATGCCGCGGCCGGCACCGAGGCGCTGTCGCTGCACGACGGCGGACTGCTGGAGTTGTTGCCCGAACGGAAGTAGACGCGGCTCGCATTGCAGGATCCGGCATACGTGGTCGCCGGGTCGAATGGCACCTGTGTGACGACGTCCGTGCTCATCGACCCCGAGGTGTCCATGATGAACAGGATGTTCGGCCGCGCGTTCGACACGGCATTGCCGGTGCCGAAGAAGATCTCGGCCTCGTCGGCGCGGGCGGCGCCGGGCAGGCCCGCGAGGGTCGCGAGCGAGGCGGCCAGCAGATGGTTGAAACGGGTGACTGTCGGTTTCATGGCAGTGCACTCACTGGGTATTGTCGGTGGCGACCAGGCGCAGCCGGGTCAGGGTCCGGTCAGTCGGACGATAGAAGACGTAGAGTCGCAGCGCGCCCTTGCCGGCGGCTTCGCGCAGGCGGGCGTAGGGGACGGCCTCGTCACCGATGAAGTAGCGGGTGCGCGGGCCGAAGGACAGGCGCAGCGACGGGCAGCCACGGCACTCGCTGGCCGTGAGCGTGCCGCCGGCGACGCCCGGCAGCGTCACGAGGTCGGTGCCGGACTCGAGGCATTCCTCGATCCTCGTGAGCGGTCCCTGGGCCATCGCTGCTGACGCCGCCAGCGAGGCCAGCGCGGCGGCGAGCCAGCCTGCGCGGCGCGCGCGGTGAGACCGGAGGGTGGCGATGTCCTGATTCGGATTGCGGCTCATGGGTGACTCCGATCGGCCTCAGGTGCCCGGGCCGATGACATAGAAGCTCTGCGTGTGCTGGGCGGTCGCGTTGTCGGGACCGGTGCCGGCGGCGTCGACCTGGAAGTGGTAGGCCTGGAACGCGGAGCCGATGCTGAAGCCCGTCATGCCGGTGCCGAGGGACGTCTGGCCGACGAACTGCAGCTGGTAGGAATACTGGTCGCCGTCGCCGTTCGGAACCGCCATGGCGGGCTGCGTGAACGGGGCGCTCGTGCTCAGCACGGGATTGCCAAGCGCATCCTCGACCGCGACCTCGGCGGCCTGGAAGGCGCGTTCCTGGCTCTGCGTGTTGCGCACCATGCGCAGTTCCATGGTCGCGGTGAACACGCCCGAGACCGCGAGGATCGTGAGCACGACGAGCAGGATGAGCCCGACCACGAGCGCCGCGCCGCGCTGCCTGCCTGCCATCGCGTGATGTCGACGGGTGCTCATCGGCGGGTGTTCCTCAGGGCAATGGTCTTGCTGACCAGCACGCGCCGGAACGCGTCGTTCGGCGTGATCGCCGCGGCGCCGGTGCGGCTCGCGTAGTCGTAGGTGCGCGTGTCGACGAACCCGAGCTCCTGCTGTTCTGCACGCACGAGGAGCCACACGCGCACCGCGACGATCTGGTCGCCGGCCGGGATCCCGGCGCCCGGCTGCACGAAGTAGTCGGCGTTCTGGTCGTTGTCGAGGTCGGCGCCGAACTCGACCTGCAGGTCTTCCACACCCGGCACGACCTCGCGATCGAGGATCACCGGCGCTCCGCCCGTCACGTCGAGCTCCTTGCGGCGCAACGACGGCATGCCGGGATCCATTTCCGACGCCTGGTCCACGTAATAGCCGTGCGCGACCAGCGCCCGGGTCTCGGACAGCGGCGGCGCGTATCCCGCCGGGAGCGTGGCACCGCCGAAGAGCGATCCCTGGACGCGGCTGGACTGGATCTTGATGCGGGGGGCATTGGCCCCGCCGGGCGCAATGGTCTGCGTGGACGCACGGCGGACCGTGAGCGTGTCGGCGCCGCCCGCGGCCGCGCCGAACTCGGCGCAGCCGAGGCCATAGGCGTCGTCGGTGACCTCGACGTAGGCCGGCAGCTTCACCGCCCACATCGCGCCGCAGGAATTGATGACCGCGGCGGCGCCCGTCAGCGAGGCGGGCAGCGCGTAGGCGGGGTCGACGTCCGGGAGGTTCGCAAGGTCGAGCGTGGGACCGTTCTCGACCAGGTCGGCGCGGCTCATGAGGCCCCAGTAGTTGGCCATGCGCAGGTCCGCCTCGATCGTGCTCATCGCGTACCGGGCGGTCTCCTGGAGGCGCGCCGCACTGTCGTTGGTGCGGTACAGGTCGCGCGTCTTGCCGAAGACCGTGATCGCGCCGGCGAGCAGGAACGTGCCGATCGCCATCGCGACCATCAACTCCACGAGGCTCATGCCCCGCTGCGCGGCACTTCGGTGCTGCAGGGTGGTCATGTCTGGAACCCGAACTGGAAGGTGACCGGCGCGACTTCGCCGACCTCTGCCCATTGCACCATGATGACGTAGCTCGCGGGATCGCCGGCGCCGACCGGTGGCGTGAAGACGACCTGGCCCTGGCCATTCGGCAGGAGCTGCGCGAGCGTCGCTTTCCAGCGGGCGAGGTCGCTCGACGCGAGATCGGTGTCGATGCAGCCGCCGGTCGTGTAGCAGCCCGCCACCTCGACCTCGGCGTCGGCGAACAGCGTCGCGTACGCGCCCTGGGCCGTGCGGTTCACGCGGATGCGGTCGGCGAGGTCCGCGGCGAGGTTGACGGCCTGCGTGCGATAGATCGCGGTGCGGCCTGACTGCAGGCTGTTGAGGTAGAGCGCCGCGATGCCGAGCAGGCCGATCGCGAGCACCACGAGCGCGACCAGGACCTCCACCATCGTGAAGCCGGACTGGCGGCGGTGCGACAGCTTCATGCGGGCGATTCCCGTGTTCATGGCGCGGCTCACGAGCAGCCGCCGATGGCGACGCCGATGTCGTCGATGAGCGCCTGCACCTGGTCGAGGTCGCGGGTGACCTGGGCGCGCCCCGTGACCGCGATCTGGATCCCGCGCGCGGCGGAGAGCTGCCCGCCCGAGGGGACGTTGCCGCGCTCGTCGCAGAGGACCAGCTGGGAGGCGTTGGGATTCTGCGCGAATCCGTTCAGGAGATACGTCACGCGGAACGGGTTGACCGACGCCCGCGCCGTGATCGTCGCCGGGATCGGCTCGCGGGTCAGCAGCACGGGCTCGCCGGCCTCGCGCTGGCCGTTGCCGTCCGTGGCATCGACCACGTTGTCGCCATTGTCGTCCACGAATGCGATCCAGCCGGTCAGCAACGGCGACGCCGCGCAGGCCGGGTTGGCCGCCAGCGCGTTGGCGCTGGTGCAGAGCGTCACGGCCTGGCGGCGCTTGATCGCCTCCGAGCGCGTGAAATGCAGCGCCGCCATCACGTCGTTGGCGGCACCGGTGATGCGGGCGTTGCGGAAGAAATTGCCCATCGCCGGGACGCCGAGGCCGAGCAGGAGGCCCGCGAGCGTCACGACGAGCATCAGCTCGAGCAGCGTAAAGCCGGCCTGTGCCTTGTTCATGGCCCGCACTATAGGGCGCGGAGCACGCGGCGGCCGCGCGAGCCGACGGGCGTGCGGGGCGCGGCGACGAATGGCTCGAATGGCCGCCGGCTCAGCCGCTTATGTCCCCGGCGTCGTGAAGCGCGTCACATTTCCGCTGGCACGGCGCGCGCGCGTGTTCTACACTGAACTCCCGTCGTCATCGGGTCGCGGAGCGCCGGGATGGCGCTTCCAACGGCAGCGGCCCGATGGTCCTGGTTGGCGGCGGGGTCCCAGATGACGCGATTCGTGTTCGTGACCGGCGGCGTGGTTTCCTCGCTCGGGAAGGGGATCGCGTCGGCGAGCCTCGGGGCGATCCTCGAGGCGCGCGGCCTCAAGGTCCGCATGGTCAAGCTGGACCCGTACATCAACGTGGATCCCGGCACGATGAGCCCGTTCCAGCATGGCGAGGTGTTCGTCACCGAGGACGGCACCGAGAGCGACCTCGACCTCGGCCATTACGAGCGCTTCGTGCGCACCACGACCGGCCGCAACAGCAATTTCACGACCGGCCGCATCTATGAGCGCGTGATCGCGCGCGAGCGCCGCGGCGACTACCTGGGCGCGACCGTGCAGGTGATCCCGCACATCACCGACGAGATCAAGCGCAGCATCGTGCTCGGCGCGGGCGACGCCGACGTCTGCATGGTCGAGGTCGGCGGCACCGTCGGCGACATCGAGTCGCTGCCGTTCCTCGAGGCGATCCGGCAGATGGGCGTGGAGCAGGGACGCAGCCAGTGCGTGTACATCCACCTGACGCTGGTCCCGATCGTGGGCGGCTCCGGGGAGATCAAGACCAAGCCCACCCAGCACTCGGTCAAGGAGCTGCGCGGCATCGGCATCCAGCCGGACGTGCTGCTGTGCCGTTGCCGCGATCCGCTGCCGGACGAACAGCGGCGCAAGATCGCGCTGTTCACGAATGTCGAGGAGCGGGCCGTCATCTCCGCCGTGGACGCGGACGACATCTACCGCATCCCGATCCTGCTGCACGAGCAGGGCCTCGACGACATCGTCTGCGACAAGCTCCGGATCGACGCGCCGCCCGCGGAGCTCCGCGAATGGCAGCAGGTGGTCGCCGCGCGCCAGCAGTCCGACGCCGCGGTCAACATCGCCATGGTCGGCAAGTACGTGCAGATCCGCGACTCGTACATGTCGCTCAACGAGGCGCTGCGGCACGCCGGCCTTCGCACGCGCACCCGCGTACAGGTGCACTACGTGGAGTCCACCGACATCGAGAGCGCGGGCACCGGCTGCCTCGTGGGCATGGACGCGATCCTGGTGCCAGGCGGCTTCGGCGAGCGCGGCATCGAGGGCAAGGTCCAGGCGGTGCGCTTTGCGCGGGAGAACGGCGTGCCCTACCTCGGCATCTGCCTCGGCATGCAGGTGGCCGTGATCGAGTTCGCACGCCACGTGCTCGGCCTCGCGGGCGCGAACTCCACCGAGTTCGAGCGCCAGGCCGCCGACCCGGTCATCGCCCTCATCACCGAGTGGCGCGACCGCAGCGGCGCCACCGAACGGCGCGACGCCGGTTCCGACCTCGGCGGCACGATGCGCCTCGGCGCCCAGGAGTCGCGCATCCGGCAGGGGACGCTCGCGCGGGCCGTCTACGGCCGCGACGCGATCCACGAACGCCACCGTCACCGCTACGAGTTCAACAACACCTACCTCGAGCGCATGCAGAGGGCGGGGCTCGTGTTCTCCGCTTTCTCGGAGGACGGGCTCGTGGAGATCGTCGAGCTGCCGTCCCACCCGTGGTTCATCGGCGTGCAGTTCCACCCGGAATTCACGTCGAACCCGCGCGACGGGCACCCGCTGTTCGCGGGCTTCGTGCGCGCCGCGCGCGGCCATGCCGCCGGCCGGCTGCCGCAGGCGGCGAGCGCGTGAGGCTCGCGGGTGCCGAAATCGGGCCCGACCGCCCGCTGTTCCTGATCGCCGGCCCCTGCGTCGTCGAGGACGCGGCGCTGACGCTCGACATCGCCGGCCAGCTGAAGGCGATCGCGGGCGCGCTCGGCATGCCATTCGTCTTCAAGGCCTCCTACGACAAGGCCAACCGCTCCTCGCGCGCCTCGTTCCGGGGCCCGGGGCTCGAGCAGGGGCTCAAGGTCCTCGCCGAGGTGAAGCGCCAGCACCGCGTCCCGGTGCTGACCGACGTGCACGAGGACACGCCACTCGCGGAAGTCGCCTCGGTGGTGGACGTGCTGCAGACGCCCGCGTTCCTCTGCCGCCAGACCAATTTCATCGTCAACGTCTGCTCGCAGGGCAAGCCCGTCAACATCAAGAAGGGCCAGTTCCTGAGCCCCTGGGAGATGGCGAACGTCGTCGACAAGGCGCGCTCGACCGGCAACCAGGAGATCATGGTCTGCGAGCGCGGGTTCAGCTTCGGCTACAACAACCTCGTGTCGGACATGCGCGCGCTCGCCGTGATGCGCGCGTTCGGCGCGCCGGTCGTCTTCGACGCCACCCATTCCGTGCAGCTGCCGGGCGGCAAGGGAAGCTCCTCGGGCGGGCAGCGCGAGTTCATCCCCGTGCTCGCGCGCGCGGCGGTGGCCGCGGGCGTGGCCGGCCTCTTCATGGAGACGCACCCGGATCCCGAGCGCGCGCTGTCGGACGGCCCGAACGCCTGGCCCCTGCCGCGCATGCGCGAGCTGCTCGAGGTGCTGGTCGCGCTCGACCGCGCGGTCAAGTCGCGGCCGTTCGCCGAGTCGTCGCCGTGACCCGCATCGTCGACATCCACGGCCGCGAGGTGCTCGACTCCCGCGGCAACCCGACCGTGGAGGCGGACGTCGAGCTCGCGGACGGAACGGTGGGGCGGGCGGCGGTGCCCTCGGGCGCCTCGACCGGGACGCGCGAGGCCGTGGAGCTGCGCGACGGCGACCCGATGCGCTATCTCGGCAAGGGCGTCCAGAACGCCGTCGCGCACGTCAACGGCGCGCTGCGCGACGCCCTGGTCGGCCGCGACGCCCGCGACCAGGCCGGCATCGACCGGCGCATGCTCGAAGTCGACGGCACGGAGAACAAGTCGGCGCTGGGCGCCAATGCGATCCTCGCCGTGTCGCTCGCGACGGCGCAGGCGGCGGCGCGGTCGCAGAAGCTGCCGCTGTACCGCTACCTCGGCGGCGACGACGCGGTCGTCATGCCGGTACCGATGATGAACATCATCAATGGCGGCGCGCATGCCGACAACAGCCTCGACATCCAGGAATTCATGATCCTGCCGGCCGGCCTGCCGGATTTCGGGTCTGCGTTGCGCTGCGGCGTCGAGATCTTCCATCACCTGAGGAAGATCCTGCGCGGCCGCGGCCTTGCGACCGCGGTCGGCGACGAGGGCGGATTCGCGCCCGACCTGCCCTCGAACGAGGCGGCGCTCGCCGTGATCCTCGAGGCGGTCCAGGCCGCGGGTTACCAGCCGGGCCAGGACGTCTGGCTCGGACTCGACGTGGCGAGCAGCGAGTTCTTCCGGGACGGCGTCTACCTGCTGGAATCGGAAGGCCGGCGCTTCACCGCCGCGCAGTTCGCCGACTACCTCGCCGCGCTCGCCGGTCGCTACCCGATCGTGACCATCGAGGACGGGATGGCGGAGGCCGACTGGGAGGGCTGGTCGCTGCTGACGCGACGCCTCGGGAGCCGCGTGCAGCTCGTGGGCGACGACCTGTTCGTGACCAACACCGAGATCCTGTCGCGCGGCATCGCCGAGGACGTCGCCAACGCAATCCTCATCAAGCCGAACCAGATCGGCACGCTGACCGAGACCCTCGCCGCCATCGAGATGGCGGTGCAGGCGGGCTACGCGGCCGTCGTGTCGCACCGCTCCGGAGAGACCGAGGACTCGACCATCGCGGACATCGCGGTCGGCACGCGCGCGACCCAGATCAAGACCGGTTCGCTGTCGCGCTCGGACCGCATCGCCAAGTACAACCAGCTGCTGCGGATCGAGGAGCAGCTCGGCGTTCGCGCCCGCTACGCCGGCCGCGAGGCGTTCCCGGTCAAGCCGCCCTGACGGAGGCTAGCGTCCGCGGCGGAACGTGGTACTCTCCCGGCCCCATGAAGATCCTGCTCGGTTGCCTGCTCGCGGTGCTCGCTTTCCTGCAGTACCGCCTGTGGGTGTCCGGCGAGGGCATGCGCGAGGTCTGGCATCTCGGCGCGGCCGTGCAGGCCCAGCGTGCCGAGAACGCGGTGCTCACCGAACGCAATGCGCAGCTCAAGGCCGAGGTCGCCGACCTCAAGCAGGGTCTGACCGCCCTCGAGGAACGTGCCAGGCACGATCTCGGCATGATCTCGGTCACCGAGACCTTCTATCAGGTCGTGGACACGCCCCACCGCGCCCCGGACGACGGCGCCCTGCCGCAGTCGATCCAGGCCGCGACCACGCCGTGACCGGCCGGTGGCGGAACGCCTCTGGTTCGTGATCGCCGCCGCCGGCGCCTCGACGCGCTTCGGCGGCGCGGTTCCCAAACCCTGGCTGCGCATCGGCGGCAGGAGCCTGGTCGAACACGCGCTGCGCTCGCTCCTCGCCGCGCCCGGGGTCGCGGGCGGCGCCATCGTGACGCCGCCGGGCGACCGGCGCTTCCGGCGCCTGCCGCTCTCCCTGCGCCGGCGCGTGGTCGAGACCAGCGGCGGCCCGACGCGGGCGCTCTCGGTTCAGGCCGGCCTGCGCGCGCTCGTGACCGCCGACCCGGAGGACTGGGTGCTGGTGCACGACGCGGCGCGCCCCTGCCTGCCGCGACGCGACCTGCTCGGGCTCATCGCCGAGTGCCGGCGCGATGAAGTCGGAGGCCTGCTGGCGCTGCCGGTCGCCGAGACGCTCAAGCAGGCGGACGACGACGGCCGCAGCGCCCGCACCGTGCCGCGCGGGCGGATCTGGCGCGCGCAGACGCCGCAGATGTTCCGCCACGGCCAGCTCATGCGGGCGCTGACGCACGCGCTCGCCGAGGGATTCGAGGCGACCGACGAGGCCGCCGCCATCGAAAGGCTCGGCCTGCGGCCGCGCCTGGTCGAAGGATCCCCGCTCAACATCAAGGTCACGCGACCCGCCGACCTGGCGCTCGCGCAGGCGGCGTTGCGCCAGTCGAGGATCGCCCGATGATGCGGATCGGCAGCGGCTACGACGTGCACCGCTTCGGGCCGGGAGACCACGTCATGCTGGGCGGCCAGCGCATCCCGCACTCGCGGGGCGTGGCGGCGCATTCCGATGGCGACGTGCTGCTGCACGCGCTGATGGACGCGATGCTGGGCGCCGCGGGCGCCGGCGACATCGGCCAGCACTTCCCGCCGGGAGACGCGCGTTACGCGGGCGCCGACAGCCGCGTGCTGCTCGCGGAGGTCGTGCGCATCGTGGCGGCGCGCGGGTTCGAGGTCGAGAACTGCGACCTGACGCTGGTCGCCGAGGTGCCCCGCATCGCGGCCTGGCGCGAGGCGATCTGCGCGGGCATTGCGCAAGGCCTCGGCATCGAGCGATCGCGCGTGAACCTCAAGGCGACGACCGCGGAGGGCCTGGGCGCGCTCGGTCGCTCGGAGGGCATCGCGGCGCAGGCCATCGTACTGCTCCGGGAAGGCGACAGTGCCTGATGTCGCGGGGGCCGCCGCCTGGCGGGGGCTCGCGCTCGATCCGCCGCGCGCCTGGGAGTCGCCCGGCGTCGCGGGCACGCTCCGCGGCGAGCCCGAGGACTTCGTCGTCGAGGAGCGGCTCGGCTACGCGCCGGATGGCGGCCGTGCGCACAAGCTGTTGTGGGTCGAGAAGCGCGCGACGAACACGCTCGAGGTCGCGCGGGACCTGGCGGCCGCCGCCGGATGCCATCCCGCGGAAGTCGGCTTCGCCGGCATGAAGGACCGGCGCGCCGTCACGCGGCAATGGTTCTCGCTGCCCGCGGATCGCGGCCACGCACCCGCAGCCGGCTTCGCCGGCAGCGGGTTCCGGGTGCTGGAGTCGCACGCCCACTCGCGCAAGCTGCGCCGGGGCGCGCTCTCCGGCAACGCCTTCGCCATCCGCGTGCGGGATGCGGCCGGAGACCTGGCGGGCCTGCCGGCGCGCCTGGATCTCCTGCGCACGGAGGGCTTTCCGAACTACTTCGGTGCCCAGCGCTTCGGCATTGACGGCGCCAACCTCGGGCGGGTGGAGGCATGGCTGGCCGCGGGCGCACTGCCGCGCGGCCGCGAGGCGCGGGCATTCGTGCTGTCCACGGCGCGCGCGCTCGCGTTCCATGCGGTACTCGCAGCGCGCGTGCGGAACGGCAGCTGGAACCGGCTGTTGCCGGGCGAGATCGTGAACCTCGCCGGGAGCGCGTCGGTGTTCGCGGCCGCGGAACCGGATGCGGACCTCGAGCGGCGCTGTCGGGAGGGCGACGTCGGGCCGACCGGGCCGCTGGCGGGCGAGGGGGGACTCGCGCCCGCGGGCGAAGCCGGGGCGCTGGAACGCGCCGCGCTCGAAGGCGTGGCACCCATCCCGGCGCGGCTCGCCGCCGCGGGATTGCGGGGCGAGCGCCGCGCGCTCGTCGCCCGGCCGGCCGCACTGCGGCATCGCCTCATGGACGGCTGCCTGCTGCTCGAGTTCGAGCTCGCGCGCGGCTGCTACGCGACCAGCCTGTTGCGCGAACTGGTCAACGCCCCGCCCGCCGGCGCCATGGTCGAGTGAGGCTCAACGGGCGAGCAGGACGTAGAGCGCGCCGGTGCCGCCGTCGCTGCGGCGCGCGGACGTGAAGGCGCGCACGGCATCGTGCCGGCGCAGCCAGCGGTTCACGGCCGCCTTGAGCACGGGTCCGCGGTGCCCGGAACCCAGCCCCTTGCCATGGACGATGCGCACGCAATGGAATCCATGGGCCGTGGCCTCGGCCAGGAACCTCGCGAGCGCCGCGCGCGCCTCGGCCTGCGTCATGCCGTGCAGGTCGAGCTCGTCGCGCCGGGCGTAATGTCCGCGCCGCAGCCGGCGCAGCACCGCTTCCGGCACACCCGGCCGCCGCCAGCCGAGTTCGTCGCCGGTCTCCACGTCGAAGTCGGCCGCGTCGTGCGCGAGCGATTCCTCGAGCACGCTCGCCTCGTCGGCACGACGCGACGCCGCGCGCGGACGGCGGCGCTCCCGGTGCGGCATGGGTGCCTGGCGCGCCAGCGGCTTCACGCCGCGCACGGCGGCACGGAACAGCTCGCGGTCATCGTCCTTCATGGCGGCTCCGTACTCGCCCGCGGCCGGCCAGCGGGCCCGTGCTTTCCAGTATAGTTCGGGCCGGTCGCGGGACACGCGATGGGGATGTGATCGCCGCTTGAAGATCCTGCTCGCCAACGACGACGGCTACCGCGCCGAGGGCCTGCGCTACCTGCGCGAGGCGCTGGCGGGCGTCGCCCCGCTCACGGTCGTCGCCCCCGACCGCAACCGCAGCGGCGCGAGCCATTCGCTGACGCTCGAGGTGCCGCTGCGCGTGCAGCAGGCCGAGCCCGACGTCTGGTACGTGATCAACGGGACGCCGACTGACTGCGTGCACCTCGCGATCACGGGCCTGTTCGCCCACGAGTTCGACATGGTGGTCTCGGGCATCAACGACGGGGCCAACCTGGGGGACGACGTGCTCTATTCCGGGACCGTGGCCGCGGCGATCGAAGGGCGCTTCCTCGGCCTGCCGACGGTCGCCGTGTCGCTCGTGGTCGGCTCGCCGACGGGCCCCCACTTCGCGACCGCCGCGCGCATCGCGCGCGAGCTCGTGCTGCGCGTGATGGCAAGGCCGCTGCACCGTTCGATGATCCTGAACGTCAACGTGCCGGACCTGCCCTACGAGGCACTGAAGGGGATCGAGGTGACTCGCCTCGGCCACCGGCACCGCGCGGAAGACGCCGTACGCGGTCTCGACCCGCGCGGACGCGAGATCTACTGGGTGGGCGCGGCGGGCAAGGGACAGGACGCGGGACCCGGGACCGACTTCCACGCGGTCGCGACCGGCTTCGTGTCCGTCACGCCGTTGCAGGTGGACCTGACGCGCCACGCGGCGCTCGAGGATGTGCGCGGCTGGCTGTCGGAGCCCGCGCCATGAACGCCGAGCGCGACGGCATCGGGATGACGTCGCTGCGCACGCGCGAGCGGCTGATCCAGCGGCTCGCGGAGCAGGGCATCCGCGATCCGCGCGTGCTCGACCGCATCCGCAATGTGCCGCGCCACCTGTTCGTCGACGAGGCGCTCGCCAGCCGTGCCTACGAGGACACCGCGCTGCCGATCGGCTTCGGCCAGACGATCTCGCAGCCCTACGTCGTGGCGCGGATGACCGAGGCCGTGACCGCGGGCGGCACGCCGAAGAAGGTGCTCGAGATCGGCACCGGCTGCGGCTACCAGACGGCGGTGCTGGCCCCGCTCGTCGGCAGGATCTACAGCATCGAGCGCGTCGCCGCGCTGCTCGACCGGGCGCGTGAGCGCGTCAAGGAGCTCGGCATCAGGAACGTGCGCTTCAGGCACGGCGACGGCTCGGACGGCTGGCCGTCGCAGGCGCCGTTCGACGCCATCCTGCTCGCCGCGGCGCCGCACGCCGTCCCGCAGAAGCTCCTCGACCAGCTCGCGGAGCGCGGCCGGCTGGTGGCGCCCATCGGCCCCGAAGGACGCCAGGAACTGCTGCGCATCACCCGGCGTGGCGACCAGTTCCTGCGCGAGCGCCTGGGATTCGTGAGCTTCGTGCCGCTCCTGGGCGGCGTGTCCTGAGGTGCGCCGGAGCCGCCACGCGCCCTGGCCGGCGGTGCTGGCCGTGGCGCTGCTCGCCGCCTGTGGCGGCCCGCGCCGGCCGGACATCCCGGACCGGCACGTCGTGCGCGCGGGCGAGACGCTGTACTCCATATCCATGCGCTACGGCCTCGACTACCGCGACGTTGCGCGCTGGAACGGCCTCGGCCGGGACTACCTGATCCATCCCGGGCAGCCCTTGCGGCTCGATCCTCCGCCGCGGGCCGTCGCACGACTGCCGGTGCCGGCGGCGCCGGCTGCACGCGCCGCGCCCGGGGATGCAGGTCACCGGCCCCCGCCCTGGCGCTGGCCCGTGGCCGCCGGCCGCGTCCACGGCCGCGTGCGCCAGCCGTCGGGCGGCACGGGGCTGCGGATCGACGGGGAACTGCGGCAGCCGGTGGTGTCGGCGGCCGACGGGCACGTGGTCTACGTCGGCAGCGGGCTGCGCGGCTACGGGCAACTCGTCATCATCAATCACGCGCGCGGCTGGCTCACCGCCTATGGCCACAATGCGTCCGTGCAGGTGCGGGAAGGGGACGATGTCCGCGCCGGGCAGAAGATCGCGGAGATGGGGCGCGGCCCGGGGCAGCAGCCGATGCTCTATTTCGAGATCCGGCTCGATGGCGTCCCGCAGGATCCATTGCGGCATCTGCCGGCCCGGTGACGCGGGCCGGCTACAGCATCACGGCGAGCGCCACCTCGCGGTACTCGGCCAGCAGCAGGTTGTAGGTGCGGCAGGCTGCGGCGTTGTCCATGGCCTCGAGGCCGATGCCACGCGCCGCGAACGCCGCGAAGAGTTCCGCCGCGGGCATCCGTTGCCGGGCGCCGGTGCCGAGCAGGACGATCTCGGGCCCGAGCTCGATGACCGCGGCAAAGTGCTCGATCGCGAGCGCATCGAGCGCCGGGTGGCGCCAGCCGGTGACGACGGCGTCGCGCGTCACGATCAGGCTCGCGGTATGGCGGCTGTCGCGCAGGCGGATTTCGCCCGCGAGGCAGGCGACAATGGCGTTCGCGGACTGGGCGGGCTCGCGCGTGATCTGCATGCGTGCCTCCGCGCGCAATATAGCAATCCGGGCGCCACCGACGCCGGTATCATTCCCAGGATGCCATCCCCGGAACTTCCGCGCATGCCGCCGCCCACCATCCGACGGCGTCCGCCCGGACCCGCCGGGAACCTGCCGGCGTCGCTGCATCCCGTGCTGCGACGCGTGTACGCCGCGCGCGGCGTCAGCGACGAGGCGGACCTTGCGCTCGAGCTGCGTCACCTGCTGCCCGTGGGCTCCCTGGACGGCGTCGGCGCGGCCGCGGAATTGCTGCAGGACCACCTGGCGCGCGGCTCCCGCATCCTCGTCGTCGGCGACTTCGACGCGGACGGCGCCACCAGCACCGCCCTCGTCGTGCGACAGCTGCAACGGCTCGGCCACGCAAACCTGGCGTTTCGCGTGCCGGATCGCCTCCGCCACGGCTATGGACTGACGCCCGGACTGGTCGCGGACTTCGCGCACGAGCGGGCCGACCTGCTCATCACCGTGGACAACGGCGTGGCGGCGCATGCGGGTATCGAGGCGGCGCAGTCGCTCGGCATGCAGGTGCTCGTGACCGACCATCACCTTCCGGGACCGACGTTGCCGTCCTGTGCCGCGCACGTGAATCCGAACCTGCCCGGCGCCCGCTTCGGCAGCCGCGCGCTCGCGGGCGTCGGCGTCGCCTTCTACGTGATGGCGGCGCTGACGCGCTCACTGGAGGCCGCTCGAGGTGACCGGCTGCCCGCCGTGGCGGACCTGCTCGACCTGGTCGCGCTCGGGACCGTCGCCGACCTCGTGCCACTGGACCGCAACAACCGCATCCTGGTGCAGGAGGGCCTGCGGCGCATCCGCGCGCGCGCCGCCGTACCCGGGCTCCTGGCGCTGGCGCGCGTCGCCAGCTGCCGCATCGAGGAAATGTCGGCGCGCCAGCTGGGCCACCAGATCGCGCCCCGGCTCAACGCAGCGGGGCGCATCGACGACATGTCCGTGGGCATCCGCTGCCTGCTCGCCGAGGAAGCGGGCGAAGCGATCGCGCTCGCGACCGGGCTCGACCGCCTGAACCGGGAGCGGCGCGAAATCGAGGCGCGCATGCGGGAAGAAGCCGCCGCCGCGGTGCGCCGGCTGCGGCTGGCCGAGGGCAGCCTGCCGACCGGGCTCGCGCTGTTCGACCCCGGCTGGCATGCCGGCATCGTCGGGCTCGTCGCGACGCGCCTGAAGGACCGCCTGAACCGCCCCGTGGTCGCCTTCGCGCCGGCCGGGGACGGGGAACTGCGAGGCTCGGCACGCTCGGTCGAGGGCGTGCACATCCGCGACGTACTGGAGGCCATCGACACCCGTCATCCCGGCCTCATCGAGCGTTACGGCGGGCACGCCATGGCCGCCGGGCTGACGCTGCCCCACGGGGCCCTCGCGCGCTTCGCGGAGGCGTTCGCCGAGGAAGTCGGCCGCTGCCTGACCGCCGAGCAGATGCAAGGGGTGCTCGAGACGGACGGCGAGCTACTCCCCAGGGAGCTCTCGCTCGAGACGGCGCGTGCCATCGAGTCGGGCGGTCCCTGGGGCCAGGGCTTCCCGGAGCCGCTGTTCGACGGAGAGTTCGCGGTCGCCGACTCGCGCGTCGTGGGCGACCGCCACCTGAAGCTCTGGCTGCGGCCGGACGCCGCCTCGACGCCGGTCGAGGCGATCGCCTTCGGCCACTTCGACGACGCCCGGGCGCCACGGCCGGTCGCCGGAACGCGGCTCAGGCTCGCCTACCGGCTGCAATCGACGACTTACGGCGGCGGCGAGCGCCCGGAGTTGCTCGCGGAGTACATCGGATCGGCCAGATGAGCGTCTGTTAAGATGCGCGCCGCATGGAAACCGCACCTACCCGCCGCTCGCTCGATGACCTGCGCCAGCGCCTCGAGGCGCTGAGGGGGTACCTTTGAGTACGACCGCAAGCGCGAGCGTCTCGAGGAGCTGAACCGCGAGCTCGCGGACCCCGCCGTCTGGAACACGCCGGACAAGGCGCAATCGCTCGGCCGCGAGCGCGCGCGGCTCGACCAGACCCTCGGCGAGCTGGACCGCATCGGCCGCGGCCTTTCCGACTCGGCGGAACTGCTCGAGCTGGTCGAGGCCGAGCAGGACGAAGCCGGATTCGCGGAAGTCGAGCGCGATGCCGGCAGCCTCGGCGAGAGCGTGCGCCAGCTCGAGCTGTCGCGCATGTTCCCCGGCGAAATGGACTCCCACGGCGCATTCCTCGACATCCAGGCCGGCGCCGGCGGCACCGAGGCGCAGGACTGGGCGGCGATGCTGCTGCGCATGTACCTGCGATGGGCGGACCGGCGCGGCTTCACGAGCGAGGTCATCGACCAGAGCCCGGGCGAGGTCGCGGGCATCAAGAGCGCCTCCATCGAGGTGGACGGGCCCTATGCCTACGGGTGGCTGCGCACGGAGACGGGCGTGCATCGCCTGGTGCGCAAGTCCCCGTTCGATTCCGGCAACCGCCGCCACACCTCCTTCGCATCCGTGTTCGTCTCGCCGGTCGTCGACGACGAGATCAGCATCGAGGTCAACCCGGCCGACATCGAGATGGACACCTACCGCGCGAGCGGCGCGGGCGGCCAGCACGTCAACAAGACCGATTCGGCGGTGCGCCTGCGGCACCTGCCGTCCGGCATCGTCGTCGCCTGCCAGAGCGAGCGCAGCCAGCACAAGAACCGCTCGACCGCGATGAAGATGCTGAAGGCCAAGCTCTACGAGCTCGAGGTCAACAAGCGCAATGCCGCCGCGCGCGTGCTCGAGGAGCAGAAGACCGACGTCGGCTGGGGCCACCAGATCCGCTCCTACGTGCTGGACCAGTCGCGGATCAAGGACCTGCGCACGGGGCACGAGACCGGCAACCCGACGGCGGTGCTCGACGGCGACCTCGACCCCTTCATGGAGGCGAGCCTGAAGCAGGGCCTGTAGGATTCGATCCATGGCGAACGACGAGATGCCGCCCGGGGGCGACGACAACGCGCTGATCGCGGAGCGGCGCGGCAAGCTCGCGCGACTGCGGGCAGCGGGCGTCGCCTACCCGAACGACTTCCGGCGCGACGCGCTCGCGGCCGACCTGCACGCGACCTACGGCGCGCGCAGCGACGAGTCGCTGGCGGCGCAGCCGGTGCGCGTGCGCGTCGCGGGCCGCATGATGTTCAAGCGCGTGATGGGCAAGGCGTCGTTCGCCAAGCTCCAGGACGCGAGCGGGCAGATCCAGGTCTACCTGCAGGCGCAGGCGCTCGGGGAGGGGTACGACGCGTTCAGGGCCTGGGACGTCGGCGACATCCTGGGCGCCGAGGGCGTGCTGATGCGCACGCGCGCGGGCGAGCTGTCCGTGCGCGCGGAGTCGGCGCGGCTGCTCGTCAAGGCGCTGCGTCCGCTGCCCGACAAGTGGCACGGCCTCGCCGACACCGAGACCCGCTACCGCCGGCGCTACGTGGACCTGATCGTGAACGAGGCGGCGCGCGAGACCTTCCGGACGCGCACGCGCGTCGTGCGCTGGCTGCGCGACTTCCTGGACGCCCAGGACTTCCTCGAGGTCGAGACGCCGATGATGCAGCCGATACCGGGCGGTGCGCTCGCGCGGCCCTTCGTCACGCACCACAACGCGCTCGGCCAGGACATGTACCTGCGCATCGCGCCAGAGCTCTACCTGAAGCGCCTGGTCGTCGGCGGATTCGAGCGCGTCTACGAGATCAACCGGAATTTCCGCAACGAGGGCCTGTCCACCCAGCACAACCCGGAATTCACGATGCTGGAGCTGTACCAGGCCTACGCGGACTGCGACGACTTCATGGGTCTCGTCGAGCGCATGCTCCAGGGCGTCGCGGACGCGGTCGCCGGCACGCGCGCGATCGCCTGCCAGGGACGGACGATCAGCCTGGCGGCGCCATTCGCAAGGGTGTCGGTCGAGCAGGCGGTGCTCGAGCATAACCCGGGCATCGGCCGCGCCGGCCTGCGGGACGCCGGCGCGCTGCGCGCGGCCTGCGCCGCGCTCGGCGTCGAGACCCAGGCGAAGGACGGGGCCGGCAAGCTGCTCATGGAGCTCTTCGAGAAGACCTGCGAGCACCACCTCGAGCAGCCGACATTCGTCCATTCCTACCCGACGGAAGTGTCCCCGCTGTCGCGCAGGCGGGACTCGGATCCATTCGTCACGGACCGCTTCGAGCTGTTCGTCGACGGACGCGAGCTCGCCAACGGTTTCTCCGAGCTCAACGACCCGGAGGAACAGGCCGCGCGCTTCCATGAGCAGGCGGCACGCCGCGGCGCGGGGGACCTCGAAGCGATGGCCTTCGACGCGGACTACATCCGTGCGCTCGAGTACGGCATGCCGCCCGCCGCCGGGCTCGGCGTGGGAGTGGACCGCCTCGTCATGCTGCTCACGGACTCGCCGAGCATCCGCGACGTGCTGCTGTTCCCGCAGCTGCGCCACGAGGCCGGAGCCGACTGAGCGCAGGCTCAGACGGCCGGCAGCATCGCCCCCTCGGCGGCGGCCGCCGGGATCGCGTAGGGCAGGTCCGACGGCACGAATTCGGCGCCGCCAGGCCGTGCGCCCAGCAGCTCCCCGCAGTCGGCGAGTTCCACCACCGCCAGGCACTGCACGCCCCCGTGATCGCTGGCGCGCACCACCTGGGCGGCAGGCGCCGCGCCGGCATACAGCAGCTGGCCGGGCGCGGGCGCGGCGCCGGGCGGGGCGCAGTAACGCAACATGCGGCGCTTGATGCGGCCGAGGTGCTGCGCGCGCGCGACGATCTCCTGCCCCAGGTAGCAGCCCTTGCTGAAGCTGATCGCGCCCAGCAGGTCGAGGTTCAGCATCTGCGGCACCCAGACGCCGGAGGTCTCCGGGCAGACCATCGGTTCGCCGTCCTCGATCGACGCCCGTTCCCAGTCGCCGGCGGTGGAAGACGGCAGGTCCGCGAGCACCGATTGCGCCGTGGCCGGGTCGCCGACGAGCAGCGTGCGCGAGGGACTGGCAACCAGCACGATAAGGCCGGCCGCGGCCGCCGCCGACTGCAACGCCGGCTCCGCGTCCATCAGGCCGAGGACCGCGTGACGGGAATCCGTGAAGTCGACCGAGGCGCGCAGGACGAAGCGGGCCAGGTGCGCGACGACGAACGGCGCCATCGCGCGCGGCAACACCAGCTGCACTTCCTCGCCGCGGGCGGCCAGGCGCAAGGTCGCGATCACGCGCCCCTGGCGATTGCAGGCTGCCGCCAGCATGCCGGGATGCCGGTCGACGGGCAGCAGGTCGTTGGTCAGCTGGCCCTGCAGGAACGCGCGAGCGTCGCGGCCGGTCGCCGCGATCACCGACATCGAGGGCAACGCGGTCCAGCGAGTCGCCGCCATCGCCGTATCCTAGCGCAGTACTTCTGCCCGAATGCGCCGCAATTGGCTTGGGGCGCGCAGCGCCGTTCTGGCAGAATATGGCTGCGATGCAAGCCCCTGCACCCGCCAAGGCGCCCCCGGCGCCCCTGGTCCGGCCCGATCGACCGCTGTCCCCGCACCTGCAGGTCTACCGCCTGGCCCTGACGACGGTGATGTCCGGCCTGCACCGCATCACGGGGCTCGTGCTCACGCTCGCGACCCCGCTGCTCGTGGCCTGGCTCCTGGCCGCCGCCCGCGGCGCCGATGCGTACGCCGCGGCCGCGGGCTTCTTCGGCAGCTGGCCGATGCGCATCGTGCTCGCCGGGCTCATCGGCGTGTTCTGGTACCACCTCTTCAACGGCCTGCGGCACCTGGTGTGGGACGCGGGCCACGGCTTCGACATCCGCGCGGCGCGCGCGAGCGGCGCGATGGTCGTGCTGCTCACCGCGGCGGCCTTCGCCGCCACGCTGTTCCTCACGCCGGCCTGGCGCTGGCTCTGGGGCGCGCCGTGAGCGGGCACGCCACGCGGCACTGGCGCAACCAGAGGCTCTCCGCGATCGCCCTCGTCGCGCTCGGCGGCTGGTTCCTGTTCTCCGTGCTGTCGCTGCAGGATCCCGGGTACGGCAGCGTGCGCGCCTGGCTGTCGGCCCCCTCGCAGTCCGTGCTGATGCTGCTGTTCGCCTGGTGCGCCTTGTGGCACTCGGCGCAGGGCGTGCAGGTGGTCATCGACGATTACGTCTACGGCGCCATGCACGGGCGCGTGCGCTCGATCTCGCGGCTCGCGCACCTGGCGGGCGCGGCCGCCGTCGCCTGGTCCGTCTGGGCGATCGCGCGGGGCGCGGTGACATGAGCGCCTACACGGTCACGGACCATCTCTGCGACGTCGTGGTCGTCGGCGCCGGCGGCGCGGGATTGCGCGCCGCGGTGGGACTCGCCGAGGCGGGCCTCGCGACCTCCGTCGTCACCAAGGTGTTCCCGACGCGCAGCCACACGGTCGCGGCGCAGGGCGGCATCAGCGCCGCGCTCGGCAACATGGGCGAGGATGACTGGCGCTTCCATTTCTACGACACGGTCAAGGGCTCGGACTGGCTCGGCGACCAGGATGCGATCGAGTACATGTGCCGCGAGGCGCCGGCCGCCGTCATCGAGCTCGAGCACTATGGCCTGCCGTTCTCGCGCACCGAGGACGGCCGGATCTACCAGCGCCCGTTCGGCGGGATGACGACGCACTACGGCAAGGGCATCGCGCAGCGCACCTGTGCCGCGGCGGACCGCACCGGGCACGCGATGCTGCATACCCTCTACCAGCAGTGTCTCAAGCACGACGCGCGCTTCTTCATCGAGTTCTTCGCGCTCGACCTGCTGATGGAGGACGGCGCCTGCCGCGGCGTGCTGGCCCTCGACATGTCGACCGGCACCCTGCACCGGTTCCTCGCGCAGGCGACCGTGCTCGCGACCGGCGGCTACGGCCGCACGTATTTCTCCTGCACGTCGGCCCACACCTGCACGGGCGACGGCGGCGGCATGGTGCTGCGCGCGGGCCTGCCGCTGCAGGACATGGAGTTCGTGCAGTTCCACCCGACCGGCATCTACGGCGCCGGCTGCCTGATCACCGAGGGCTCGCGCGGGGAGGGCGGCGTGCTGCGGAACTCACGGGGCGAACGCTTCATGGAGCGTTACGCGCCGAACGCCAAGGACCTCGCCTCGCGCGACGTGGTGAGCCGGGCGATGACGATCGAGATCCGCGAGGGCCGCGGCGTCGGGCCGCGCCAGGACCACCTGCTGCTGCACCTCGAGCACCTCGGCGCGGACGTGATCCACAAGCGCCTGCCGGGCATCGCCGAGACGGCGCGCATCTTCGCCGGCGTCGACGTGACCCGCGCTCCCATCCCGGTGCTGCCGACGGCGCACTACAACATGGGCGGGATTCCCTGCTCGATCGACGGCGAGGTGCAGACGCGCGATGCCCAGGGCGACGCCGCCGTGCCGGGGCTGCTGGCGGTCGGCGAGGCCGCCTGCGTGTCGGTTCACGGCGCGAACCGCCTGGGCTCGAATTCGCTGCTCGACCTCGTGGTGTTCGGGCGGGCTGCCGCGGCGCATTGCGCCAAGCGCCTGCGGGCCGGGGCCGCGCAGCCGGCCGCGCCGCGGGCGGCGACCGACGCCGCGCTCACGCGCTTCGATCGCGTCCGCCAGGCCGCGGGCGCGCGCCCGACCGCATCGCTGCGCGACGAGATGCAGCGCGCGATGCAGAAGGACGCCGCCGTATTCCGGACCGGCGAGAGCCTGGCCGCGGGCTGCCGCGCGGTCGGCGCCGCGTTCGACGCGATGGCGGAGCTTCGCATCAGCGACCGTTCGCTCGTGTTCAACACCGACCTGATCGAGGCCCTGGAGCTCGACAACCTCCTGCGCCAGGCGCTGGTCACGATCCACTCGGCCCGCAACCGCACCGAGAGCCGGGGAGCGCACGCGCGCGAGGACTTCCCGGCGCGGGACGACGTCCAGTGGCTGAAGCACACGCTCGCCTGGCTTGACGACGCAGGCGACGTGCGTTTCGACTACCGGCCCGTGCAGCTGGCGACGCGCACGGGCGAGGTGGAACCGATCCCGCCGAAGGCGCGGACTTACTGAGGGGCGCGGAACCGCAGCCACATGGTCCAGTTCAACCTGCCGGAGAACTCGAGGTACGCGAAGCAGCCGGGGCGCCGCCATCGCGCGCCAGCCGGCGCGAAGCGCGTGCGCGAGTTCCACGTCTACCGCTTCGACCCGGATTCGGATCAGCCGCCGCGTGTGGACGTGTTCGAGGTGGACCTCGACGCCTGCGGCAGCATGGTCCTCGACGCGCTGATCCTGATCAAGGACCAGGTGGACTCCACGCTCACGTTCCGCCGCTCCTGCCGGGAGGGCATCTGCGGCTCCTGCGCGATGAACATCGACGGTCTCAACACGCTCGCGTGCACGAAGCCCGTCGATTCCATCCGCGGCCCGGTGCGTATCTTCCCGCTGCCGCACATGCCGGTGGTGAAGGACCTGGTGCCGGACCTGACCCAGTTCTACGCGCAATACGCGGCCGTGAAGCCCTGGCTGCAGACTCGGGCCCCGGGCCCCGAGGGCCGCGAGCGCGCGCAGTCTCCGGCGGACCAGGAACGGGTCGACCGGCCGTCGGCGTGCATCCTCTGCGCCTGCTGCTCGACCAGCTGCCCGAGCTTCTGGTGGAACAGCGAGCGCTACCTCGGGCCGGCCGCGCTGCTCGCCGCGCATCGCTGGGTCCTCGACACGCGGGACGAGGCGAAGGCGGAGCGCCTCGCGCAGCTCGACGACGCGTTCCGCCTGTACCGCTGCCACACCATCCTGAACTGCGTCGAGGCCTGCCCGAAGGACCTGAACCCGGCGCGCGCCATCGCGGACCTCAAGCGGCGGCTCGCGCGCGGCGAGGGCGGCTGACCGTGCCGGCGACGGCGCCCCCCGGCCAGGTCCGCTGGCGCTGCCGCCGCGGCATGAAGGAGCTCGACGTGCTGCTCGGGCGCTGGGTCGAGCACCGCTGGTCCGAGGCGGGCGAGGCGACACGCGCCGCTTTCGCGGCGCTGCTGGAATTGCCGGACCCGCAGCTCGCCGGCTGGCTCCTGCAGGGCGAACGTCCGCCTGACGCCGGGCTCGCGGCGCTCGTCGATGACATCCTTCGCGGTCGCGATTGAGCCCGGGTCCGAGCCACGCCTGGCTGCGCTCCTCGCGCTCGTACATGCGGGGGCGGCGGCCAGCCCCTGGATCGCGCATGGCCGGCCCGCGCTCGCGGCACTCGTGAGCATCGCCGCGATCGCGGGACTCGGGTCGAGCCTCACGCGGGTGCCGGGACCGCACTGCCGGTTGCGGGCGGTCGAACTCGATGCCGGCAGCTGCCGCGCGAGGGTGGCGGGAGACGAGGCCTGGCAACCGGCCGAGGTGACGCGGGCGACCCGCGTCTCGGCCGCAGGCGTCGCCCTGGAGCTTCGCGTGGCGGGGCGGCTGCATGGCTGGCTGCTGCCACGCGCCGGCCTGCCCGCGGACCAGTTTCGACGCCTCAAGGCCCTGATCCGGCTGGCTTGATAGAATCCGGCCACTGGGTCACAGGAGGCCATCGCAGCGCCCCCCAGCCGCCAGTCCGGCCGAACTTACGGGGCTACGGCCGGTCATATGCGGCGTGACAGGGGCAGGCGCAGCGCGGATCGTCGAGCCGATGCGGGCTGAAGCAGGAGATATCGCGCTGGTGCGCCGCGTCCAGAAGGGCGACAAGGCGGCCTTCGACGCGCTCGTGCTCAAGTACCAGCACAAGGTGCTGAAGCTCGTGCAGCGCTATGTCCGCAACCCGGCAGAGGCGGAGGACATCGCGCAGGAGGCCTTCATCAAGGCCTACCGCGCGCTGCCGGCCTTCCGGGGCGACAGCGCCTTCTATACGTGGCTGTACCGGATCGCGATCAACACGGCGAAGAACTCGCTGGTCGCGAGCCGCCGCCGGCCGGTGTCGTACGACCTGGACCTGCAGGACGGCACGCAGGTCCAGGCGCACGCGCGGCTCTCGGACGGCGAGACGCCGGAGGCGCTCGCGCTGACCGAGGAGATCCGGCGCACCGTCAACGAAGCCATCGAAGCCCTGCCGGACGACCTGCGGCTCGCGATCGTGCTGCGGGAACTCGAGGGGCTCAGTTACGAGGACATCGCCAGGACCATGGAATGCCCGGTGGGTACCGTCCGTTCGAGGATCTTCCGCGCGCGCGAAGCGATCGACCGCAGCCTGCGCGAGGTCTTTGACGGCGGCCTCGGGCGTATCGGAGATACGTGATGACTGACCGGATCAAGGAACAGCTGTCGGCCTTCCTGGACGGCGAACTGCCGGAGCCGGAATCGGCGCTGCTGCTGAAGCGCCTCGAACGCGATGACGAGCTGCGGGGGGCGCTGTCGCGCTACTCGCTGATCGGCGCGGTGCTGCGCAGCGACGGCGACGTTCCCGCGGCGCGCCAGGTGGCGGCGCGCGTCAGCGCCGCCATCGCGCGCGAGCCGGCGCAGGGCACGCTCGCCTTGCGGTGGCGCGACCGGCGCTCGCTGGCGCGCTCTGCGGCAGGGCTCGGGGTCGCCGCCTCGGTGGCGGCGGCCGTGGTCATGCTGGCTCCGCCGTTCGGTGCGCAGGTCGCGTCGCAGCCCGCCACCGTCGTCGCGCAGCAGGCGGAGGCGCCGGTGCTGCCGGTTGCGGCCATCGACGGTTCCGCGGAGGATGCGGGGCCGACCTACACGACGCCGCCTGCCACGGACGTGGCGCCGGGGCTTGCCCCGGCCGAACTCGCCAATTACCTCGTCGCGCACTATGGCTACGCCTCGCCGCTGGTGCGCCGCAGCGTCGTCGCGGGGCTCATCGCCGAACCGGCAGAGCCCGGCGGCTCGCCTGGGGCGGTTCCGGAAGCCGAAGGACCGGCCGGACAGTGATGCGCCGCACCGTCGTCACCGCGGTACTCGGACTGCTGGCGCTGCCGGCGGCGGCCAATGACGGCCAGGCCTGGCTCACGCGCATGGCGGATGCGCTCGCTGGCACGAGCTACTCGGGGGAATTCGTCTGCGAGTCGGCAGGCCGCTCCGAGAGGCTCAGCATCACGCACCGCGTGCGGGACGGCGCGGTCTCGGAACGGCTGGTCTCGCTGTCGGGCGGCGGCCGCGAACTGGTCCGCGAGAACGACGAAGTCGTCGTCTACCTTCCGGACCAGAAACTCGCCATCATCGAGCGCCGGCCGGCGCGCAGCGACCTGATGGGGGCGCTGCCGACCTTCAACGCGGGCGCTTCCCCCTGGTACGAGGTCGGCTTCGCCGGCCGCGAGGCCGGGCTGCTCGGCCCCGCCGCCGTGGTCGTCGTGCGCCCGCGCGACGGCTACCGGTTCGGTTACCGGCTGTGGATCGACGAGGCCTCGCACATGCCGGTGCGCAGCGAGCTCTCGGACGCCGCGGGCCGCGTGATCGAGCGGTTGCGGTTCACCCGGCTCGACCTGAAGGGCGACATTCCGGATTCCGCGTTCGAGCCGGCCGTCGACCGTGCCCGCCTGCGCTGGGTGCGCCAGGCGCCGCAGGCCGGCGACGAGGCGCCCGGCTGGCGCGCCGCGCAGGTGCCGCCCGGGTTCAGGCTCTCGATGAGCGGGCTGCAGGCCATGGCGGGCGCGAGCGCGCCCGTGCGCCACCTCGTGTATTCGGACGGGCTCGCGTCGGTATCGGTCTTCATCCAGGCGCCTGCGCCCGGCAAGGCTCCGGTGGTCGGCAGCGGCCGCGCCGGAGTCGCCTCCGCCTACACGACGGTCGTGCAGGGCCACCAGGTGACGGTGGTCGGCGAGGTGCCGCCGGACACGCTGCGGTTCATCGCGACCGGCCTGCGCCCGGCAGACGCGCCCGCGGAGCCCCGCAACTGACGTCCGCCCCGGTCGGCGCGCGCTTTCGCGTCTATACGCGCGCGGACTGCGCGCTCTGCGACAAGTTCATCGCCGAGCTGTCCTCCGCGCTCGCCACCTCGGGCGAGGCGCCGGAAATCCTGGACGTGGACGCCGACCCCGTGACGCGGCGGCGCTTCGGGCTCAAGGTCCCGGTGCTCACCTGCGACGGCAGCGTGGTGTGCCACGGGCACCTCGACCGGGCCGCGGTCGCGCGGCTGCTATAATCCGCGCGTTCCCGGACACGCCTGTCCGGCAGGCGCGTGTCCCGCCCCCTCGATGCAGCAGATCCGCAACTTCTCCATCATCGCGCACGTCGATCACGGCAAGTCCACGCTCGCGGACCGGCTGATCCAGGTGTGCGGGGGACTCGAGGCGCGCGAGATGCAGGAACAGGTGCTCGACTCGATGGACCTCGAGCGCGAGCGCGGCATCACGATCAAGGCGCAGTCGGTGACGCTGCGCTACCGCGCCCGCGACGGCAGCGACTACCAGCTCAACTTCATCGACACGCCCGGGCACGTCGACTTCTCCTACGAGGTGTCGCGTTCGCTCGCCGCCTGCGAGGGCGCACTGCTGGTCGTGGACGCCGCCCAGGGGGTCGAGGCGCAGAGCGTGGCGAATTGCTACACCGCGCTCGAGCAGGGGCTCGAAGTGGTCCCCGTCATCAACAAGATCGACCTGCCTTCGGCGGACCCCGAGCGGGTGATCGCGGAGATCGAGGACATCATCGGCATCGAGGCCAGGGACGCGGTGCGGGTCAGCGCCAAGACCGGCGAGGGCGTGCCGGAGCTGCTCGAGACCATCATCCGGCGCATCCCGCCGCCGGCGGGCGACCCGCAGTCGCCACTGCAGGCGCTGATCGTGGACTCGTGGTTCGACAACTACGTCGGCGTGGTGTCGCTCGTGCGGGTGGTGAACGGGACGCTCAGGCGCAACGACCGCATCCGCATCTGGTCGACCGGACGCAGCTGGCAGGTGGACCAGGTGGGACGATTCACGCCCAAGCGCGTGGCGGCGGAGGCGCTCGGCACGGGCGAGGTCGGCTGGATGGTGGCCGGCATCAAGGAGATCCACGGCGCACCGGTCGGCGACACGATCACTCACGAGGCCCGGCCCGCGGAGACGCCGCTGCCGGGCTTCAAGACCGTGCAGCCGCGCGTCTTCGCCGGTCTGTTCCCGGTCCAGACCGACCAGTACGAGTCGTTCCGCGACGCGCTCGAGAAGCTCAAGCTCAACGACTCGGCGCTGCATTACGAGCCGGAGGTCTCCGCGGCGCTCGGCTTCGGCTTCCGTTGCGGGTTCCTGGGGCTCCTGCACATGGACATCGTGCAGGAGCGCCTTGAGCGCGAGTACGGCCTTGACCTCGTGACCAGCGCGCCGACGGTCGTCTACGAGGTGGTCGCGGCGGACGGGACGGTCGCGCACGTGGACAACCCGGCGCGCCTGCCGCAGGGCTACCTGGAGCTGCGCGAGCCGGTCATCGTCGCGAACATCCTGGTGCCGCCCGAGCACGTGGGCGGCGTGCTGAAGCTGTGCCAGGAGAAGCGCGGGGTGCAGAGGAAGATGCAGCAGCTCGGCACCCAGATGTCGCTGCAATACGAGCTGCCGCTCGCCGAGGTGGTGCTCGACTTCTTCGACCGGCTGAAGTCCGTGAGCCGCGGCTATGCCTCGTTCGACTACGAGTTCAGCCATTTCCAGGCGGCGCCGCTCGCGAAGCTCGACGTGCTCATCAACGGCGACCGCGTCGACGCGCTCTCCATGATCGTGCACCGGGACAGCGCCTACCAGCGCGGGCGGGAGCTGGTGGACAAGATGCAGGAACTGATCCCGCGCCAGATGTTCGAGGTCGCCATCCAGGCGGCCATCGGCAGCCAGGTCATCGCCCGCGCCACGGTGAAGGCGCTGCGCAAGAACGTGCTCGCGAAGTGCTACGGTGGCGACGTGACGCGCAAGCGCAAGCTGCTGGAGAAGCAGAAGGAGGGCAAGAAGCGCATGAAGCAGCTGGGGACCGTCGAGATCCCGCAGGAGGCATTCCTCGCGGTGCTGAAAGTCGGCAGGAAATGACCGGCAGGAGTCGCTAGATGGTGTTCGATTTCGCATTCGTGCTGGTCGTGCTCGCGCTCGCCACGGGCCTCGTCTGGGGCGCCGACCGCTGGCTGCTCGAGCCGAAGCGCAGGGCGCGTGGCATCGCGAAGGAGCCGCTGATCGTGGACTACGCGCGGTCCTTCTTCCCGGTCATCGTGATCGTGCTGGCGCTGCGCTCGTTCCTGTACGAGCCCTTCCGCATCCCCTCGGACTCGATGATGCCGACGCTGATCCAGGGCGACTTCATCTTCGTCAACAAGTGGCGCTACGGGCTGCGCCTGCCGGTGCTCAACTCCCGCGTGGTGGAGATCGGCGAGCCGGCGCGCGGCGACGTGGTCGTATTCCGCAAGCCCTCGGAACCGTCGGTCGTCTTCATCAAGCGCCTGGTGGGGCTGCCGGGCGACCGCGTGCGCGTCGCCGGCTCCCAGGTCTGGATCAACGGAATCCCGTCGCAGATCGCGCCGGGCGAGTTGTATTCCGGCCCCAAGAACGAGCAGTATCCGTTCACGCAGGTGGGCGAGGAGCAGCTCGACGGCGTGCGCCACGGCATCCTGCTGGACCCGGCACGGCCCAGCATGGAAGGCGAGTGGCGGGTGCCGGAGGGGCATTACTTCATGATGGGAGACAACCGCAACAACAGCCGTGACAGCCGCTTTCCGGACGTGGGCTTCGTGCCCGCGGATCACGTGATCGGCAAGGCGGAGGCGATCTGGCTGTCGTTCAACCCGGGGCCGGGCCCGTTCCTGCTCTGGGACCGCATGGGCACCGGAATCCGCTAGGAGAACGAACGTATGCAGCACAGGCAGCGTGGCATGACCTTCCTCGGCATCGTCGTGCTGGTCGTCGTGATCGGCGCGTGGGTCTACTCCGCCATCCGGCTGACGCCGAAGTACCTCGAGTACGTCAAGATCGCCGCGACGCTCGAGAAGGTCCGCGACGAGTACGACAGCAATCCAGGCACCACCGACTTCATGCTGCGCAAGGCGGTGGAACGCCATTTCGACATCGAGATGGTCGACGTCATCACCTCGAACGACATCGAGATCCGCAAGGAAGGCGGCACCTACTTCATGCGCGCCGCGTATGACGCGACCGTCCCGCTGGTGGCCAACGTGTCGTTCCTGGTCACCTTCGACAAGACCGTCGAGGTCAACGCGCGCTGAGGGCGCGCGGGCCCGCGTGGATCCGGCCGGTCGCTGGCTCCAGGAGCGCCTCGGCTGCGCGCTGTCGGATCCCGCGCTCCTGCTGCGGGCGCTGACGCATCGCAGCTTCGGCCCCGACAACAACGAGCGCCTCGAGTACCTGGGCGACGCGGTCCTTTCGTTCGTCGTGGCGGAGCTGCTGTACCGGCGCTTTCCGCAGGCAAGCGAGGGCGAGCTGTCGCGCTACCGGGCGACGCTCGTGAGCGGCGACTCGCTCGCCGCGTCCGCGACCGAGCTCGGCCTCGGCGCCCAGCTGCGCCTCGGTGAAGGCGAGCTGAAGTCGGGCGGCCAGCACCGGGCGACGATCCTCGCCGACGCGCTGGAGGCGATCATCGGCGCGATCTACGTCGACCAGGGCCTCCCCGCCGCGCGCGCGGCGGTCGAACGCCTGATGCGCGCCCCGATGGAGGCGCTCCCGGAGGCGGGCCAGCTGAAGGACCCCAAGACGCGGCTGCAGGAATGGCTGCAGGGTCGCGGTCACGCGCTGCCGGCGTACACCGTCCTCGAGGTCTGCGGCGAGCCGCACGAGCAGCGCTTCCGCGTCCGCTGCGACGTCGGCGAGCTGGCGGTCTCGGCGGAGGCGGAGGGCAGCAGCAGACGCCGCGCGGAGCAGGAGGCCGCGCAGCGGGTCCTCGACGACCCGGCGCTCGGGGAGGGAACGTGACCGGCGACGCGTTCCGCTGCGGCGTCGCCGTGCTCGCCGGCCGGCCGAATGTCGGCAAGTCGACGCTGTTCAACGCCCTCGTCGGACAGAAGATCAGCATCGTCACGCCCAAGGCCCAGACCACGCGCCACCGCATCCAGGGGATCCTGACGCGACCGGGCTACCAGCTGATCCTGCAGGACACGCCGGGCGCGGGCCCGGGTCCGGCCACCCGCCTTGCCGAGGCCATGAGCCGGGAGGCGGCGGCGGCCCAGGCCGTCGCCGATGCCGCCGTCCTCGTCATTGCCGCGCCGCGCTTCACCGCCGCGGACGCCGCGGCGCTCGCGCGGCTCGCCGCCTCCGGCCTGCCGATCGTCCTCGCGGTGAACAAGATCGACCGCGTGCGGCCACGCGAGCGGCTGCTGCCGCTGCTCGAGGAACTCGCGCGCCGGCACGACTTCGCGGCGATCGTGCCGGTGTGCGCCACGAGCGGCGAGAATCTCGCGCGCCTCACGGAGGCCGTGGTCGCGCTCCTGCCCGAGGCGCCCGCGGCGTATCCCGAGGACCAGGTCACGGATCGCAGCGAGCGGTTCGCCGCGGCCGAGATCCTGCGCGAGCAGCTGATGCTCGCGCTGTCGGAGGAGCTGCCGTACGGGATCGCGGTCGAGATCGAGCGCTTCGAGGAGACCGCGGACGGCCGCACCGAGATCGACGCCGTGATCTGGGTCGAGCGCGAAGGTCAGCGCAAGATCGTGATCGGCGCCGGCGGCGCGCGCCTCAAGGCGATCGGCCGCGCCGCGCGGCTCGCGATGAACGAGCGGCTCGCGCGCCGCGTGCACCTCTCGACCTGGGTGCGCGTGCGCAAGGGCTGGAGCGAGGATCCGCAGATGTTGCGCCGGCTGGGCCACGAGTCGTCATGAGCGCGCCGCGGCGCGTTCAGCTGGAGCCTGCCTGGCTGCTGCATCACCGTCCCTGGAGCGACAGCAGCCGGATCGTGGAGCTGACCACCCGCCATCACGGGCGCGTGACGTTGTTCGCGCATGGGGCGCGCCGGCCGAAGTCCCCGTGGCGCAGCCTGCTGCGCCCGTTCCTGCCGTTGTCGGTGTCCTGGACCGGGCGCGCCGACGGCGGCACGCTGACGGCCGCGGAAGCATCCGGGGCCGCGCCGCGGTTGCCCGCGGACCGCCTGCTGTCGGGCTTCTATCTCAATGAGTTGCTGCTGAAGCTGCTGCCGCGGGAGGACCGCCACGAGAGACTCCACGATGCCTACGGAGAGGCGCTCGCGGGTCTCGCGGAGTCGGCCGGGCACCAGCCGCTGCGGGCCTTCGAGCGCGTGCTGCTGGAGGAACTCGGCTACGGTCTCGAGCTCGGGGCGGACGCCGCGGGCGGCGGGCCGCTGGACCCCGACCGGTACTATCATTTCGAGCCTGGACGCGGGCTGCTCGCGGTCCGCGAGGGGGAGCCGCAGGACGCATTCCGCGGCGGCGACCTGCTCGCGGTCGCGCGCGGCGAACTCGGGGAGCCGCAGGCGCTGGCCGCGGCGCGGCGCATCTATGGCGCCGCGATCGCGCATTGCCTGGAAGGGCGCGGGCTCGCCAGCCGCGAGGTCATGCTGGCGTTGCGCCGGCGGGAGCATGGGCCATGAGCGCGAGGACGATCCTGCTGGGCGTCAACATCGACCACGTCGCGACGCTGCGCCAGGCGCGCGGGGGGCGCTCGCCGGACCCCCTGCTCGCGGCGCTTATCGCGGAACAGTCCGGCGCCGACAGCATCACGCTGCACCTGCGCGAGGATCGCCGCCACATCCAGGACCGCGACGTGCAGGCGCTTCGCGCCGCGCTCCAGACGCGCATGAACCTCGAGATGGCGGCGACCGCGGAGATGCTCGCGATCGCGTCCCGCGTCCAGCCGCAGGATGTCTGCCTCGTGCCCGAGAAGCGCTCGGAACTCACCACGGAGGGCGGGCTCGACGTCGCCGGGCAGCCCGCGCAGATCCGCGAGGCCTGCGCGCGCCTGGCGGCGGCCGGCATCCGCGCCTCGCTCTTCATCGACCCGGACGCGGCGCAGGTGGATGCGGCCGCGCGGTCCGGCGCCGTGGCCGTCGAGCTGCATACGGGCGCCTACGCCGGGGCCGAGGGCCCGGAACGCGCGCGCGAGCTCGCGCGCCTCGCGGAAGCGGCGCGCCGTGCCTCGGGGGCGGGGCTCGTCGTGCACGCCGGGCACGGGCTCGACTACCACAACGTGCAGCCCGTGGCCGCGCTGCCGGAGCTCGTCGAGCTCAACATCGGCCACGCGATCGTCGCGCGCGCCGTCACGGACGGCATCGGCGCCGCGGTCGCCGGGATGAAACGCCTGATGCGCGAAGCGCGCGGCGCATGATCCTCGGCGTCGGCACCGACGTGGTGCGCATCGACCGCATCGCCGCCGCCTACGAGCGCTTTGGCCGGCATTTCGTCGAGCGACTGCTGATGCCGGAGGAACTGGCGTTGTTCGACGCCGGCCGCCGGCCGGCGCGGTTCCTCGCGATGCGCTTCGCCGCGAAGGAGGCGATCGTGAAGGCGCTCGGCACGGGCTTTGGCCACGGCGTCTGGATCCGCGACGTCGGCTTCCTCGCCAACTCCTGGGGCAAGCCGGAGGTGCGGTTTTCCGCGCGCGGCCGCGCGGTCGCGGACCGCCTCGGCGCCGCGGACGGCCACGTGAGCCTGACCGACGAGGCGGGCCTCGTATTCGCGGTGGCGGTGCTGATGAGGAAGTCATGACCACGCCCCTGCACTGCCTGGTGTTCGACATCGAGACCGTGCCCGACGTCGAGCTCGGCCGGCGGCTGCCCGGCATCGCGGACGGCGACGACGCGGCCGTCGCCGAGGCGATGTTCGCGAAGCGGACCGGGGAGACCGGTTCCGCCTTCCTGCCGTACGAGCAGCATCGCGTGGTCGCCATCTCGGCGCTGCTGCGCAGCGGCGACCAGTTCCGCGTCTGGAGCGTGGGCGCCGCGGACAGCCCCGAGGACGAGCTGCTGCGCCGCTTCTTCAGCGGCATCGACAAGCTCAAGCCGACGCTCGTCAGTTGGAACGGCTCCGGCTTCGACCTGCCGGTGCTGCACTACCGGATGCTGCGCCACGGCATCGCCTCACCGGTCTACTGGGACACCGGCGACATCGACCGCGATTTCCGCTGGAACAACTACCTCAACCGCTACCACACGCGGCACGTCGACCTCATGGACGTGCTCTCCGCCTACCAGGCGCGCGGCCGCGCGAGCCTCGAGCATGCGGCGCTCCTGCTCGGGCTGCCGGGCAAGCTCGGCATGGCGGGCGACCGCGTCTGGGAGGCCTGGCGCGACGGGCGCATCGGCGAGATCCGCGACTACTGCGAGACGGACGTGCTCAACACCTACCTGATCTACCTGCGCTTCGAGCTCGTGCGCGGCCGCCTGCCGGCCGCGGCCCACGACCGGGAGGTGGAGCGCGTGCGCGGCTGGCTCGACGAGCGCAGCGAGGCGCACTGGCGCCGGTTCCTCGCGGCATGGCAGGCGGCTTGAAGGCGCCGCCCGTCCCGGAGACCGCGGAGATCGTCGCGCTCGACCACGAAGGGCGCGGGATCGCGCGCCTGGGCGGCAAGGCGGTGTTCGTGGACGGCGCGCTGCCGGGAGAGGAAGTGCGCCTGCTGCGCACGCGGCGCCGGCGCCGGCACGACGAGGCGCGCGTGATCGAGGTGCTGCGGCCGTCCGCAGATCGCGTGCCGCCGCGCTGCGCGCACTTCGGCGTCTGCGGCGGCTGCTCGCTGCAGCACCTCGCGCCCGAGGCGCAGCTCGCGGCGCGGACACGCATCGTCGCCGAGCAGCTCGAGCGCCTCGGAAACGTGCGCCCCGAGTGCTGGCTCGCGCCGCTCACCGGTCCCGCCTGGGCCTACCGGCGCCGCGCGCGGCTCGGTTGCCGCTTTGTCGAGCGCAAGGGGCGGGTGCTGGTGGGATTCCGGGAGCGGTCGAGCCCGCTGCTCGCCGACCTGCAGGGCTGCGACGTGCTGGCGGGGAATGCCGGGCGGCTCATCGCGCCGCTCGCGGCGCTGGTCGGCGGTCTCAGCATCATGCGTCGCGTGGCGCAGATCGAGGTCGCGGTCGCGGACAACGCGACCGCCCTCGTCCTGCGCGTGCTCGATGCCCCGACCGAGGCCGACCTCGGGGCGTTGCGCGCCTTCGAGGGCGTGCACGGCGTCGAGATCTACCTCCAGACCGGCGGCCTCGACACGGTCGCGCCGGTGTCGCCCCCGGCGACGCCCCTGCAATACGCGCTGCCCGGACTCCCCGCAGGCATCCGGTTCGCGCCGACCGATTTCATCCAGGTCAACGCCGCGATGAACGAGCGAATGGTGGCGCGCGCGCTCGAACTGCTGGCACCGCAGCCCGGGGACCGCGCGCTCGACCTGTTCTGCGGGCTCGGAAACTTCACGCTGCCGCTCGCATGCCGCGTGGCCGCGGTCACGGGCGTGGAGGGCGATGCCGCGCTCGTCGCGCGCGCGCGGGAGAACGCCGCGCGCAATGGCATCGGCAACGCCGGATTCGTCGCCGCGGACCTGGCCGCGCCCGGTGCCGGGCCCTCCTGGGCCGGCCACTACGACCGGGTCCTGCTCGACCCCCCGCGGGCCGGCGCGCGCGAGGTGCTGCCGCTGATCGCCGCCGCGCGCCCGCGACGGATCGTCTACGTTTCCTGCGACGCCGCGACGCTCGCGCGCGATGCCGGCCTCCTGGTCGCGGAGCATGGATTCCGCCTCGCCGCAGCAGGCATCATGGACATGTTCCCGCACACGGCGCACGTCGAGTCCATCGCCCTGTTCGAGCCCGCCGCATGAGCATGGAGACCGAGCGCAGCTTCCTCGCGCGCCAGGAGCGGCGGCCGTGACGCTCGGGCCGGTCATGGCGGACGTCGCGGGCATCGCGCTCGAGCCCGAGGACCGCGAGCTGCTCGCGCACCCGCAGGTCGGCAGCGTGATCCTGTTCGCGCGCAACTTCGAGAGCGTCGCGCAGCTCACCCGCCTGGTCGCGGAGATCCACGCCATCCGCACGCCCGCGCTGCTGGTCGCCGTGGACCAGGAGGGCGGCCGGGTGCAGCGCTTTCGCGAGGGTTTCACGCGGCTGCCGCCCATGCGCGAGCTCGGCCGCCGCTACAGCGCGAGCCCGGCCGAGGGCGTCGCGCTCGCGCGCGAGCTGGGCTGGCTCATGGCGGCGGAGCTCCGTGCCGCGGGCGTCGACCTGTCGATCGCGCCCTGCGTGGACCTCGACTACGGCGTGAGCCAGGCGATCGGCGACCGTGCGCTGCACGCCGATGCCGCCGCGGTCGCGGAGCTCGCGGTCGCCTACATGCTCGGCATGCGCGACGCGGGCATGGCCGCTACCGCGAAGCACTTTCCCGGGCACGGCGCGGTCGCCGCGGATTCGCACCTCGCACTGCCCGTGGACCGCCGCGAATGGGCGGACATCGACGCCGACCTCGCGCCCTACCGCAGGCTCATGGCGAACGGACTGCCCGCCGTCATGGCCGCCCACGTCGTCTACCCGGAGGTGGATGCGCTGCCCGCCAGCCTCTCGCCGCGCTGGATCAACGGCATCCTGAGGGGCGGACTCGGCTTCCAGGGCGCGGTGTTCGCCGACGACCTGTCGATGGCGGGCGCGGCGTCGTTCGGCGACGTCAGGACGCGGGCGCAGCTCGCGCTCGCCGCCGGCTGCGACGTGCTCCCGGTCTGCAATGACCGGCCGGCCGTGATCCAGCTGCTCGAGTCCCTGCGCGCGCCCGCGAACCCGGTGAGCCGCATGCGCCTGGTCCGGCTGCACGGCCGCGACGGCCTGCATGCCGGGCTCGCGCAGGATCCGCGGTGGCAGGCGGCAGTGGCGGCGGCCCGCGACTGCGTCGAGCGTCCGGTGCTGCGCCTCGAAGGCGGCCGGCCGGCGTAGACGGCGCGGCCGCGGGCGGCGCTCAGCCGGCGAGGGCCGCGATCAGCCTCTCGGCGCAGGCGATCCGCGCTGCCTCGTCGGGCGCATCGATTTTCGCGCGCAGGCGTTGCTGGCCGTCCAGCCGGCAGCCGGGATCCTGCTGCAGCAGCCGCACCACGCGCCCGGGATCCACGCGGTGCGAGGCGCCGAACTCGACGGCGGCGGCGTGCGCGCCCACTTCCAGGCGCCGGATCCCGAGCGCGCTCGCCGCGAGGCGCAGGCGATGCACCTGGAAGAGCGTGCGCGCGGGCGGCGGCAGGGGCCCGAAGCGGTCGACCATCTCTGCCTGCAGGTCGTCGAGCCGCGTCTGGTCGGGAGCGCCGGCCAGGCGCTTGTAGAGCTGCAGCCGCAGGTGCACGTCCGGCATGTAGTCCTCGGGCAGGAGCGCGGGCAGCTGCAGGTCGATCTCGCAGCCCGCGTGCAGGGGACCGGCAAGGTCCGGCTCGCGGCCGTGGCGCAGCGCGTCCACGGCGCGCTCGAGCAGTTCCAGGTACAGGCCGATGCCGATCTCCTGGATCTGGCCGCTCTGCTCCTCGCCGAGCAGCTCGCCGGCGCCGCGGATCTCGAGGTCGTGGGTCGCGAGCGTGAAGCCGGCGCCCAGGTCCTCCAGCGACTCGATGGCCTCCAGGCGTTTCTGCGCGTCCGCCGGCAGCGCGGAGGCCGGCGGCGCCAGCAGGTAGGCCCAGGCCCGGTGGTGCGACCGGCCGACGCGGCCGCGCAGCTGGTGCAACTGGGCGAGGCCGAAGCGGTCGGCGCGATCGATCAGGATGGTATTGGCGGTCGGCACGTCGATGCCGGATTCGATGATGGTCGTGCACACGAGCACCTGGAACCGCCGGTGGTAGAAATCGAGCATGAGCCGCTCCAGGTCGCGCTCGCGCATCTGGCCGTGGCCCACGCGTACGGTCGCCTCCGGCACCAGGCGCTGCAGCCGCGCAGCGAAGGCGTCGATGTCCTCGACGGCGTTGTGGACCGCGTAGACCTGTCCGCCGCGGCGGATCTCGCGCAGGCAGGCCTCGCGCACCAGCGTGTCGCTCCACTCGGTGACGAAGGTCTCGATGGCGACCCGCTCGGCCGGAGGCGTCGTCATGAGCGACAGGTCGCGCAGCCCGCCGAGCGCCATGTTGAGGGTGCGCGGGATCGGCGTCGCGGTCAGCGTCAGCGTGTCCACGTCCGCGCGCAGCTGCCGCAGGCGCTCCTTGTGGCCGACGCCGAAGCGGTGCTCCTCGTCGACGATCACGAGCCCGAGGTCGCGGAAGGCGACGTCGCGCTGCAGCAGGCGGTGCGTGCCGATGACGATGTCCACGCGGCCGGCGGCGAGGCCCGCGATCACCGCCTTCTGCTCGGCCGCCGTGCGGAAGCGCGACAGGTTCTCGACCCGCACCGGCCAGTCCGCGAAGCGGTCGGCGAAGGTCTGCGCATGCTGCTGGGCGAGCAGCGTGGTCGGCACGAGCACCGCCACCTGGCGGCCGGCGCTGGTCGCGGCGAACGCCGCGCGCAGCGCCACTTCCGTCTTGCCGAAGCCGACGTCGCCGCAGACCACGCGATCCATCGGCTTGCCGGAGCGCATGTCGGCGAGCACCGCCTCGATCGCATCCTGCTGGTCCACGGTCTCCTCGAACGGGAAGGCGCCCGCGAAGGCGCGGTAGGCCGCCTCGTCGAAGGCCGCGCTGCGGCCCTGGCGGGCCGCGCGACGCGAATAGAGGTCGAGCAGCTCGGCCGCCACGTCGCGCACCCGCTCCGCGGCGCGGCGCCTGGCGCGCGCCCACTGGTCGGTGCCGAGGCGGTGCCACGGCGCCGCTTCCGGCGAGCCGCCGGTGTAGCGCGTGACGCGGTCGAGCGCGTGCACCGGCACGTACAGCAGGTCGCCGCCCGCGTACTCGAGGACGAGGAACTCGGCAGGCTGCCCGGCGACGGTCATGACGCGCAGGCCCCGGTAGCGGCCGACGCCGTACTCCTCGTGCACCACCGGCGCGGCGGGCGCGAGCGCGGCGAGTTCGCGCAGGATCGCGTCGGGATCGCGCTCGGCCCGGCGCCGGCGCCGTTCCTGCCGCGCCCGCTCGCCGAACAGCTGGTCCTCCGCGACCAGCGCGAGCCGGCGCGCGGGCAGCAGCAGGCCGCGCACATCGGCGGCGGTCGCGACCGCCAGCGGCTCCGCGCCGTGCGCGAACCCGCCCCAGCCCGGCGCCACGGCCGGGTCCAGGGACTGGCGCCGCATCAGCCCGAGCAGCACTTCGCGCCGTCCCGGGGAATCCGCGCCGACGAGGACGCGGCCATCGAACCGTGCGAGGAAATCCGCCAGTGCCGCGAGCGGCAGCGCCGCGCGGGTATCGGCGCGCAGGTCCGGCGGGGGCTCCGTTCCGGCGTTGACGAATGGCGTGGCGGCTGCGATCGGTTCGACCTTCACCGTGCTGACCTGCACGCGGGGGCGGCCCTCGAGCGCGTCCAGCGCGACGCGGGCATCCACGAACGCGTCCACCGGGGGCAGCAGCGGCCGCTGCCGGTCGTGTCGCATCTGCTCGTGCCGCTCCATGATGTCCGCCCACGCCCCCGGCAGCGTCCGTTCAACCCCTGCCAGGTCGACGATCACGGTGCCCGGCGGCAGGTGGTCGGTCAGCGCAGTCGTCCGCGGGAAGAAGAACGGCAGCCAAGCCTCGATGCCTGCCGGCATGATGCCGTCGCTCACGGAACGGTAGACGGGGCAGGCCTGCGGGTCGCCCTCGAACCGCTCGCGCCAGCGCGTGCGGAACGCGGCGATGGCCTCCGCGGACGCGGAGAACTCCCGTGCGGGCAGCAGCGTGACTGCGTCGTGCTTCGCCGCCGAGCGCTGGTCGGCGGGGTCGAAGGCGCGGATGCTCTCGATCACGTCGTCGAACAGGTCGAGGCGGAACGGTTGCGCCGCGCCGGCCGGAAACACGTCGAGCACCGAACCGCGCACGGCGAACTCTCCCGGCGACAGGACCTGCGTGACGTGCGCGAAGCCGGCATCCGTCAGCCGGCGGCGCAGGGCGGGCAGGTCGAGGCGCTGTCCGGTCTTCAGGTCGAAGGCATGCCCGGCGAGGAATTCGGGCGGCGGGAGCCGGTCGAGCAATGCCGCCGCGGTCGTGACGACCATGCCCCGGCCGAGCAGCGGCAGCGCGGCCAGCGTGCGCAGCCGCTGCGACACGATGTCGGGGTGCGGCGAGAACGGGTCGTAGGGCAGGACTTCGCGGTCCGGGAACGGCAGCAGCGCCAGCTCCGGCGCGGCGAAGAAACCGGCCTCGGCCAGGAACTGGTCCGCTTCGCGGCCGGTCGTCGCGACGACGAGCACGGGCGCGGCGGCGTCGGCGGCGGCCTCGGCCAGCAGACAGGCGGCGCTCGCGCCGTACAGCTCCCCGATTCGGAGCACGCCGGCGGTCGGCAGCCGGATGGCGGCGGTGGGATCGAAGGTCATCGGCATCCTGCAGGCACAAGACCCCGTTCCGGGCGAGCCCGGCGAGGTCAGGTGTCGCAGGATACCCGCGCGCGCGGCGCAGGCAATGTCAGCCCGCGGGGGCGCCCTTCACGAGCACCGCATGCAGCACGCGGTCGTGCTCGAAGTACACCGAGAACTGCGGGTAGTCCCAGCGCGTGATCGGCGGATTTCCGACCGCGTCGTGACGCGAGGTCGGTTCGCCGTAGCGTCCCTGCACCGCGGCCATCGTGCTGCCGCGCGCGGGCCGGTCCGCCGTGGCGGATTCGGAGGTCGCCATGCCGAGCGTCTGGGCATGGGCCGGGGTGGTCACGGCGAGCGCGAGCCACAGCAAAGTGCGTACGATAGGCATCGTCATTCCTCCGCCGGCGAGTGTAGCATCGGGTCCGAACCTATCGAGATTGCCCCCCTAAATCCTTGATAGGCATCCCGAAATCGCATGAATAATCCCCCATGCTGACCCCCCTGCCGCTGGGCCTCGGCCTGCGCTACGTGCGCGCCCGGCAGCACCCGTACTTCGTGTCGTTCATCAGCTGGGTGTCGCTGGCGGGGGTCACCCTGGGCGTCGCCGCGCTGATCACGATCCTGTCGGTGATGAACGGGTTCGAAGGGGAACTGCGCGGCCGCCTGCTGGCGCTCGCGGCGCATGCGACGGTGCCTGCCGCGGCGGTTCCGCGGGATCTCGACGCGCTCGCGGCCCGGGCCCGCGGCGTGGCGGGCGTGGTCCGCGCGGAGGCCTTTGCGGAGGTGCAGGGGCTGCTGACGACCGGCCCGATGTACGCCGGCGCGGCGGTGCGCGGCATCGACCCGGCCGACCACGGGCCGGGCACGACGCTCGCGGCGGCGATGCAGCAGGGCAGCGTCGCGGCCCTCGCGCCCGGCAGCCGCCGGATGATCCTCGGCCGGGCGCTGGCGCTGCAGCTCGGGGCCGCCATCGGCGACGAGGTGACGCTGCTCCTGCTCGCCACGGGCGCGGACGGGGAACTCACGCCGCGCATCGGCGCCTTCGAGGTCGCGGGCCTCTTCGAGATGGGACTCGCGGACCACGATGCGGCGCTCGCATTCGCCGCCCTCGAGGACGTTGCCGCGATGGCGGGCGCCGCCGCGCCCGCCGGGGTCCTGCTGTGGTTCCGGGACCCGTTCGAGTCGCCGCGCCTGGGTGCGGCCGCCGCGGCCGCGCTCGGGACGGCGCCGGCCCGCGACTGGACGGTCGAGCATGCGGCGTATTTCCGCGCGATCCGCATCGAGAAGACGATGATGACCGTGATCCTGCTGCTGATCGTGTCGGTGGCCGCCTTCAACATCGTGTCGAGCCTCGTCATGGTGGTCACGAACAAGCGCAACGACATCGCGATCCTGCGCACGCTCGGGCTCACGCGCACGGGCGTCGTGGGCACCTTCATCGTCCAGGGAACGGTGATCGGCTGGGTCGGCGCGCTGGCCGGCACCGCGCTCGGCGTCCTGCTGGCCACCCACGTCGATGCGGTGGCGGGCGCCCTCCAGCAGCTGTTCGGGTTCGAGATCTTCGACAGCGACGTCTACTACATCACGCAGATCCCCTCGGAGCTCAGGCTGCAGGACGTGCTGCTGGTCGCGGGCGCGGCCTTCGGGCTCACGCTGCTCGCGACGGTTTACCCGGCGCGGCGCGCGGCCGCGACCGAGCCGGCGGAGGCGCTGCGGTATGAGTAGCGGCGGCTGGACCTGGTGGATCGGCCTGCGCTACCTGCGTGCCCGTCGCGAGAACCGCTTCGTCGGTTTCATCTCCGGCATCTCGATGGCCGGGATCGCGTTGGGCGTCGCGACGCTGATCGCGGTGCTCTCGGTCATGAACGGCTTCGAGCGGGACCTGCAACAGCGGATTCTCGACGTGGTCGCGCACGCGACGCTCGAGGGCGAGGATGGCCGCCTCCGGGACTGGCGCGCGGCGAGGCAGCGCACGGAAGGCCAGCCTGGCGTCACCGGCGTCGCGCCCTTCGTCGAGGGTCGCGGCATGCTGGTGAAGGGGGAGCGCTCCGCGGCCGTGGAACTGCGCGGCGTGCTGCCCGCGGAGGAGCCGGGCGTCTCGGCGCTGCACCGGCACCTGTCCGGGGAAGGGCTCGCCGCGCTGGAAGCGGGCGCCTGGCGCATCCTGCTCGGTCGCGGGATCGCCGAAAGGCTGGGCGCCGGCGTCGGCGACGGCGTGCTGGTCGTGATCGCGCAGGGCAACGTGACGCCGGCGGGCGTCGCACCACGCATGCGGCGGTTCACGGTCGCCGGGTTCATCGACGCCGGCATGTACGAATACGACCAGGGCCTCGCGGTGCTGCACCTCGGTGACGCACAGAGGCTGTACCGGCTCGGTGATGCGGTGACCGGATTGCGTTACGCGTTTGCGGACGCGGGCACGGCCCCGCGGCGCATCCGCGAACTCGCCGAGGGACTGGGCGGCGCCTATCTGGTCAGCGACTGGACGCGCCGGCACGGCAACTTTTTCCGTTCCATCCAGGTGACCAAGTCCATCATGTTCGTGGTGCTGTCGCTGGTGGTCGCCGTGGCGGCCTTCAACATCGTGTCGACGCTCGTGATGGTGGTGCAGGAGAAGCGGGCCGACATCGCGATCCTGCGAACCCTCGGCGGTTCCCCCGCGGACATGCTGCGCGTGTTCGCGACCCAGGGAACGGTGATCGGCGTCGCCGGCACCGCGGCCGGGGTCGGCCTGGGACTCCTCATCGCGCGGAACATCACGGCGGTCGTGGGCGGGCTCGAGCGGATATCCGGCATGACGCTCGTGGACCCGCAGGTGTACTTCATTTCCGAGCTGCCTGCGGACGTGCAGGCGGGCGACGTGCTGCTGGTCGCGGGCACGGCGCTCCTGCTCGGCGTCCTGGCGACGCTCTATCCTGCCCTCAGGGCCGCAGCCACGCAGCCCGCCGAAGCGCTGCGCCACGAGGTGTAGGTGGACACGAAGGAAGCCGCGGTGCTGGCCTGCGAGGGCCTGGTCAAGGAGTTCCGCCAGGGACCGGCGATCGTGCGCGTGCTGTCCGGCGTGCAGGCGTCGATCCGCCGCGGCGAGCGCACCGCGGTGGTCGGCGCCTCGGGTTCCGGCAAGACCACGCTGCTGCAGCTCCTGGGCGGGCTCGACCTGCCGACGGCGGGCAGGGTCCTCATCGACGGCCGCGAGATGTCGGCGCTGCCCGATGCCGAGCGCGGCCGGCTGCGCAACCGGGCGATGGGATTCGTCTACCAGTTTCACCACCTGCTGCCCGAGTTCAGCGCGCTCGAGAACGTGGCCATGCCGCTCCTGATCCGGCGCATGCCGCAGGCCGAGGCCCGCCGGCAGGCAGCGGAGCTCCTGGCGCGCGTCGGGCTGCGTGATCGCCTGACGCACCGGCCCGCCCAGCTCTCGGGCGGCGAACGCCAGCGCGCCGCGGTCGCCCGCGCGCTCGTCACGCGGCCGCGCATCGTGCTGGCCGACGAACCGACCGGCAACCTCGACGGGGCCCACGCCAGGCAGGTGTTCGAGCTCATGCTCGAGCTCAACCGCGAGCTCGGCACCAGCCTCGTGATCGTGACGCACGACCACGCGCTCGCGTCCCGGATGGATCGCGTGCTGGTGCTCGAGGACGGGATTCTGCGCGAATCCGCAGGCTGAGGGCCTGGTCGCCGGCCCCTGGCCGGGCCAGTCTGGCGCGTCCGTTGCCGCCAGTCCGCGACCATGCTCCAGATTGCGCTCGCTTTCTGCGCCGGCGCCGCCGCCCTCATGCTCGTCCCGGGCCTCCCGCCGCCCGGGACGCTGGCGATCGGACTGCTGGCGGCGCTCGCGTGCCGCCGCCGGGCGCCCGCGCTCGCGGCCGCGCTGTGCGGATTCGCGTGGGCGGCGCTCTGTTGCGACGCGCAACTCGCCGATGACTGGCCCTGCGCGCGCGACCGCCAGGCGGTCGCCCTGACGGGCATCGTCTCGGCGCCCGCACTCGTGCGCGCGGGCCGCGCCGATTTCGACTTCGACGTGCGGACGCCGGGCCGCATGCGCGTGCGACTCGCGTGGTATGACGCACCGGAGGCGCCGGGCGCCGGGGAGTCCTGGTCGCTGACCGCGCGCCTGCGCTGCCGGCGCGGGCTCGTGAATCCCGGCGCCGCCGACCGTGAGCTTGCCCTGCTGCGCGCGGGCGTATCCGCCACCGGCTACATCCTCGCCGACCCGGCGCCGCGGCGTCTGCCGGGGGACGCCCCGCGTCCCGTCGAGAGGCTGCGCGAACGGGTCGCGGCCGGCATCGCCCGGGCGCTGGCGGACGGGCCCTCGGAGACCGTGCTGCAGGGACTGGCGGTCGGCGTGCGCGGGAACATCCCGGACGAACTGTGGGATGCGTTCGCGGCGACCGGCGTCGCCCACCTGATGGCGATCTCGGGCGTGCACGTGACCGGCTGCGCATTGTTCGCGCTGTGGGTCCTGCGCCGCGCGCGGCGTCTGCCGGGAGTCCGGCGCATCCCGCGCTGGCCCGTCATCGAGTCGGGCATCGTCGTCGCCGTGACTGCGGGCTACGCCTGGCTCTCCGGTGCGTCCGCCCCGGCGTTGCGGACGCTCGCGATGGTCGCCATCGCCGCGGCACTGCGGCTCACGCGCCGGCACTGGGGCCTGGCAGACACGCTCGCGCTCGCCGCCCTCTGCCTCGTGGCGGCGGATCCGCTCACGGTCACCGCCGCCGGCTTCTGGCTCTCGTTCGTGGCGACCGCGACGCTGTTCGCGGCGGCCCAGGAGGCGGGCGGCTGGGCCGGCCGCGCCGCAGACTTCGCGCGCGCGCAGGCGGCCATCCTCGCGACGCTCGCGCCCGTGCTGGCGGCCGCATTCGGGCGCGTCTCACTCGTCGCGCCGGTCGCGAACGCGATCGCGATCCCGCTGTTCGGCGCGCTGCTGCTGCCGGCGGTGCTGGCTGGCACGGTCCTCGAACTCGTCGCAGGCGGGGCCGGCGGACCGGTGTGGCGCGCGGCCGCGGCGTTGCTCGACCAGGCCTGGCCGGCGCTGCTCTCGATGAGCGCATGGCCATTCGCCGATTGGGCGCCCGCCAGGGTCCCGGGACCGCTGCTGGCCGCCGCCGGCGTCGTCTCGTTCGCCGCCCTGTGCGTGCCGGTCGCGGGGTTGCGGATGGCCGCCGCTGCCATGCTGGTCGCGACCCTCGCCGGCAGGCCGGGGAGGGTCGCGCAGGATAGCTGGTCGCTCACCGTGCTGGACGTCGGCCAGGGGCTCGCGGCCGTGGTCGAGACGCGTGCGCACACGCTCGTCTTCGACACCGGTCCGCGCTGGCGCGGCGGCGGCGCGGCCGCCGAGGTCAGCCTGCTTCCCTACCTGCGCGCGCGCGGCATCCGGCAGGTCGATCGCCTGGTCATCAGTCACCCGGACCAGGATCACGCGGGCGGCGCCGCGGCGCTCGCCAGGGCGCTGCCGGTCGTCGTGTCGCCTCCCTGCCGGCGCGGCGATCGCTGGCGCTGGGACGGCGTGGAGTTCCGCGTGCTGCACCCGCCGCCGGGCCTGCAGGCGAGCGACAACGATGGCTCCTGCGCACTCTCCGTCGCCGGCGCCGGGGGTCGAGCGCTCCTGCTCGCGGACCCGGAGTCGCGCGGCGAGGCGGCACTCCTCGGTGAGCCGGTGGCGGCGGACGTGGTCCTGCTCCCGCACCATGGCAGCCGCAGTTCGTCCGCGCCGGCACTCGTGGCCACCGTCGGGGCGCGGCTCGGCATCGCCTCGGCCGCCTTCGGCAACCGCTTCGGCATGCCGCATCGCGATGTCGTCGCGCGCTGGCGCGCCGGCGGCGCGACGGTGCTCACGACCGCCGAAGCGGGCGCGATCACCGTGCGGTTCGCCGGCGGCGCCCCGGCGGTGTCGACGGCGCGGTCCGAGCGGCGCTGGTGGCGGCCCGACGCGGCGCCCTGAGGCGCGCGGGCAGGGGAGCGGCGCGCACGGTATCATGCCGCGCCATGTGGGAAATCGTCATCGCGGGCGGCCCGGTCATGTGGCCGATCATGCTGTGCTCGGTCATCGCGGCGGCGATCATCCTGGAGCGCCTGTGGACGCTCAAGCGCAAGCGCGTGATCCCGCGCGAGCTCACCGACCGGGTCTGGAAGCTGGTCGAGACGCGCACGCTGAACGACCGCCACATCGAGGCGCTCGCGCGCAACTCGCCGCTCGGGCGCGTCCTCGCCGCCGGGCTCGCGAACCGCCACCAGGGGCGCGAGATCATGAAAGAGGTGATCGAGGACACCGGCCGGCACGTCGTGCACGAGCTGGAACGCTTCCTGAACCCGCTCGGCACGATCGCGGCCATCTCGCCGCTGCTCGGCCTGCTCGGCACGGTGACCGGCATGATCCAGGCCTTCGAGGCGATCACCTCGCAGGGGGTCGGCGACCCGCAGGTGCTGTCGGGCGGCATCGGCGAGGCGCTGATCACGACGGCCGCGGGGCTCATCGTCGCGATCCCGGCGCTGATCGGCTACCGCTATCTGCGCGGGCTCGTGGACTTCCTCGTGGTCGAGATGGAGAAGGAGGCCATGAAGCTGGTGCAGGCCATGGACCGCATGGGCGCACAGGCGGCGCCGGCGCGCCGGCGCGAAGCGGCCTCATGAGGCTGCAGAGCAAGCGCGCGGAGGACCCGGAGCTCAACTTGACGTCGCTGATCGACGTCGTCCTGCTGCTCGTGATCTTCTTCATGGTGTCGACGACGTTCGTGCAGGAAGGCAGGCTGCGCGTGGACCTGCCGGAGGCCGGCGCCACCCGCGCCGCGGAACCGCGCGAGCGCCCGATCGTCGTCACCATCACGGCCCAGGGCAGCTACCGCATCGACGACCGGGCGCTCGTCAACAACGAGCGCGAAACGCTGTTCGCGGGGCTGCGCCAGGTCGCGGGCGAGAACCGGACGCGACCCGTGACGATCCGCGCGGATGCGCGGGCGACCCACCAGTCGGTGGTCACGGCCATGGACGTGACGGCCCGTCTCGGATTCACGCAGGTCAACATTGCGACCGTCAGCCAGCAAGCAGAAGAATGACCGCGGCCTGCCGCCGCTGACCGCCAGCGGGCTCGCGATCTACCGGCGCCTGCTCGGCTACGCGCGCCCGCACTGGGCGATGTTCCTGCTGGGCGTGGCGGGGATGATCCTGTTCGCGGCCGTCGACACGGGCCTCGCCTGGCTCGTCAAGAAGTTCCTGGACGGGGCATTCATCGAGCGTGACAGCCGCGTGCTGACGCTGGTGCCCGCGGCCATCATCGCGCTGTTCCTGGCCCGCGGCGCCGGCGATTACCTCTCGGTGTACGCACCCGGCTGGGTCGGCCGGCAGGTCATCAAGGCCATGCGCCGCGACCTTTACGCGCGCTACCTCGAGCTGCCGACGGCGTTCTTCGACCGCCACGGCGCGGCTCCGCTGCTGTCACGCCTGACCTACAACATCGAACTGGTCGCGGAGGCGGCCACGACGGCCGTGACATTCCTGATCCGCGACACACTGACGATCGCGGGCCTGCTCGGCTACCTGCTGTGGCTCAACTGGCGCCTGACCGCCTTCGCGCTCGCGGTGTCGCCGCTGATCGTGGGCCTCATGCGGGTCACCAGCCGCCTGTTCCGGCGGTACAGCATGCGCATCCAGGCGTCGATGGGGGACGTCACGCGGGTCGCCAAGGAATCGCTCGAGAGCCACCGCATGATCAAGGTCTTCAATGCCGAGCGGCAGCAGCTCGCGGCTTTCGAGCGCGTCAACGAGCGCAACCGCGCGAGCTACATGAAGCTCATCGTGGTGCGGGCCGTTTCGAACCCGGTGGTCCAGCTCATCGCGGCCCTCGGGCTTGCCGCCGTCATGTATGTCGCGATCCGGGACGTCCTGGCGCGCGGGCTCTCGGTCGGCGAATTCACGTCGTTCCTCACGGCGCTGCTGCTGATGACCGCACCGCTGCGGCGGATCGTGAGCGTCGTGAGCCCGTTGCAGCAGGGCATCGCGGCCGGGGAGAGCGTGTTCGAGATCCTGGACACGCCGGCCGAGGATGCCGGCGGCAGCCGGCGGATCGCGCGCGCGCGCGGCGAGGTCGAGTTCCGCGGCGTCAGCTTCACCTACGAGGCGGACAAGGGAGAAGTCCTGCGCGAGGTCGCGTTCCGCGCCGCGCCCGGCGAGACGGTCGCGATCGTGGGTCGCTCCGGCAGCGGCAAGTCCACGCTCGTGAGCCTGCTGCCGCGCCTGCACGACCCGGATGCCGGCGCGGTGCTGCTGGACGGCTTCGACCTGCGCGAGTACCGGCTCGAGGACCTGCGCCGCCAGATCAGCGTGGTCAGCCAGGAGGTCGTGCTGCTCGACGACACGATCCGCAACAACATCGCCTTCGGCATGGACCGGGCCGGCCCGGCCGCGATCGAGCAGGCAGCGCGGGCGGCGCACGTGCTCGACTTCGCCGGGGACATGCCGGGCGGTCTTGACGCGGCCGTCGGCGAACGCGGCACACTGCTGTCCGGCGGCCAGCGGCAGCGCGTCGCGATCGCGCGCGCACTCCTGAAGGATGCGCCCGTCCTGATCCTGGACGAGGCCATGTCCGCGCTCGACGCGGAATCCGAGCGCGTGATCCAGGACGCGCTCGCGAGCCTGGTGAGCGGGCGTACCACGCTCGTGATCGCGCACCGGCTGTCCACGATCGAGCATGCGGACCGGATCATCGTGCTGGACGGCGGGCGCATCGTGGAGTCCGGCACGCACGCCACGCTGCTCGCGGCCAACGGCGTCTACGCGGCACTGCACCGCATGCAGTTCAACGTCTAGGGAGCCCCCGATCCGCCCGCGGATGCACGACTGGTTCCTCGAAACCTGGTACGGGGACACCGGCCGCGGCCGCTGGCTGGCACCGCTCGCCTGGATCTTTGCCGCCGCGTCGCGACTGCGCCGGGCGCTGTACCGGCGCGGCTGGTTCCCGTGCTACCGCGCCGGGCGCCCGGTGGTGATCGTCGGCAACCTGACCGCCGGTGGCACCGGCAAGACCCCACTCGTCGAATGGCTCGCCCGCCGGCTCACGGAACGTGGCCTGCGGGTCGGCATCGCGCTGCGCGGCTACCGCGGGAGCGGCGGCGCGCGCCGCATCGCATCGGGGGAGGGCGCGGCATCGGCAGGCGACGAAGCGGTCATGCTCGCGCGCGCGCTCGACCTTCCGGTCGCGATCGGGGCGCGGCGCGCGGAGGCCGTGCGGCTGCTCGAGCCGGACTGCGATCTCGTGCTCTGCGACGACGGCCTGCAGCACCATGCGTTGCAGCGGGATCTCGAGATCGCGGTCGTCGACGGCGCGCGTGGCTTCGGCAACGGCCGGCTGCTCCCGGCCGGGCCGCTGCGCGAACCGGCCGCGCGGCTCGAGCGCCTGGATGCGGTGGTCGTGAATGGCGAAGGATTCTCGCGGCCCGGGGCGCTGCGGATGCGTCTCGAGCCACGGGCGGTGGTCTCGCTCGACGGACGCGAGCGGCGGGCGCTCGCCGACTTCGCAGGACGCCCGGTCATCGCCGCCGCGGCGATCGGCCATCCCGCGCGGTTCTTCGCGATGCTGCGCGAGGCCGGGCTGCAGCTGGAGGAGCATGCGTTGCCGGATCACGCGGCCATCCCGTCCCGGGCGCTCGGCGAGCGGCGTGGTCGTCCCGTGCTGATGACGGCCAAGGATGCCGTAAAATGCGCAAGCGACGGCTGGCAGGACGCCTGGGTCGTCGAAGTCGAGGCCCGCGTGCAGGAACCCGGCGCGACGGAACTCGTCAATCGGATCGCACGCCTCGCCGCGGCCCGGCCGCAAGGTATCGTCGCCCGTGACTGAGAAGCTGACCGACATCCTCGCCTGCCCGGTCTGCAAGGGACCGCTGCATCGCCACCGCGACCCGGAGGAACTCGTCTGCCGTGCGGATCGCCTCGCGTACCCGGTCCAGGACGGCATCCCGGTCATGCTGCCCGACGAGGCGCGCCGGCTGGCGCCGGATGATCCGTTGCTGGCCGGGCGCTGAATGTTCCGGGTCGCCATTCCGGCGCGCTACGGGTCGACGCGGCTGCCGGGCAAGCCGCTCGCGCTGCTCGCCGGCACGCCGATGATCCTGCACGTGCACCGGCTCGCGGAGCGTTCCGGGGCCCGGGAAGTCGTGGTCGCGACCGACGACGAGCGCATCCGCGCGGCCTGCGCCGCGGCGGGCGCCGACGTCGAAATGACCTCGCCGAAGCACCCGTCCGGCACCGACCGCATCGCGGAGCTCGCCGCGCGGCGAGGCTGGAGCGGCGACGCAGTCGTCGTCAACGTCCAGGCCGACGAGCCGATGCTGCCGCCGGCGCTCATCCGCCAGGCGGCCGAGCTGCTCGAGCGCGACGCGAGCGCGGACGTCGCGACGCTCGCGGCGCCGGTGGAGAGCCTCGAGGAATACCTCGATCCCAATGTCGTCAAGCTGGTGACGCAGTCGAACGGCCGCGCGCTCTATTTCAGCCGCGCGCCCATTCCCTGGCACCGGGACGGCGCCCCGGCGGGGCTCGGGAGCCAGACGCGCTTCCGCGGGGCGCGCCGGCACCTCGGGATCTACGCCTACCGCGTCGACGCGCTCGGCCGCCTCGCCGCCGCCCCGCCATCGGCGCTGGAGCGCGCGGAGAGCCTCGAGCAGCTGCGCGCGCTGCAGATGGGGCTCGCGATCGCCGTAGGGGACGCCCGGGCCCGCCCCGGTCCCGGCGTGGACACGCCGGACGACCTGGCGCACGTCGAGCGCCTGCTGCGGGAGGGCCGCCGCCCTTGAACGAGGCGGCCGCGGGCGTCGCGCCCTTCCATGCCATGGTCATCAATCGCCTCGCCAACGAGCGCGAGCGGCGGGGGCTCCCCGTCATCCACATGGAGGTGGGCCAGCCGTCGGCCGGCGCGCCGCGGGCGGCCCTCGCGGCCGGGCAGCGCGCGCTCGCCGGGTTGCCGCAGGGATACTGGGAGAGCGGAGCGCTCGCGGAGCGCATCGCCCTGCACTACGCCGAGTCCTGCGGCCTCGCGATCGACCCGGAGCGGATCCTGCTGACGCCGGGCGCTTCCGGCGCGCTCGTGCTCGCCATCGCCGTGCTGTTCGGCCGCGGCGCGAGGGTCGCGCTGCCGCGGCCGGGCTACCCGGCTCACCGGAACGTCCTGCGCGCGCTCGGCCACGCGGTGGTCGACCTCGAATGCGGCCCTGATACGCGCTTCCAGCCGACCGCGGCCATGGTCGCCGCGCTCGACCCGGCGCCCGACGGGCTCATCCTCACGAGCCCGTCCAACCCCACGGGCACCATGCTGCCCCGTCAGGAGCAGGCCGCGATCGCGGAGGTCTGCCGCGCCCGCGGCATCCGCGTCATCGCGGATGAGACCTATCACGGGATCACCTATGCCGGGCGCGCCTGCTCGCTGCTGGAGGTCGACCCGGAGCCGGTGGTGGTCAACAGCTTTTCGAAGTACTGGTGCATGACGGGCTGGCGGCTCGGCTGGGCGGTCGCCCCCGCCGCGCTCGCGGAGGTGATGCGCCGCTTCGCGGGCAACCTCTTCCTGGTGCCGCCGACGCTCTCCCAGCATGTCGCGATCGCCGCCATGGACGAACGCGCGGAACTTGAGGCGCACGTGGCGGACTACGCCCTGAACCGGCGGCGGCTGCTCGAGGCATTGCCCGCGCTCGGCATCGAGCGCATCGCGCCGCCGGACGGCGCGTTCTACGTCTACGCCGACATCGGCCACCTGACCGGCGACTCGCCGGCGTGGTGCCGGGAACTGCTCGAGGCGACCGGCCTTGCGCTCACGACCGGCCTCGACTTCGATCCGGTGAACGGGGGCCGTTACCTGCGGCTGTCGTTCGCGGTATCCGGCGCCGAGGTGGAGCGCGCGATCGCGCTGCTGGGCGGCTGGCTGCAGGGACGCAGGCGCGCATGACGCAGCGCGTGCTGTTCGTCTGCCTCGGCAACATCTGCCGTTCGCCGACGGCGGAGGCGGTGTTCCGGGACCTGGTCACGCGGGAAGGGGCGGGACTCGACATCGAGGTGGCATCCGCGGGTACGCACGGCTACCACGCCGGAGAGCCGCCCGACGCACGCGCCATCGATGCCGCCCTGCGCCGCGGCATCGACATGAGTCAGCAACGCGCACGCATGGTCGAGGCCGCCGATTTCGCCCGGTTCGACTTCGTGCTCGCGATGGATGAGCAGAATTTCCGGCGGCTGCAGCGGATCGCGCCGGCGGAGCACCGGCATCGGCTGCGGCTGTTCCTCGAATTCGCGCCGCACCTCGGCCGCCGGGACGTTCCCGACCCTTACTACGGCGGCCCCACCGGTTTCGAGGACGTGCTCGATCTCGTGGAGGAAGCGTCCCGCGGCCTGCTCGCGGCGCTGCGGCAGGCCGGGTGAATCACTCCTTCGGGCCGAAATGGTGCCCTTCGCCGGGCGACGACGACCACACCGTGTAGGTCTGCGGCGGCTTGTAGCTCTCGGCCGGCTGCGGAGCCGGGACGGGCGGCGGTGCCGGGACCGCTTCTGCCGGATGCTCCACCGCTGGCGCCGCGGGCACGGATTCGCGCGCCTCCGGCTCGCCGTTGCCCGCAGCCGTGCCCTGCGGCTCGCCGCCCATGCGTCCGTCCTGGCGATCGCGCCCGCCGCGGCCGCGGCGCCGCCGGCGCCGCCGGCGCGGCTCGCCCGCGATGTCCGTGCTGGGCGCCTCCGCGGCCTGGGCCGGCGGCGGAGTCTCGGCCGCCCGGTCGCGCTGGCGGTCCGCCTCGTCTCGCCCGCGCGCCTGGCGCGCCCGGTCGTCGCGATGGTCATGCCCGCGGTCGCGGCCGCGCTCGCGTTCCCGGTCGCGATCGTGCTCGCGATGACGGTCACGGTCGCGGTCGCGATCACGGTGACGGTCACGATCGCGGTCACGGCGCGGGCCGCGCTCGCCTCGATGATGTCGCCGACCGCCACGCTCCTCGTGCCGGTCGTGGCCGTGCCGGCCCGGACGATGCTCTTCGCGGCGCGATGGGGCGCTGCGTGACTCGGCCTTCGCAGGCTCGCCGGCCCCGCCACGGAACAGTGCGACGAGGCGCGCCCAGAAGCCCGGCCCTGCGGGCTCGCGGGCGACCGGCGCGACAGGTGCCGGCGCCGGCGCCGCGGGGGCGATCGCCTGCACGGCCGGCGGCGCCGCGGGCGGGTGCTTCTCGGCCTGCGACTTGAAGTCGAGTTCGACGGGTCCCTGGTGCGCGATCTGGTAGCTGACGGCCGCGTTCTCCGGGAGCGCCATTTCGTCGTCCCGCACCCGGCGGATCGAGTAGTTGGGCGTCTGCATGTTCGGGTCGGGCACCAGCACGATCGCGGCCTCGCGCTGGCTCTCCAGCCGGTGCAGCCACTCGCGCTTCTCGTTGATCAGGAAGGTCGCGACGTCCACCGGCAGCTGGGCGACGACGCGGGTGGTGCGTTCCTTGCGCGCCTCCTCACCGATGAGCCTCAGCACGGCCAGCGCCATGGACTCGACGCTGCGGATGGTTCCCATGCCGCTGCAGCGCGGGCAGACCATGTGCGTGGACTCGCCCAGCGACGGCCGCAGGCGCTGGCGCGACATCTCCATGAGCCCGAAGCGCGAGATGCGCCCGAGCTGGATGCGCGCCCGGTCGGAGCGCACCGCGTCGCGCAGGCGCTCCTCGACGTCCTGCTGGTTCTTCTTCGACTCCATGTCGATGAAGTCGATGACGATCAGGCCGCCGAGGTCGCGGATGCGCAGCTGCCGGGCGATCTCCTCGGCCGCTTCCAGGTTGGTGTTGCAGGCCGTGGTCTCGATGTCGGCGCCGCGCGTGGCGCGCGCGGAGTTGATGTCGATCGAGACCAGCGCCTCGGTGTAGTCGAACACGATGCTGCCGCCGGAGGGCAGCGTGACGGTGTGCGAATACGCCGACTCGATCTGGCTCTCGATCTGGAAGCGCGTGAACAGCGGCACGTCGTCGGTGTAGAGCTTGATCTGCCGCAGTGCGTCGGGCGACATGAACCGCTGCACGTACTCGAGCGCGCGGGCATGTGACTCGGGCTCGTCGATCAGCACCTCGCCGATGTCGTCCGACAGGTAGTCGCGCAATGCGCGCGTCACGGCGTCGCTCTCCTGGTAGACCAGGAAGGGCGCCGTGCGCTCGGCCGAGGCAGTCACGATCGCGTCCCAGTTGGCGCGCAGCGTGTCCAGGTCCCACTGCAGTTCCTCGGGGCCGCGGCCGACGCCGGCGGTGCGCACGATCGTGCCCATGCCCTCCGGCACCCGCAGCTGGTCGAGCGAGTCCCTGGTGACGTCACGTTCCTCGCCCTCGATGCGCCGCGACACGCCCCCGGCGCGCGGGTTGTTCGGCATCAGGACCAGGAACCGGCCCGCCAGGGAGATGAAGGTCGTGAGCGCCGCACCCTTGTTGCCGCGCTCCTCCTTCTCGACCTGCACCAGGAGTTCCTGTCCCTCCTGCAGCACGTCGCGGATGTTGAAGCGGGCGCCGGGCGCCGGCTGGAAGCGGAAGTACTCGCGGGCGACCTCCTTCAGCGGCAGGAATCCCTGGCGCTGGGAGCCGTACTCGACGAAGGCCGCCTCCAGGCTGGGCTCGACGCGCGTGACGCGCGCCTTGTAGACGTTGCCCTTCTTCTGCTCGCGGGACGGGAGATCGATCGACAGGTCGTACAGCTTCTGGCCGTCAACCAGAGCGACGCGCAACTCCTCCTGCTGGGTTGCGTTGATCAGCATTCTCTTCATGGGCCCCTTCCGAGGTGGTGGGGGCCGTGTCGCGCGGGCTGGCGAATCGCTTTGCGAGGGGAGACTCGAAGCGGTGCTCGCGTGGATCCCGCGCGCGCGGCACGGGGCCGCAGCCTCTGGCTGCGGGCCATCGCGTTCCTGCGCGCTCGGGCGAGATCAACACGCGGACATCACAATCCGTGCGAACGGCCGGCGATGGTCCGGGCTCGCCGGACCAACTAACATGCGGCCTGCCCGCTGCGACGCCGGGAATGAACCTGGGTCGAATGGGGAGGGACCGCGTACCGGTCAGCGGCCACGCTTCGCTGTCTGAAGCCTGCGCCGTAAGACCTGATTGGCGGTTACGATACCAGCCTTGCGCCCGGAAAATCAATACGTTAGGGGGCACCGGTGACATCCGATCGAAGCTCCGGGCCCGGCGTGCGAAAGGTCCGGGCGGGGATCGCCGGCGAGGGTCAGCGTCTCGACAATTTCCTGCTGCGCCAGCTCGCCGGCGTGCCGAAGAGCCGCGTGTACCGGCTGCTGCGCCGCGGCGAGGTGCGGGTCAACGGCAAGCGCAAGGGGCCCGACTACCGGCTGGCGGCGGACGACGAGGTGCGGCTGCCGCCCGTGCGGCTCGCAGCCGCCGGAGAGCCGGCGGTCCGGCGCGTTCCGGATGCGCTGCAGGCGACCGTGCGCGCGTCCATCGTCCACGAGGATGCGCGCGTGCTGGTGCTCGACAAGCCGGCGGGTGTGGCCGTGCACGGCGGGTCCGGGCTCGCTTTCGGGGTGATCGAGGCCCTGCGCGCCCTGCGTCCCGAGGAGCCGCTCGAGCTCGCGCACCGGCTCGACCGCGACACCAGCGGCTGCCTGCTGGTCGCGCGCACGCGGCCGGCGCTAAGGGTGCTGCACGCGCTGATGCGCGAAGGGGCAGTGGAGAAGCGCTACACCACATTGCTGGCCGGGAGGTGGCGGCTCGGGCGCAAGACCATCGATGCGCCCGTCCTGACCCACCAGCGCCAGGGTGGCGAGCGCATGGTGCGCGTGCATGCCGCCGGCAAGCTGGCCGTCACGGATTTCGCGCCGCGCGAGGCGTTCGGCGACGTCGCGACGCTGATGGACGTCGCCATCCACACCGGGCGCACGCACCAGATCCGCGTGCACGCGGCGTTCGCGGGCCATCCCGTCGCCGGTGACGAGAAGTACGGAGACCGCGCGGCCAACGCGACGTTCCGCGAGCTCGGCCTGCGCCGCATGTTCCTGCACGCCGCATCGGTCGCGTTCACCTGGCCCGACGGCGGCGGGCCGTTTCGCGCGGCGGCGCCGCTGCCGGCGGATCTCGCGGCGCTGCTCGACTCGCTGCGGCGCCGGTCCGGCGCGGCTAGCCGCTGAGCGGATCGAGCCCGGCGGCGCGGAGCGCATCCGCCACCCAGATCAGCGGCAGGCCCACGAGCGCGGTCGGATCGCGGGTCTCGACCGACTCGAACAGGGTGACCCCGAGGCCCTCGCTGCGGAACCCGCCCGCGCAATCGAAGGGCGCATCCCGTTCCACGTAGCGGGCGATCTCGTCCTCCGTCAGGGACCGGAACCGGACCGTCGTCTGGTCGATGAAATCCCGCACCACCGGCGGCTCGGCACGCAGCAGGACGACGGCCGTATGGAACTGCACGGCGCGGCCACTGCTCGCCCGCAACTGCGCGCGGCAGCCAGCGGCATCCCCGGGCTTGTCGAGCACGAGACCCCCGCAATCGGCCACCTGGTCGGAACCGAGCACGAGCGAGCCTGGATGCCGCGCCGAGACCGCCGCCGCCTTGGCGCGCGCCAGGCGCAGGGCGCGAGCGGCGGGTTGTTCAGCCACCGCCGGCGTTTCGTCCACCTGCGGCGCTTCGACTGCGAACGGCACGCCGAGCCGTTCCAGCAGCCGGCGCCGGTAGGGGGACGTGGAGGCCAGCAGCAGGGTGGCCGCCATCGGCGATCAGTGCTTGAAAAACAAGGATTTGCGCGACAAGTTTTTTGACACCCCTGGCCCTGCTCACTATGATACCGCCCCCATGCCGCGGCCCTGGGACGCGCTGCTGAATGCAGAGGGCCTGGCTGCGGCCGGGACGGTCATCGAGCGGGAGTTCCAGATCGCCGATTTCGCGCGTCTGGCCGATCGCCTGGCCGGACCCGACGGGACGGTCGCCGCGCGGCTCGCCCTCGGCAGGAGCGAGGGTGTCGTCACGGGCGACCTGCGGGTGCGGGCGAGCGCTCAGTTGACCTGCCAGCGCTGCCTGGCGCCGATGCCCCGCACGGTCGAGTCGGAATCGCGCCTGGCGTTCGTCGAGTCGGACGACGCGCCGGTGCCGGCGGATCGCGAGGCGATCGCCTGCGACCCGGGACGGCTCGACCTCGCGGCGCTCGTCGAGGACGAATTGCTGCTGTCGCTGCCGCTGATCGCGCGGCACGCGGAAGGCGAGACCTGCGGGCCGGCGGACGGCGCTGCGGCGCGGGCCGCGGACGAGCGGGCGAATGCCGCGCCGGAGGCGATGCGGCGGCCGTTCGCGGGACTCAAAGAATTGCTGAAGCACTGAACGTTGACCGGAGTTGAACTTCCATGGCCGTACAGAAAAGTCGCAAGACGCCTTCCAAGCGCGGTATGCACCGCTCGCATGACCGGCTCGGCAAGCCGGCGCTGTCGAAGGATCCCACCACGGGTGAAACCCACCTGCGCCATCGCATCAGCCGCGACGGCTTCTACCGCGGGCGCCGCGTGATAGAGGCGCCGGTCGAGGACGCCGGGCAGGAGTGAGCCGCGGCAGG